>SKJX01000105.1 GCA_007121785.1 Nitriliruptoraceae bacterium
CACCGGCCGTGTAGACGGCGGCGAGCACGGCGACCACCAGCCCGTAGGTGACGGTGCGGGAGATGATCCGGTCGATCGCGTACAGCCGGTAGCGCAGGATCGCGACGCCGATGGCGACCGGCACCGCGAGCGTGCCGATGGCCGCCACGAGGACCAGCATGACCGGCGGGTCGTCGATCGCGAGCAGCGTCTGCCCGACCGCGATGATGGCGAAGGCGCTCGCCAGCCACCGGATCTGTGCCCGCTCGTCGGAACGGCCACCTCGATAGCGAGCCACCACGGCTGCGATCGCCAGCACGTTGAGCAGCATGAACGCGGGCCACCACTGGGCGATCACGCCGTCGCCGACCGCCGGGGCGACCTCGACCAGGTCGATGATCGGCTGCGCCCGCCGCGGCCAGGCGTCGGCGGCGCCGGCGAGCCCGTACACGGCGCCTGCCGCGACGAAGGCCCGAACCGGCCAGTGCCACCGCGGTGACGGCAGCCGCCCGTCGGGGAACAGCAGGATGATGAACGCGGCGAGCATGGCGGTCGGCACGATCAGCCATGCAGCGACCCAGTTCGCGACCGTCCCGCCTGGCAACGACCATCCCGCTTCCAGGGCGAGGTAGGCGTGCCCGTGCAGGACGCCGCTCAGGCCGTGTAGCAGCCCGGTCGCGATCAGCAACCACCCGATGGGGTTGCCGCGGACGCGACGGACGACCACGGTTCCCATGACGACTGACCCGATGGCGAGGCTGGCGAAGACGAGCCAGAGCAGCTCGAGCGGTGCGCCGCCTTCGACGCCGAGGTACGGGCGCGAACGGTTCGTCAGCCACGCGAGCACCGTCAGGAGCACGGCGGCCGGTACCGCGAGCCGGACGGGTGCGGTCCGACGGGCGAGATCCCGGCTGCTGTTCATGGCCGACGCTCCTCGCGGGGTCGCGACGTTCCCGTCCCGTCGGCGAGCCACACGGACGCGGTCGTCGGCTGCACGGTCGTGGCGGCGGTCGTGACGACCTCGCGGCGAAGCTCGTCGAGGTCGACCTCGTCGCGGAGGTCCTGCGCGAAGCGGTCCACGGCCAGGCGCGCCTGGTAGCCGGTGCGGTTGAATCGCCGGTCAACCGCCTGCTGTGCCCGTGCGCGCACGGGGCGGAACAGCGCGACCACCGCCAGCACCGATCCCGCCACCGCCAGGTCGCTGCCCTCCTGGCCGGTCACCGCCGAGACCGCCGTGCCGACCCCGACGACCCCGGCCGCGTAGACCGCACCCAGCACCGCGATCACGAGCCCGTAGGACATGGTCCGCGAGATGATCCGGTCGATCTCGTAGAGCCGGTAGCGCAGGATGGCCACCGCGATCGCGACGGGCGGTCCGAACGATGCGACGGTGCCGACGGTGACGACGACAGCACCCGGTAGCTGCTCGATCGTGAACAGCACCGTCGCGGTCAAGGTCAGGGCGCCCGCGAAACCGAGCCACCGGATCTGTGCCTTCTCGACCGGTCCACCGCGGCGGTAGCGGATCACCAGAGCGCCCAGCGTGGCTGCGAGCAACGCCACGAACGCCGGCCAGAGGACGGCGGCGACGGTGTCCCCTCGGAACGGGAGCAGGTGCTCGAGGTCCGCGTGAGCCTCCTGCCGCCGGGGCCAAGCCTCAGCAGCGGCCGCGGCGATGTAGAGCACCCCGAGGGTCGCGAACACGCGCGCGAACCAGCGCCATCGCGGGGAGGGCAGCCGCCCGTCGGGATACAGCAGGGTGAGGAAGCCCACGAGCACCCACATGGGCAGCACGAGCCACTGACTGACCCAGTTCGTCACGGCCGCCGCGGGGAGGGCCGCATCCGGACCGAGTGCGCGGACGCTGTAACCGCTGGCGGTCATGGCGACGATGAGCAGCAGGCCGGCAACCAGGATCAGCCACCCGATCGGGTTGCGGGAGCGCCGTACGGCGATCAGCGCCCCGACGGGCACGAGCAGGAACATCCCGATCGTGGTCGGGATCGGCGCGACGTCGAGGCCGAGCAGCGGCCGCCCCCAGTTCAGGACGACCGACACGACGGAGAGCGCGGCGGCGACCGGAACCAGCAGCCAGACCAGCCGAGCAGCGGCCCTATGCATCGGGGGGAGACGTCCGGCGGCGGAAGGGACGCATGAGCGCGTACCACCCCGCGTTGTGGCGGAGGTTGCCGGCACGTCGCCACTGGCGCTTGCGATCGACGCACACGGCGTCGGTGCTCACCTGCGCGTCCGGGACACCGAAGCGGGCCGCCAGGGCGGTGAGCACGTGCTGCCAGACCTGGTCCTCCTGACGGTGGGTGTAGAAGGGCATGCTCAGCTCGATGAGCGGGTCCTGGGCGCGGATGATCGCCTGGACCTGCGCGACGGTGCCGTCCCCGTCGTCGTGCGCCGAGAAGGTGATCATCCCGGCGAACGGATGCCCCTGCGGACACAGGAACGTGAACGACACCTCGTCCGCGTACAGCACCAGCACCCCGGTCGACAGCTGCAGTCCACCTCGGCGGTCGGCGATCAGCGCGACCTCGCCCGGTTTCACGCCGCTGAACGGCGCGCAGAACCTCGAGGTGGCAGGCCAGAAGCTCCCGTAGTCCTCCTGCCAGACCGCCACGACCTGCTCCGGGGTCACCTCGGCTCCCTCCAGGTGCACCCGGTAGGTCTTCTGCCACAGCTTGCCGAACCCCTGCAGCGGCCCGGACAACCGCCGCCCTTCCACCGCGCCCCGGTCGGCGCCCTCGACGCTCTCATGGACGTGGAGCGATCGGGTCGGCGATGCCCACGTCCCCTCGACCCGACGCTCGCGTTCTGTCTCAGCCATGGCGGTCACCTCCTGCGGCCGACAGCGCGCCGATCTCGTCGTCGTGGATTGCGATCGCGTCGTCGAGCCGGGTCAGTTCGAAGATCTGCCGGTAGTGGTCGGACAGGCCGTAGGCGTGCAGCTGCTGCTGGTGGCGCTGCGCCCGCACGAGTAGCGTGACCAGGAGCCCGATCCCCCCGCTGTTGAGGTAGTCGAGGGACTCGAAGTTCAACAGGATCGCGCGGGCGTGTTCGCAGTCGCGGTAGGCCTGCATGAGCTGCTCCTCCACGGCCGGGGTGATGTCACCGTGGATGTCGATCACCGCCACGCCCGGCACGCTCTCCCGGACGGCGATCTGCAGCGTGTCCTCGGTCATGGTCGGGCCTTTCAGCTCGTTGGGCTGCGTTGGTCATCGACGGCCGTGTGCTCGTCCGGGTGGAAGCTGACGAAGTCGGAGAGGCGGGTGATCTCGAAGATGTGGCGGTAGTGGTCGGAGAGCCCGCAGACCCGGACGTCGGTGCCGAGCCGTCGGGCGTCGGCGAGGACGCCGACGATGAGCGCGATGCCGGTGGAGTTCATGTAGCCCAGGCCGGCGAAGTTCAACACGAGCGCCGCCGGTGCGAGCTCCGCTGCCTGTGCCTGTGCCTGCTGCATGCGGTCGGTGGCGCCGCCGTCGAGGTCGCCGTGCAGGTCGAGGATGAGGGCACCGGCGTCGTGTCGGGTCGAGAGGTCGAACTCAGGCATCGGCGGCTCCGTTCCTCGCGAGCACGAGCGAGATGGTGTGTCCCACCTCGGTGGGGTGGATCTGCAGGTCGTCGAGCAGTTCGCGGATCAGGAACAGCCCCCAGCCGCGCGGGGACTGCTCCCCGCGGAGCTTCGCGTCGAGGTCGGGCTCGGCCACGGTGTCGGGCAGCGCTTCGCCGGCGCCGTGATCGGTGACCTCGACGACGACCGTGTCGTCCCCGGCCGTGACCCGGACCTCGACCGGGAGGTCGTCGCGCCCGGCGTTGCCATGCTCGACGGCGTTCATGACCGCCTCCGCGACCGCGGTTCGCAGGTCGTCGAGGCGGGATGGCATCAGGTCGAGGACGTCCACGGCTTCGGCGACGCGTTCCATCGCGGCCCGTTCGTCGGGGACGTCGCCCGGCACCGCGAAGCGGTCCAGTTCGTGTCGTTCGCTCCCGTCGGAGCGCTGTGGTCGGTCATCGAACGGCGGGTGAGCCGGGACGCTGGTGGGTAGGCGGTAGGCGGCGACCACGGTGATGTCGTCCTCCTGTTCCCAGTCGTCGCCCGTGAACCGCGCGAGGGTGTCGAGCACGTGCGGCACCAGGGCGGCCGGGTCCGGTGCACCACCCACCGCGTCGATCAGACGGCCGAACGAGAACATCTCGCCGTCCGGGGCGTGGGCCTCGGGGATCGCATCGCTGTAGAGGAACAGGGCACGACCCGACGCGACGGTGACCTCGGCCTCCTCGTAGGCCATCTCGGGCATCAGCCCCAGCGGCATCCCCGTGGCGCGGACCTCGACGGCCCCGTCACCTGTCTGCACGCACGGCAGGTTGTGTCCGGCGTTGGCGAAGCGGAACCGTCCGGTGGTGGGATCGAGCACCCCGTACAGGCAGGTGACGAACATGTTGGGTGGCATGTCCGGGCACAGCTGGTCGTTGGCCCGCTCCAGTACCGCGCCGGGCTCCACCAGCCGCTGCACCGCCGCCCGGAGGATGCTGCGGGCCGACGCCATCACGAACCCGGCGGCGACACCCTTGTCGGTGACGTCGGCCACCAGCAGGCCGAGCTGGCCCTGCTCCAGTTCGATCACGTCGTAGAAGTCCCCGCCGACCTCCTGCGCGGGCTGGTAGGTGGCGTCGAGCTGCCAGGCCTCGACGTCGGGCAGCCGTTGGGGCAGGAAGTTCTGCTGGATCAACTGGACGAGCTGCATCTCCTGCTGGAAGCGCTCGCGGCGTTGGACCTCGACCTCCTGCTCGCGGACGAGTTGGGCGACCCGAAGCGCTGGCGCGGCCTGGCTCGCCAGGCGAGCCAGCAGCCGCCGGTCCTCGGCGGAGTACTCCTGCTCCGACAGGCGGGAGCCGAGGTTGAGGATGCCGACCAACTCACCGTGGGCCACCAACGGCACCGCCAGCTCGACGCCGGCCTCACGCAGCGCCTCGAGGGCTGGGGAGTCCAGCCGTAGCCGGCGTAGGTCGACCGGCTCTGCCTGGCTCTGGAGGTAGGCGAGCAGCGGGTCCTGCGGTGCGACGTCGACCGGTGGCTCCTCGGAGACGGTCGGGGAGGAGCGCGCTTCTTCAGCCGTGCGTGTCCGCTCGCGCGCCGCCTGTTGCCGCCCACGCTTGCGCAGGCTCCAGCGTGTGGGTTGCAGCTCGGTGCTCACCGCCATCACGGCCTCCTCGCGCCCTGCTCGAGTCGCGGGCCACGCCCGTCCGTCGCGTCCACGTCGCCTCCTCGGTCGGTCATCAGCACGAGCGCCAGCGGCAGCCAGGTGGCGCCGAACGCTGTACGCATCACCAGGAACGCTTCGGGGTTGCCTTCCACCGGCCGCGAGTCCGAGGCGAAGAGCATCCAGGCGAGCCCCACCAGCCCGATGAGCAGCGGCAGCGCCCGCCAGCGGGGCAGCACGCCGCCGCCGACGGCGGCGACGCCGAACAGCAGCGCGCCGAGGGTCAACGCCAACGTCCCGGCGACGATCGGCATGAACCACGGGCCACCGAGCTCAAGCAGGAACGACGTGACGTGGCCGAGCGTGAGCAGGCCGACGCCTACGAGCGTGAGCATGAGCCCGGCGCTGCCCAGCAACCCCACCCGGGGTCGGTACCGGGCTCGCAGCGCCAGGAGCCCGGCGAACCATCCGACGAACGCCACCACCATGAACACGGCGAGGAAGCGGTCCGTCGGGTCGACGTGATCGCGGAAGCGGCTGCCGATGAAGATCAGCACCCCGAGGAGCAGCGCGAGGCCACCCCAGCGATTCCTCGTCGCGATCGCCATGACGCCTCCTGACCTCGTGGTGTCGGCCGACGGAGTCGACGACGCCATGGCGCCCACCCTCACCCACGCGGCGTTCCAGAACCGTGACCGAACCGTTCCTTGGACCCCCATCGACGGGGTGTCGTCTGTAAGGTGGCCGCGGGCACTTCGGTGCAACGCACCTCCCACGAGGTCGGGAGGAAGGTTGGTGACCGGTCTGCGGGTCGGCCTGCTCGGCGCCCCTCGCGTGGAGTTCGAGGGGGCGACGCTCGACGTCCCGAGCCGGAAGGCCGTGGCCCTCCTGGCCTACCTCGCCGTCACCGGCAGGCAGAGCCGCGAGGTGCTGGCGACGCTGCTGTGGCCGGAGAGCGACCGCGAACGGGCCCGTACGGCGTTGCGCAAGGTGCTCTCCGCCCTCCATCGCGAGTTGGACGACCGGTGCCTGATCAGCAGCCGATCGGAGGTCGCCCTCGACGGTGGTGTCCACGTCGATGTCCGGGAGTTCCGGGACGCGCTTCGGCGCGTGGAAGCGCACCGCCATCCGTCCGACACCACCTGTGACACCTGCCTCGATGCCCTTGCCAACGCCGGCGGGCTGTACCGGGACCACTTCCTCGCCGGCTTCGGTGTGCGCAACAGCGCCCCGTTCGATGACTGGCAACGACAGGTCGCCGACGAGTTGCGTCATGAGCTCACGGTGGTGCTCGACCGGCTCGTCGAGGCCCACACCCACCGCGGCGAGTTCGACACCGCGGTCGCTCACGCCAACCGACGTCTGGCGGTCGAGCCGCTCCATGAGCTCACGTATCGCCGGTTGGTGCTGCTCCACGCGTGGAGCGGCCGCCGTGCCGAGGCCGTCCGCCAGTACGAGCGATGTGCCCAACTGCTGGAGCGTGAGCTCGACGTCGCGCCGATGGACGAGACGGTCGCGCTCTACGAAGCCGTCCTCGCCGGGCGGCCACCCCCGCCACCGGTGGTTCCAGCGATACCCGAGGTGACCTCACCAACACCGCCGCGTCCGCCGACGCTGGTGGGCCGCAGCTCGGAACTGCAGCGGATCGTCCAGGCCTACGACGCCACGGTGCCGGAGGGGCGCGTCGTGGCCGTCGAGGGTGACGCCGGGATCGGTCGGACGGCCCTGTTGGATGCGGTCGTGGCCGAGGTCCGCGCGCGCGGTGCCGTGGTGCTGTCGCTCCGTGGCCGCGAGACCGAACGGTCGCTGTCCTATGCGCTCGTCGCCGACGCGCTCAAGCATGTGGTCGACGGTCCGGGGCTGGCCGACGTGCCGCCGGCGTGGCTGGCCGAGGCGGCACGACTCGTGCCGGAGCTGCTGGAGGCGCATCCCGACCTGCAACCCGCCCCCACGGTGGACGCACCGGAGACCCGCCGACGCCTGCTGGAGGGCGTGCGCCGGACCCTGCTCGGCGGCGTCTCCGGGTCGGTGCCGGGTCTGGTCGTCGTCGACGACCTGCAGTGGGTGGATGATCCCTCCCTCGATGCGCTGCTCTACCTCGCTGACCGGCTCACCGATCCGCCCTGCTGCCTGGTGCTGGCCTGGCGGACCGAGGCGGTCTCCACCGACCACCGCATCCGCCGGCTGATCGACGACCACGGGAGACATGGGCTCGCCGAGCACCTTCGCCTGGAGCCGTTGGACCGTGCCGGGGTCGCCGCGTTGGTGGCAGCCGACGGTCGCGACGACCCTGATCGGTCGATCGCCACCCGGCTGTACGAGGAGACGCAGGGGCTTCCGCTGCTCGTGACCGAGTACCTGCGCGGGCTGCCTCCCGGTCCGGTCGGCTCCGGACGTTGGCCGTTCCCGGCGGGGGCCCACGAGCTCGTGCGTGCCCGGCTCGATGGCCTCTCCCAACCGGCGCAGGAGGTGGCGCTCGCTGCCGCGGTGATCGGTGGCCCCTTCGGCCTCGAGATCCTCTTGCGCGCGAGCGGTATGGAGGAGAGCGCGGCCGTCATCGCGCTCGACGAGTTGCTCGCAGCCGGGGTGCTCCGAGAGGACGTGGAGACCACCCCCGGGTCCTGGCCGACCTACGAGTTCCGGTTCCAGCCGCTTCGGATGCTCGTGTACCGGGATGCGAGCGAGGCCCGTCGCCGGCTGCTGCACGGCCGGGTCGCCGACGCGCTGGAGGAGGCGGCGCATCCCTCCAGGCTCGCTGGGCATGCCGTGGTGGCCGATCACCGTCGCCTGGCCGGGCACCAACGCCGCGCTGCCGAGGCGTACGTCCGCGCTGCGGAGGCATCCCGGGAGGTCGCCGCCCTGGACGAGGCCACCGGGCACCTGCGCTCCGCCTTGGCACTGGGGCATCCGCGGTCGGCGCAGCTCCACCGACACCTCGGCGAACTCGAGACCCTCCGCGGCGACTACCCGGCGGCGCTGCGGGCCCTGCGGTCAGCCGCGATCGGGTCGGGCGCCGCAGCCGACCAGGCCCGCCTCGAGCTCGACGTCGCACGGATCCACCAGCGTCGCGGTGACTGGGAGGCGGCCGAGCGGCACCTGCAACGGGGCCTGGAGCAGCTGGCCGCCGACCCCGGCGACGGTGCGCTCGAGGCACGGATCCACGCCGAGTCGTCGTTGACCGCCCACCGGCAGGGACACACGGCGCAGGCGCTCCAGCGGGGACAGCAGGCGCTTGAGCTCGCGGAGGCCGCCGACGATGCGTGGGCGACCGCGTTGGCCCACAACACGTTGGGGGTGGTCGCCCGCGCGAGCGGTTCCCTCGACGAGGCGATCGACCACCTCGAGCGCGCCCGTCAGCTCGCCGAGACCATGGATGACCCAGCGGCGTCGGTCGCGGCGTTGAACAACCTCGCGTTGGCCTACGCCGACCGGGGTGAGCGTTCCCGTGCCCTGGAGCTGGCCAAGACGGCGCTGGCGAGATGTCGGCGACGTGGCGACCGGCATCGTGAGGCGGCGCTGCTCAACAACCTCGCGGACCATCTGCGTGCCGCCGGCCGACACGACGAGGCCCGAGCGCACGTCGCCGAGGCGGTCACGCTGTTCGCCGACATCGGCCGCCCGAACCGGTTCGAACCGGAGATCTGGAAGCTCGTCGACTGGTGACCGTGGCGGGTCTGCGTGGATGTGGCGAGGTGACCCAGCACCCCGCGCGGCGCGCCCTCGGGTGGCTGGCCCGTCACGCGGCCGGATCAGCGAGGCAGGTACCGGTCCGGCAGGGCCGCCGCCGTCGCATCCGGAAGGGCACCGGCGTCCAGCAGGTCCTCGATGGTCACCGCGGCGAAGGTGGACGGATCGGCCAGCAGCTGTCGGTAGCGGGTGCACGCGCCGGCGACGTCGGTGTTGCCGGACGGGTAGACGACGACGAACCGGCCCCACGTCCACCTGCCGTCGGGATGCTGGAGCATCGACAGGACCAGGAGGTGGTCGAGCCAGAGCTGGAGCAGATCGGTCCCGTTGACCGCGTCGAGCCATCCTGGCTTGAACACCCCTGACCGTTCAGTGACCTCCACGTACCGCGGCAGGCGGGACGGCTTGGGCTTCTCGGGCTTCGCCCGCTCGTGGTACTTGGTCTCGATGCCGAGGATCCCCCGAGCACCGTCGTCGCGATCGAGCACGATGGCGACGTCGAAGGCGCTCAGGTTGCCGAGGTAGTCCGCATCGAGACGCCCCGGAGAGTGCTCGAAGCGGACGGCACCCACCGTCCCGGGTGCGTCTGGCCACCAGGTGTGGACGGCACGATCGGCGAGCTCGCGGTCGGCCCAGAGGTCGCCGAAGAGGTTGAAGCACATCGGCATCGAGGACAGCAGGTCGGCCCACAACCGCTGTGCGGACAGCATCTGGTGCGGTTCCTTGGCCGCGAGGCGTGCCCGTACCGCGTCGTGAGCGGCCGGGGTGAGGAAGTTGGCCCCGGTCTCGCGTGCGTAGTCGAGCGGGAGGCGGCTCCCCAAAGGGCGCGAGGGCTTCCCGTCACCGGCAGGGCGGATCGGCTGAGATCCGATCGGATGGCCCTGCGCCTCCCGCCACCGGGACTGGTGGTAGCGCAGCTGCCGCCGGAAGGCCGTCATCTGCGGTCGACCCGGTACCGCGTCGACCGCCTCCCAGCAGTACGCGTCCTTGAGCAACGACTCGTCGACCGGCACGTCCATGCTGGAACCCTAGAACGCCGACGACCACCGCGTGCTGGTTTCCAGCCTCTGTGGGAAGAACAGCTAGTCGAGTGCTGAGATGCGCGTCATCTCCCCGGGGTCCAGCTCGAAGTCGAAGACGGCGAGGTTCTGCTCGCGATGCTCGGTGTCGCGCGAACGGGGGATCGTCGCCACCTGCTCCTGTTGCAGCAGCCATCGGATGGCCACCTGGGCCCACGACTTGCCGTGACGTTCGCCGAGCTCGGCGAGGACCTCACGCGCCGGCTGGCCGACGTCGAGCGGGGAGTACGCGACGTACGCGACCGCGTGTCGCCGGCACCAGGCGAGGACGTCATCCTGGTCGAGGCCCGGGCGGTACTCGTTCTGTACGCACGCGATCGGTGCCTCCGCGGAGGCACGCTCGAGGGCGTCGACGCCGAAGTTGCTGACCCCGATGTGCGGCACCTTCCCGGCCTCCTGCTGCTCACGGAAGGCCCCCATCGTCTCCTCCACGGGCACGCTGCCCGGGGCATGGAGGAGCAGCAGGTCGATGTGGTCGAGATCGAGCTCGCGCAGGCTCGCTTCGACCTCGCGGCGCACACCGGCACGGTCGGCGTCGCCGGGACGCACCTTGGTGACCACCAGGACCTCGTCACGTTCGATGCCGCTGTCACGCAACCCTGCGCCGACCTCGACCTCGTTGCGGTACATCCGGGCCGTGTCGAGGTGGCGGTAGCCCACCGACAGCGCGTGCGCGACCGCCTCCCGGCACTCCTGGCCCCGCAGCGGCCACGTTCCGAACCCCACGGCGGGTACGCGCAACTCGGCGCCACCCGGCGGTGTGGCGATGACCTCGTGCATGGTGTCCTCCCTGGTGGCACGTCCACGGGACCGAGCTGCCGCCGCGTGTGCGTGCAGGCCTCCGTGGCAGGCAGCGAGCGCCGTGCGGGTACCTCGGCGTCCCACCCTATGCACGTGTGCCGCACCGTGGTGGGGCGCGGACGTGATGGCCCTGGTCGACCGGTGTCGTCGACGCAGCGCCTCTGTCCCGGTCGTCGTACGAACGGGATGCGCCATGCACCTCCCACCGTCGTGTGGTTCGGTTGACTCGGTTCGGCGAGGAGGGTCGTGATGGGAAGGCCACGCGAACAGCGCTCGGGTGTCGCGCAGCTTGAGCCAGCCGAGGCCTGGGCCCGTGCCGGTGAGCACGGGGTGGAGATCCTCGACCTCCGCACCCGCATGGAGCGTCGTCGCTTCGGTGCGCCACCCGGTTCGCGGAAGGTGTCGCTGCTGCGGCACGTGCTCGCGCCCCGCGGAGGTGATGCCATCTACCTGTGTCAGCACGCCAACCGGTCGAAGCTCACGGCCCGGCGGGGTGCTCCCGAGATCGCCGGCGGTTGGGTCGCGTGGCTCGATGCGGACCTCCCGGTCGAGGACGCGAACTGACCAGCTGCAACGCGGCTCGTGAACCCGTCCGGCTATCCGTCGATGAGCCCTCGTAGCGTGAGCGTGACACCGCAGGCGTCGAGGGGCTCGTCGGGTCCGTGTTGGGTCACCGTCGCGTAGCCGGTCTCGGATGGGCCGGTGTGGACGTGGACCACCTGGTCGCCGAGGTCGATCACCCAGTAGGTGGGAACGCCTGCGGCCGCGTAGATCCGGGCCTTGCGCACCAGGTCGAGGCGCACCGTGGCGTCGGCCACCTCGATGACCTGCAGCGCCCGCTCGGGATGGTGGTCACGGGGCTCGTCAGCCGGCACGATCGCGATGTCGGGCTCCGGCTCGGAGTGCTCACCGGCCGCGAAGGGCAGCTGCACCCGTACCCGCGCCGAGCCGGCCAGCGCCGGCACCAGCCGTTCCGTCAGTGCTTCCACGATCCCGGCGTGGGGTGCGTTCTGTGGGCTCATCGCGACGAGCTCTCCGTCGAGCAGCTCGATCCGGTCCTGCTCGGTGAGCAGGCCCTGCTCGACGAGCACGTCGTACTCGGCGCGACGGAGCGGACGGACCCGGACCTCTGGCATGTCCTCGACGCTGCCGCGGTCAGCCATCACGCCACCTCCGGGCTCTCGCACCCTGTGGACACCGAGGCTACTGGCCTCGCCGCGATGGCGGGTGCTCAGAGCGGTGACGTGAGGCGGAACTCGCAGCGAGGTCCCGGTGCGTGCGCGAGCCGGCTGTCCGAGGTCAGCAGGTCGGCCCCCAGGGCTTCGGCGAGGGCCACGTACAGCGCATCGGCGCCGCGCACCGTGGCCCGGAGTTGCCAGGCGCGATGCAGCAGCGGGCGGTGCCCGAAGCGCTCACCAGGCCAGTCGCGGAGGTCCATGACGGCCTGGCCGGCAGCCGTATCGTCGAGGTGGCCGAGCTCGTGCTGCTTGCGGATGATGCCGAACACCTCGGCATCGAGCAGGTGAGGTGCCGCCTGCTCGTCGTCCTCGCGGAGGATCGCCCGGACCTCCTCGGCCCTGGGGGTCGAGGCCACGACCTCGAACAGGCAGCTGGCGTCAACGACGAGCATCGGGCCAGGTGCCACGCAGATCGTCGAGTGCTTCCAGCACCTCGTCGCTGGAGATGTCGGAGGCCCGGCGCTCGGTCCGCTCGAGCCACTCGTTCATGGTGGGACGTGCGGCCAGGCGGCTGGCGTGGCGCCGCAACAGCTCGGGCACGGTGATCCCCGCCTCCGACGCGTGGCGGACCAGCGCCGCGTAGACGTCGTCGTCGAGGTCCCGGATCTGCAGGGTCTTCGGCATGGCCAACCCGTTCATGCGTATCCGCATCGTATCATGCGAAGTCGCATGTCTGGCTGCCGGTAGGGTCTCGGCTGTCGTCACCGTCGGCCTGTGGAAACCAGGATCGGCACGGCGATCCGCTGGCATGCGGAGGCGCCGTGGTGGAGGAGCCTCGTAGCCTCCGTGGTCCTGGGGCACGCGTGGCGTCGAGTGACGACGTCGGTGTCACCCGGCAGCACTACCCTCGCGGTGGTCCGGTTCCACGTTGCCACGCCGGTGCGGGAGTACGGTGCAGACCGACTACGGGACGTTCGCGCACCTCGCCGCGGACAAGCGCCACCTCTACCGCGAGGTGCTCGGGGTCTTCGCCACCGCGAAGGCGCGGTTCGTCCTGCACCTACGCCCCAGCGACGTCGTCGCGGCCATGCCCAGCCGCGTTGAGGTCGAGGAGGTCGAGGCGGCCCTGCGGCAGTTGGTCAACTGGGGCAACCTCTCCGCCGACCCGGACACCACCGAGGTCGCCACGGTCGAGGAGTTCTACCGGGCCCGCTTCCTCTACCGGCTCACCCCCGAGGGGGAGGCGACCGAGCGCGCCCTGGACGTCTTCGAGCAGGGCCTGCGCCGCTCCGGGGAGCTGCAGACCGCGGCGCTGGGCGACATCCGCGATCTGCTGCACGAGCTGCGCGATCACCTCGCCGCCGGCGACGACCTGGACGTCGGCAAGGTGCACCTCACGCTGCGGTCGCTGTGGGACCGGTTCGACGAGCTCACCGACCGCGCCCAGACCTTCGTTGCCAGCCTCCAGCGCACCGTCGACCTCCACGCCGTCGACGTCGACGCGCTGTTGGCCTACAAGGACGGGCTGCTCGATTACCTCGAGCGGTTCATCGGTGAGCTGGTGGTCGCCCAGGCCCACATCGCCGCGCTGCTGCGCGACCTCGAGGGTCCGGGCACCGAACGGTTGCTCGATGCTGCGGCCGACCGGGAGCTGGCCGACGCCCTCGAACCGAGCGACGACGACCGCGCCGCGGCCCGCGAGAGCTGGCAGGCCCGCTGGGCCGGGCTGGTCGGCTGGTTCCTGCCGGACGCGGAGCGCCCCGCCCAGGCCGAGCTGCTGCGCGCTCGGGCCCGTGCGGCGATCCCGGCGCTGCTGCATGCCATCGCCGAGGTCAACGAACGGCGGATGACACGTTCCGACCGTGCCGGTGACCTGCGCACCCTGGCCCGCTGGTTCGCCGCCTGCGACTCCGACGCCGACGCCCACCGGCTGTGGCGGGCCGCGTTCGCGCTCGCACCCGCCCGCCACCTCACCATCGACCAGGCAACGCTGGCCGAGCGCGACCAGCAGCCCGTCCCGGCCGCCACCAGCTGGCTCGAGGCACCGCCGGTGCGCATCAGCCCCCGGCTACGTCGCACGGGTCGGGCGACCCGCCGCGGGCGCGTCAACGGTGTCATCGACCGCACGCGCGAGAAGCAACTGCTGGCTCGCATGGCCGCTGAGGAAGCCGCCCAGGTCGCCGCCGCACGCCGGCAGCTGTGCACCGACGGACCCGTTCGGCTGGGCGAGCTCGGACCGCTCGACCCGGTGGCCTTCGACCTCTTCCTCGACCTGCTCGGCGCGGCGATGGCCGAGGCCGTCGACCGGCAGGCGGCGGTGGTGGCTGCCACCGCGGACGGCGCCCTGGAGATCGAGCTCACCCCGACCGCCGACGGCGCATGGGCACAGGTGCCCACCGAGGCCGGCGTGCTGTCCGGTCCCGACCAGTGGGTGCACATCCGTGAGACCACGAGCGTGCGGGCCGCCTCGTGAGCGCCACCGACGCCCCCGTCTCGGAGCTGCGTGAGCAGCTCGAGGCCGCCGAGCGCCACGAGTTCCGCGTCGCCTTGCGCGGCCTGCTGATGCGCCCGCTGCTGCCCGCCACCGACGACGCCTTCCCGGCGGTGCGCCGGCAGGCGGCCGCGCTGCGGGACTGGCTGGCCCGCGAGACCGGCTGGAGCCTGCAGGTCGACCGCTCCCACGCCCGGCTGCGCAAGACCCCCGCCCGGCTGACCGACGCCACCCGTGGTACGCGGGCGCGCCCCGGCGACCCGCCCTTCTCGCGGCGCCGCTACGTGCTGCTCTGTCTCGCCCTGGCCACCCTGGAGGGCGAGGAGCGTCAGACCGCCCTCGGCCGGCTCGCGGAGCGGATCGTCAGCAGCGTCGCCGCCGACGAGCAGCTGGCCGCTGCCGGCGTGCGCTTCACCCTCGAGACCCGCGACGAGCGCCGCGACCTCGTCGCGGTCGCGCGGCTGCTGCTGTCCCTCAAGGTGCTGCGCCGCGTCGACGGCGACGAGACCGCGTACGTCACCGGCGCCGGCGACGCGCTGTACGCCGTGGACCGCACCGCGCTGGCCGCCGTGCTGGCCACCCGCCGGCCGCCCACCACCGTCGACGCGGACCACCTCGACGACCAGCTGGCCGCGATCACGCAGGAGCCGGTGCCCGACACCCCCGACGGCCGCAACCGTGCGATCCGTCAGCGGCTGATCCGCCGGCTGCTCGACGACGCCGTGCTCGCCTACGACGGACTCGACGACGCCGAGCTGGCCTACCTCACCTCCCAGCGCGCCCGCATCCTGGCCACCATCACCGACGCCACCGGCCTGATCCCCGAGGTCCGCGCCGAGGGGATCGCGCTGCTCGACGAGCGCGGCGACGCCACCGACCTGCGGATGCCCGAGGAGGGCACCGACGGCCACCTCACCCTGCTGTTGGCCGAGCACCTGGCCGACGCCCTGCGGCAGCGCCCGGGCGAGCCGGTGCCGCAGGCCGAGCTGGAGGCCCGCACCGCGGAGCTGGCGACCCGGCACGCCGCACACTGGCGCAAAGACGCCGCCGACCCCGCCAACGCGCCGGCGCTGACCGCTGATGCGATCGGGCGGCTGGTCGCCCTCGACCTCGTCGTCGTCACCGACGCCGGCGTCGTGCCCCGCCCGCCGATCGCCCGCTACGCCGTCGACGCACCCACCGTGCCGGCCAGCCCGCAGCTGTTCGACCAGGACACGCCGTGACCGACACCCGCCACGTCCACGGCACGGCCCCCGGTGCCGGTACCGCCGTGCGCCCGCGCCTGCCCGCACCGGCGCGCACCCGCTGGCAACCGCTGCGCCTGGGTCTGATCAACCTCTACCGCTTCGACGACGAGACCTTCGCCTTCGAGGACGGCCGGCTGCTGCTGCGCGGCAACAACGGCACCGGCAAGTCCCGGGTCCTGGCACTGACCGTGCCGTTCCTGTTCGACGGGCAGATGGAGCCCCACCGCGTCGAGCCCGACGGGGACACCGCCAAGCGCATGGAGTGGAACCTGCTGCTCGGCAAGCACGACGATCGGCTGGGCTACGCCTGGCTCGAGCTCGGCCGCCGCGAGGAGGACGGGGAGCAGGACGGCGAGGACGCCGGCGACGGACCGGGGGAGCGGTTCGTCACGATCGGCTGCGGCATGCGCGCCACGGCCGGCAAGGGTGCGCCGCGCCGCTGGTTCTTCGTCACCGACCAGCGCATCGGCCAGGACCTCTCCTTGATCGCCGACGCCGGCCACGCGCTCACCCGCGACCGGCTCATCGAGGCGATCGGCGACCGCGGACAGGTGTTGGACACCGCCACCGACTACCGGCGGGCGCTCGACCGGACCCTCTTCGGGCTCGGCGAGCACCGCTACGAGGCGCTGGTCGATCTGCTGGTGCAGCTGCGTCGCCCGCAGCTGTCCCGTGAACTCGACGAGTCGTTGCTGTCCGAGGCGCTTTCCGAAGCGTTGCCACCCCTGCCGTCAGCGGTGATCGCCGACGTCGCTGACGCGTTCCGGGCGCTGGACGACGACCGTGACCAGCTCGAGGGCTACCAGGCTGCCCTGGCCGCCACCGAGACCTTCCTGGCCGCCTACCGCGGCTATGGGCAGGTCGCCGCCCGCCGGCGCGCGACCGCGGTGACCCGCGCCAACTCCCGCTACGAGCGGCTACGCGGCGAGCTGCGCGACGCCGAACGCCGCCGTGACGATGCCGATGCCGAGGTGGTCCGGCTCGAAGCCCGCCGCGAGGAACTGTCGGACGCCGAGCGGGCGGCCGGTGTCGAGGTGCGCACGCTGGAGTCCTCCCCGGAGATGGAGGCCGCGCGCGAGCTGGACGCCGCCCGGGCCCGCGCTGACGAGCTGGTCGCCGCGGCCCAGGCCCGCGCCGATGACCTCGCCCGTG
>SKJX01000049.1 GCA_007121785.1 Nitriliruptoraceae bacterium
TGCAGCCGGCGCATGCTGCGATCGTCGCCGACGAAGCGTTCGACGAAGTCGTTGGCCGGGGCGCGCAGCAGGTCGTCGGGGCTGGCGAACTGCTCGAGCACGCCGCCGACGTTGAGCAGCGCGACGCGGTCCGCCAGCTTGATGGCCTCGTCGAGGTCGTGGGTGACGAACACGATCGTCTTCTGCACGGCCCTCTGGAGCTCGAGGAGCTCGTCCTGGAGGCGGGTCCGGACGATCGGGTCGACGGCGCCGAACGGCTCGTCCATCAGCAGCACCGGCGGGTCGGCGGCGAGCGCCCGGGCGACACCGACGCGCTGCTGCTGCCCACCGGAGAGCTCGTCCGGGTACCGGTCGAGCATGGCCTCGTCGATGCCGACCACCTCGGCGAGCTCGTGCACGCGGTCGTCGATGCGCTGCTTGTCCCAGCCGAGCGTCCGCGGGACGATGCCGATGTTGGCGCCGATCGTGCGGTGCGGGAACAGCCCGACCTGCTGGATCACGTAGCCGATGCCGCGGCGCAGCTGCGTCGGCGGGAGGCCGGTGACGTCCTCGCCCTCGATGTGGATGCTGCCGGCGGAGGGCTCGATCAGGCGGTTGATCATGCGCAAGGTCGTCGTCTTGCCGCACCCCGACGGCCCGATCAGCGCGACGATGCTGCCCCGCGGGACGTCGAGGTCGAGCGCGGCGACGGCATCCTCGGACGCACCCGGGAAGCGTTTGGCGATCCCCCGCAGGCGGATGGCCGGCGTCATCGTGGCGTCGATCGGGAGGCCTTCCGCGAGCTGAAGCGTCCACGCGCGCCGGTCAGGCTAGTGGCTCCACGGGCTTCGGAGCCGGTCGCCGGGCGGTTGCGTGCGTCAGAGCGGACGCCGCTGCCCGTCTACGCTGGCCGCTACGACCCTTCCGACGTCCGACGGAGCCTTCCGTGGCCGAACTGCCCGCCGTGCACGTGACCACCGACGCGATCGGCGACCTCGACGTCGACGCGCTGATCGTGCCCGTGTTCCGCGGGGCGATCGAGGGCCCCGGCACGGACGTGGCCTTGCGCGCCCTCCAGCTCGCCGACGTCCCACGCGACCACGACTTCCGTGGCAAGCTCGGCGAGGTCCTGCACCTGGCCGCCCCCGGCCAGCCGTGGGGGCGGGTGACGCTGGTCGGGCTCGGACGGATGGATCAGCTGTCGTCGGAGACGCTGCGTCGCGCCGCAGGGTCGGCCATCCGCAGCGTCCTGCCACGGGCGCGGACCGTCGCCACGACCCTGGCACTGGTCGAGAGCTCGATCGAGGCGGTCCGGGCCGTCGCCGAGGGGCTGCTGCTCGGCGCCTACCGCTACGACGACGCCCGCAGCGACGCCGACCCGATCGCGGTGACCGACATGACCCTGGTCGTGCCGTCGTCGCTGGTCGACGGTGCCGACACGGCCGTGGCCCGCGCCCGCATCCACGCCGACGCCCAGTGCGCGGCCCGCGACATCGTCAGCTCCCCGCCGAACCGGCGCGGACCGGTCGAGATCGCAGATCTGGCCGTCGAGCAGCTCCCCGACGCGATCGACGTGGAGGTCTGGGACGAGGACCGGTTGGAAGAGGAGGGCTGCGGCGGCCTGCTGGCCGTCGCCCGGGGCTCCGCACGCCCACCCCGGCTGGTGCGGCTGCGCTACCAGCCGACCGACCCGGTGGCGTGCGTGTCGCTGATCGGCAAGGGCATCACCTTCGACACCGGGGGGATCTCGCTCAAGCGACCGTCGTCGATCATGGAGAGCATGAAGGGCGACCTGGGCGGCGCGGCGGTCGTGTTCGGGGTGTTCACGGCTCTCGCGGAGCTGGGGATCCCCGTGGAGGTGCGCGGTGAGCTGTGCCTGGCGGAGAACATGCCCGGCGCCGACGCCCAGCGCCCCTCGGACGTGATCCGCATGCGCAACGGCATGACCGTCGAGGTGATGAACACCGACGCGGAAGGACGGCTCGTCATGGCGGACGGGCTCGCGCTGGCCGCGGAGGATGACGACGTGGACGCCATCGTCGACGTCGCCACCCTGACGGGTGCCGCCTTCCGTGCGATCGGCAAGCGCGCCAGCGCCATCTTCGCCAACGACGACGACCTGCTGCGGCAACTGCTGTCCGCCGCCGATGCGGCCGGTGAGGCCGCCTGGCACCTGCCCCTGTGGGAGGACCTGCGGGAGAACCTCGAGTCGGACGTCGCCGATCTGGACAACCTGGGCCGTGGGGACGAGGCCGGCGCGACCATGGCCGCGCTGTTCCTGCGGGAGTTCGTCGACGGCACGCCGTGGGCGCACCTGGACATCGCCGGGCCGTTCTGGCAGGACGAGGACCGCTACCACCTACCGCGGCACGGCACCGGGGTGGCGGTGCGGACCCTGCTGCGGTGGCTGGAGGCCGCGGACGGCTCGCAACGCTGAGCTGGCCCAGGCGCTCGCGGCGACGCACACGGTGCGCCGATGCGATGGCCGGGTCACGACCAGCGACGACGCGCCGCCTGGCGAGGCGCCGGCTCGCTCAGGTGACGGGCTGCTCGAGCCAGTCGATCGCCTCCTGCAGGTTGCGGACCGGGACGACCGTGGTGCCGGGCAGGTCCACGTCGTCGAGCTGGTAGCTCTGGGTCGCCGGGATCAGCAGCACCTGCGCGCCGGCGCGGTTGGCGGCCCGGGCCTTGGCTTCGAGCCCCCCGATGCGGGTGATCTCCCCGTCGCCGCGGATCCCCCCGGTGCCGGCGATGTGGCGCCCCTGCGCCAGGTCCGTGCCCGAGGCATGCGCGTAGGTCGTCAGCGCCACCATCGACCCGTGCGAGCTGCCCAGCGACATCTCGCGGAACCAGTCGACGGGCAGCCAGTCGGTGATCGCGAACGAGATGCCGGCGGTGAGCCCCTCCGGGGCGAGGTCGAGGGTGTTGATCACCTCGTAGGGCAGGCCCGGACCGGCGGTGGTGAACGTCCGCCCGTCACCGAGCCGGAACGTGAACTCCTCCTGCGGCTCCTCGTACTGGCTGGGCAGCCCGGCCTGCGCTTCCCACCCGCTGGTGGCGCGCTCCCAGGCGCCGCGGTCGGTCAGGGGGATGCCGTCCACCGAGGAGATGATCGCCGACTGCGGCAGCCCCTCGATCGTCGGGTAGCGCGCCTCCACCATCAGGCCCAACGGCACGTCCCGGCCCGCGTGGCGCAGACCGACCGCCGCCGCGGAGGGCTCGCTCAGCGCCGGGCTCCGGGTGACCGGGCCGTCCCGCAGGTCGTCCGGCCGGTCATCGCTGCCGACCGCCTCGTCCCAGAGCCACTCCCCGACCAGCTGCGGGCGACCGACCGCCAGCCACGTCCACTGACCCGACGGCTCGATCGAGGTGTCGTTGACCTGCAGCCGGCCGTCCAGGCGCCACGCGGTGCCGGGTGGGTCGTCGGAGATCACGTGCAGCCATGGGATCGGGGTCGCCAGCACCGCGGTGACGACCAGCGCGAGCACGATGAGGCGACGGCGGCGCCGCTTGCGCGGGTCCTTCCGCCGCTGCCGCGGCTCGTCTCGACGCGGCTTGCGCATGTCGAGGGCTCCTGACGCTCCACCTGCACCGGCATGTGGAAGGGCCCCGACCCACCTGGCAGCCGGGACCCCACGTGGGTGTTCCGTCACCCCCGAGCGTACACATCGGACACTGTCCGACCGGCCACCATCGAGCGTGCGTGCGGTGCGCACACAGGCCGGAACAGCGAGGCGCACCCGCACGTTCAGGGCGCCCGATCGGGCTGGCGGACGACCCGGCACACGGGCCGGTGCCCGGCGGTGGGCGCGTCCGGACGCTCCAGCTCCCACCAGGCGGCGTAGCCCGGATCGTCGCGGAGCAGGTCGTCGTGGTGGCCGCAGGCGACCATGCGCCCGGCGTCCAGGACCACCACCTCGTCGACCACCGGCAGGGCGCGCAGATCGTGGGTGAGCAGCAACACGCCCCGTTCACCGCCCGCCGCCAGTGCGTCACCGAGGAACCGTCGGCCGGTTTGGGGGTCGAGGTCAGCGGTGGGCTCGTCGAGCACCACCAGCGGTCCCCCGACGAGCAGGGTGCGGGCGAGCACCAACCGGTGGCGCTGCCCGCCGGACAACGACCGGCCACCGTCGCCGACCACCGTGGCGAGCCCGTCGGGCAGTGACGCGACCCAGTCGGCGAGCTGTGCGGCCGACAGGGCGGCCCACAGGTGCGCGTCGGATGCCTCGGGACGCCCGAGTCGGAGGTTGTCGCCGATCGTGCCGCCGAACAGGTGCGCCTGCTGCGGTGCCAGCGTGACCAGGCTCCTGACCTCGTCCCCGGCGAGCGACGTGGCGTCGACCTCCCCGAGCTGCACCCGGCCACCGTCGGGATCGAGGAAGCGCACCGCCAACGAGGCGAGGGTGGACTTGCCGGCACCGGACCGCCCGATCACCGCGATCCGCTGGCCCGGGGTGAGCGCGACATCGACGTCGGTGAGCGCGGCGGTGGACTCCCCCGGGTACCGGGCGGATGCACCGGTCATGCGCAGGTCCACGGTCGGTGGCAGCGACGCCGGATGCCGCGGTTCGACGGCGGGGGGCGGCGCCTCGAGCACCTCCCGTAGCCGTTCGGTGGCACGACGGGCGCTGACCAGCGACCGGGCCGCCGGTGGCAACGGGCCGACCGCCTCAGCCCCGGCCAGGGCCAGGACCAGCAACGGGCCGAGGAGCGTGCCCGCCAGCGCCCCGCCGGTCACCGCCGGGACGCCGACGGCGACCAGCCCGAGCAGCGTGACCCCGAGCGTCGCCTGCAGCAGGGCGTCCGCACCTCCGCCCCGCACCACCGCGGACCGGTCATGGCGGACCACCTCGGTGTCCCGTACGTCGAGGCTGGCTCGTGCCCGGTCGAGCCGGCCCAGCAGGCGCAGTTCCGGGGCGGCCGCGAGCACCTCGACGAGTTCGGCCGCGAGGGCGCCGCGAGCGGCCGCCAGGCGACGTTCCGGTCGGCGGGCCAGCAGCCCGGAGAGCCACGGCACCACCAACGCTGCGGTCAGCAACCCGGCGGCGGTGATCGGCGCGGCCGCCGGTACCA
>SKJX01000002.1 GCA_007121785.1 Nitriliruptoraceae bacterium
CCGACCTGACCGCCGTCCACGCCACCAACACCGACGGCACCCAGATCACGCTCGACCCCACAGCGACCGGCTCCGCCCAGAACGTCACCTCCCTGACCTTCTGCGGCACCACCAGCACCGACGAGGGACCCGACGACGGCGCTTCCGAAGACGCCGGCAGCAGTGAACCATCGGGCGATGCACCGTCAGGTGGCTCGACGGGCGGCTCGGGCTCATCGCCGGACGGATCGTCGTCGACCAGCAGCGAGACCAGCAGCGAGACCAGCAGCGAGACCGGCAGTTCCTCCGGAAGCGGCCACGAGACCGGCAGCTCCTCCGGAAGCGACCGCGAGACCACCTCCGACGCAGACAGCGACGGCGACACCGGCGACGACGCCGACGGTGACGCTGCGGCCGACGTGACCGGAGACGACGAGGCCACCGCAGACGAGGCGGCAGACGAAGCCACCAACGACGAAGCCGACGGCGAGGCCGCCGAGGACGACGACACCGAGGTGCTCGGGCTCCAGATCGAGCGCGACGACGAGGACGACGAGGCGAGCATCGAAGCGACGACGGCCGCGAGCGACTCATCGGGACTGCCGGGCAGCACCCTGCTCGCCATCGCGGTGGTCGCGCTGGCCGGCCTCGGCGCTGGCGGCTGGTACTGGCTGCGACGCCCTGACCGCGCCGGAGCGTGATGAGCGGCCCCGGCCGGCATCGACGCGCGACCCGACAACGACACCCACAACCCCAGCCCGCGACCTCACGCTGATGCCAACGGCAACCGCGACGTGAACACCGAGCCCGCACCGGCCACGACCGATGGACCACCACTCCCTATCAACCCCTGCACACACCCACGATCGGCGGTACCGGCATGAGCGCCAGCCAGAAGATCGGCGACCCCACCCCCGAGCCAACGCGCTCCGGGGGTCGGACGGCCGCCCAGGACCGACGCGGCTCCCACCCGGACGCGGATCCCTCCCCCGCGCTGCGCATCGGGACGCGCCTGCGACGCATCCGTCGCCAACAGGGCCGCTCCCTCGCCGACGTCGAGGCCGCCAGCGGCGGCCGGTGGAAGGCGGTCGTCGTCGGCGCCTACGAGCGGGGTGACCGCACCGCGACGGTGGAGCGTCTCGCCGAGTTGGCCGGGTTCTACGGCGTCCCGCTGGCGGACCTGCTGCCCGACCCCTCGAGCAACGCGGCGGCCGGCCTCGAGGACGACCGTGCCCGGGTCGTCCTCGATCTGACCGCGCTGCAGCCCGCCGATCCACAGCTGGGACCGATCGCCCGGTTCGCCGAGCACGTCCAGCACCGACGCGGCGACCGCAACGGGCAACTGCTGACCCTGCGGGGCGGGGATCTGGAGACGATCGCGCTGACGTCGGGCACGACCGTCGACCACCTGCAGGAGACGCTGGCCGAGCGCGGCGCCCTCATCGACCTCGACCCCAAGGTCAGCTAAGCGGCCGCTGACGCCGGGAGCTCGCTCACCGCCGTCACCACCGACGGGCCCGATGTCAGCTGCGGACGGCCAACCGCCAGGCCTCCCGGTCGATGAACCCAGCGGCCTCGTAGGCCCGCAACGCCGAGGTGTTGTCGGCCCGCACGTGCAGCGAGACGACACGCTCACGGGCCCCCTCGGCCAGCGCCTGCCGGACGGACGCGGCGACCGCCGCCCGCCCGAGCCCGTGGCCTCGCACCGACGGTGCCGCGATGATGCCGGCCAACTGCACGCCGTACCTCGCCGACGACACCGACCGCTCCAGCTTGAACACCGGCGAGCCGACCGGCCCGACGCACCACACCAGCCCCTGGGAGACGGTCGACTCCAACCGCTGCCGGTAGCCGCGGAACCCCGCACGTCCCGGGTGCGGCCCGAACCGGTCATCGACGTGCAGGCGGACGGCCAGGTCCGCCAGCGCGTCCAGGTCGGCCGGCTCGGCACGTCGCAGGCCCGGGTCGGGCAGTTCCGTGGTCGACGGCACCCGGTCCGGTTCGACGGTGAGGAACCGCTGGTCGTGGATGATCGTGTCCGGCTCGGTCCCGCTGCGCTCCAGCAGGGCGTCGCCAGCGGCACGGTCGCCGACGAGCAGCCGCCACCGCTTGGTCGGCGGGGGGGCGGCCCGGATCGCGTCCGGATCGCCGCAGGGCACGATCAACCGACCGGGGAACACCACGGCGATCGCCCAGCGGTCGTCGTCCGCGGCGATGCGGATCGGTTCGGTCCCGTGCGTCTCCAGGGTCGACAACGCGAACATGTGGCGTGCCGCACCGTTGGGTTCCGCGGACCACCTCGACAACCGACCGGCGATCGTCTCGAGCTCCCCGGTGCCGGGTCGCCGCCACCGCAGCCGCGACGTGAAACGGTCCCAAGCCGTCGTGGGGCTCACCCGGCCAACGCCATGTTCGGGTCGACGTCCAGGTCGTCGGTGGCGGTGAACCCCGCAGCGAGCAGGTTCGCGCCGGAAGCGGCGACCATGGCGCCGTTGTCGGTGCACAGCGGGATGGATGGCACGATCAGCCGCTGGCCGTTGGACTCGCACTCGGCCGCGAACCGCGAGCGCAACCGCGAGTTGGCGGCGACCCCGCCGGCGAGCACGACCTGGTCGAGCCCTTCGTCCGCGGCGGCGCGCAGCGTCTTGACGACCTGCACGTCGACGATGGCCTCCTGGAACGAGGCCGCCACGTCGGCCAGGTCCGGTTCCTCGCCGGCGGCCTCCATGCGACGCAGGTCTCGGATCACGGCGGTCTTCAGCCCCGACATCGACAGGTCGTAGGTGCCGTCGTGGAGCATCGCCCGGGGGAAGGCGAACGCCTTCGGGTCGCCGTCGCGCGCCAGCTTGTCGATCTCCGGGCCACCGGGGAACGGCAGGCCGATGAACCGGGCGATCTTGTCGAACGCCTCGCCGGCGGCGTCGTCGATGGTGCTGCCGAGCTGCCGGAAGGAACCGTCCTCGTCCATCACCACGATCGAGGTGTGGCCGCCGGACACCACCAGCGCGACCAGCGGCGGTTCGAGCTCGCCGACCTCGAGCTGCGCCACCTCGACGTGGGCACGCAGGTGGTTGACGCCGAGCAGCGGGACGTCGTGGGCGAGCGCGAGCCCCTTGGCGCCGGCGACGCCGACCAGCAGCGCACCGACCAGCCCCGGTCCGGAGGTCACCGCGATCGCGTCGATGTCGGAGAGGTGGACGCCGGCCTGGACCAGGGCGGTGTCGATCGTGGGCAGCAGCTGGTCGAGGTGGGCGCGGGCGGCGACCTCCGGCACGACCCCGCCGAACGGGGCGTGCAGCTCGGTCTGCGACGCGATCACGTTGGAGCGCAGGGTGAGGCGGTCCTCGACGACCCCGACCGCGGTCTCGTCGCAGGACGTCTCGATGCCGAGCACCAACACCTCAGGCCCTCTCGCGGTCGGTGGCGGCGACCGTCGGATGGTGCCACCACAGCAGCAGCGCGTCCTCGCCGTCCGGGTAGTAGTGCGGGCGGCGACCGGCTTCCTCGAAGCCGCACGAACGGTACAGGTGCCGTGCGACACCGTTGGACGGACGGACCTCCAAGGTGACGCCCGCCATCGAAGCATCGCCGGCGGCGGCCAGCAGCGCCAGCAGCAGCTGCCGACCGATGCCGTGCGCCTGCCGGTCCGGCGCCACCGCCAGGCCGAGCACGTGCCCGTCACCGGCGAGCAGCGCCAAGCCGCCGTAGCCGACCACCTCGCCGCCGCCCCGATCCGCGCCGCCGACAGCACCGTCAGCACGATCCGCGTCGCCGCCCCGAACCTCGCCGCCGCCCCCGTGGACCACCGCCACGACGTACCGCCGGTCGTCACGGTCGAGCTCGGCCCCGAACATCCGCGCGTTCCACGACGGTGTCGAGGTGGCACGGGAGATCTCGGCGAGGGCCGCCGCATCGGCGCGGACCGCGGGGCGCAGCCGCACGGGAGCGGACGCGTCCCCCGTGGTCCGCACCCGGTCCGCGCCACCGGTCTGCGGACCGTCCTCCCGCGACCCAGCACCGTCTGTCACCTCGACGGCCATGTGGCGCTCCCGGGCCGTTGTGCGTGCCGCTTGTCCGGATTCCTCGGACAGACGGCACGAACGACACCGCCCCCGATCCCCGCACCGCTCACGCGGTCGGTGCCTGCGGGACGCCGCCGCGCAGCCGGCCGCGCTGCTCCCAGCCGATCAGCACGTCGGCCTGGCGCAGGTAGATCGGCAGCAGCTGCTCGGGGCGGACGGTCTCCTCACGGACGAACCGCGGCAGGGCCAACTCAGCGAGGTCGGCGGCGTCCGGCCAGGCCACGTCCGGACCGGCCAGCTCCGCACGCGGCACGTCCAGCTGCTCGTGGTAGGCGAGGACGCCGTCACCGACGACGAGCACCTCCTCGCCCTGCGCGTCGATCTCCGCGGCCAACTCGTCGGCACGTCCGACCGTCAGGTCGGTCTCACGTTGCACACCGCCGGGCGACGAGCGGTAGAAGGCCCAGAACAGCTCACCTCGACGGGCATCGATCGTCGCGCAGATCGGCCGCCGGGAGTAGCGGACCTGGAACGCGAGCACGTCCAGCCCGCACAGCCCGACGGTGGGCAGCTGCCGGGCGGCGGCGAACGTCTGCGCGGTGGCGATGCCGACGCGCAAGCCCGTGAACAGCCCCGGACCGAGCCCGACGGCGACCCCGTGGATGCGGTCGACGTCCACGCCGGCCTGGTCCAGGCAGAACCGGATCGCCGGCAGCAGGTACCGGCCGTGCATCCGGGGCTTGCTCAGGCTCGCCGAGGCCAGGACGTGGTCCTGCTCGACCAGCGCGACCGAGGTCCGCGCCGTCGAGGTCTCCAGACCGAGGATCAGCATCAGGTGGTCCTCCAGGTGGCGCAGGCCTCGGCGACGGCGTCCAACCGATCGCACCAGCCGCCGTTGGCCGTGAGCCGCACGGTGCGGGTGTCCTCGTCGAGGTGGGTCAGCTCCACCTCGAGCCGGTCGGCGGGCAGCATCCCGGTGATCGCGTCGCCCCACTCGATGCAGGTGACCGCGTCGGGGGCGAGCACCTCGTCGCCGAGCTGC
>SKJX01000131.1 GCA_007121785.1 Nitriliruptoraceae bacterium
GGCCGGTGGTGGCCGACGTCCCGGTCGGGCCGGCCCGGGAGGCCCCCGCCCGGCTACGCGCCCTCCTGCCGTCGGTCCACACCCTGGTGGTCGCCGGTGCGGAGGCCCGCGCGCTCACCGGCGCCCGCGATGACGGTGCCGCGCTCGCTCGGCTGCTGGAGCTCGGGGTGCGGCGGGTGGCGTTCAAGCTCGGGCCCGAGGGCTGCCGAATGGTCCGCGCCGACGGCGAGGTGACCGTGCGAACGCAACCGCTCGAGCCGCTGGATACCACCGGTGCGGGCGACAGCTTCGCTGCCGGGGTCGTGCTCGGCCTCGCCCACGGGTGGGACGACCGGACCACCGGCGAGCTCGCCGCGAAACTCGGCCGGCTCGCGGTGACCCGCCACGGTGCCGGGCTGATGCTGGCCTCGCGCCGCGAGATCGCCGAGCTGCGAGCGAGGTCGCGACGTCCGGACCTGTAGCCGGCCGAAGGTGAACCGGCCCCGCCGCCGGGGCGGGTTCCAGGGCTGGTGCGGTCACCTGCGCGCGGGTAGGGCACGGAGTCGCGTGAGGGTGCCGTCGAACCGGTGGTGCCAGGACCAGCGGGATGGCAGGTGCCGCGTGAAGCGCCGGGCGGAGCGGGTGCGCCGGCCCCGGATGGCCAGCAGCCAGGCGGTGTCGGCGTCGAAGCTCACCTGGATCGGGTCGAGAACCTGCGAAGATGCTGGCATCCTCGGTTCGACCTCGACCGATCACGTCGGTGACTCCAACTGAGAGCTGGCGGTGGCTGACCTGCATGGAAGGACAGACGGTGTCCAACGCCCCCCACTGGGACTCGCCGGTGCTGCAGTCGGTGCGTCCGGTCGTCGAGCGCTCCCGTCACGTGGCCGTCTCCGAGGAGGCGGTCGAGTCGGTGGCATCCTGGCTCGCCTACGAGGAGCTGCCGTTCCCGCGCAACCTGTCGACCGCCCCGTACGACCCGGACGCCGACGCTGACCGCGCGATCGATCTGATCATGCTCGTGTCGTGCCTGAACTTCGCCTTCACCGACTTCGAGACGCACGAGCCGTTCATCGTCGAACGCGACGGGGTGCAGCTGGTCGACACCGACGGGATGTCGGCCTGTCTCCACGATGCGCTGGCCGCTGACGTGCCCCTGCTCGACGGCAGCTACCTGGCGGGCGTGACCCGCGACGACCTCGACGCGATCTTCCAGGGCTCGATCACGATGCCGATGCTCGAGGAGCGGGCACGGATCCTCAACGAGGTGGGCGAGGTCCTCGTGGACCGCTACGACGGCCGCTTCCACCGGTGGGTCCACGACTGCGCCCCGGCGCTGTACGCCGACGGTGACGGGCTGCTCGAACGGCTCATCGAGGAGTTCCCGCGGTTCGACGACGTGTCGACCCACCGGGGCCGGACGGTGCGGTTCTACAAGCTCGCGCAGCTCGCGCTGTGGTCGATGCAGGGCGCCGGGCTGGTCGCGTTGCAGGACCTGCACCGCATGACCGCGTTCGCCGATTACATCGTCCCGGTCGCGCTGCGCGTGATGGGCATCCTCGTCTACACGCCGGCGCTCGAACAGGCGATCAACGCCCGCGAGCTGATCCCACGCGACAGCGATGAGGAGATCGAGATCCGGGCCAACACGCTGCACGCCACCGCGCTGCTCACCGACGCGATCAACGTCCGGCGGCCGGACGGGCGCCGCATCGTCATCCCGCAGCTCGACTTCCGGTTGTGGAAGGCCTACCACGCCACCTTCTGGCCGCACCACCTGACCCGCACGATCATGTACTGAGCTCGGCTGCAGGTCAGGACGGCGGCGGTGAGCCGGGCGTGAGCAGTTCGGCCGGGACCTCCGCCGCATCGGGGAAGCTGGTCTGGGTGCCTCGAGCGGTCACGGTGATCGCCGCGAGCCGGGAGGCGCGGCCGGCGGCGTCGCGCAGGTCCGCACCGCCCGCCAGGAAGTGCGCGAGCCCACCGACGAACGCATCCCCCGCACCGGTCGTGTCCACCACCTCGACGTCGTCGCTCGGCAGTTCGGTCGCCCCGTGGTCGTCGACCACCAGGCAGCCGCGTTCGCCCAGGGTGAGCACGACCGCGCCCGCGCCCCGGTGGCGCAGCGCCTGCGCTTGAGCGACGGCCTGGTCCGTGGTGGCGACCGGCGCGCCGGTCAGCAGCTCGGTCTCCGGCTCGTTCGGGCACAGGATGTCGGCGAGGTGGTACAGGTCGCCCGGGAGCTCCTCGCGCGCCGGCGCCGGGTTGAGGACGGTGGTCACGCCCTCGTCACGGGCGATGCGCAGCGCGGCCTCGGTCACCGCCAGCGGGATCTCGAGCTGGCAGACGACCACCTCGGCGGCGGCGATCGTGGCGCGGGCCTGCTCGACCTCGTCGACGGTGAGGTGGTCGTTGGCGCCGGCGACGATGATGATCGCGTTCGCGCCGTCAGGTTGGACCGCGATCGGCGCGACCCCGGAGGACGCGGCGTCGGTTCGGTGGACATGGGCGGTGTCGACCCCCTGGGCGACGAAGTTGTCGTACGTGTCGTCGCCGAACACGTCCGTGCCGAGCTTGGCCACCATGGCCACCGACGAGCCCAGCTTGGCAGCCATCACCGCCTGGTTGGCGCCCTTGCCGCCGTAGCCCATCTGGAACGACGAGCCGTGCAGCGTCTCGCCTGGTTGTGGGAACCGTGGCACGTAGCTGATCAGGTCGAGCATGGACGCACCGACCACCACCACCGAACCGCTCGCCAAGGTCACGCCTTCCGCATCGCCGGTGGGGAACTCTACTGCGGGTGCACCCGCAGCCGGGTCAGCCCAGCGGACGCGGTGGACGACCGGGCCCGCATGGCGAGGGTGGTGGCGACCCGTTCGACCGCCGTGAGCACGGCGTGCGATGGTTCGCTGCCGGTCGTGAACCGCGCACCCTCGATCCCGACGACGGTGAGGCTGCGGGGCAGGCGATCGAGGGCTTCCGCCAGCCGGAGCGTCGTGGTGATGCCCAGGTCGTGGGTCCCGCCGCTGGACGGGGCAGCACGCACGAGGAGCTCCAGCATCGACCAGGCGTGCACCGCCCCAGGTTCGGTGCCCGTGACGACCGCATCGACGAGGACGACCTCGGCGTCCGGCAGCCAGAGCGGGTCGGTCAACATCATGCTCGGGTCGCCGGTGACGTGCCGCACGGAGACGTGCGGGTCGTTCGCGAGCAGATCAGCGACCAGCGGCCCGGCCGCGTCGTCGCCGCGGTCAGGGTGGCCGACGCCGAAGACGATCAGGCTCACCTCCGGTCCACCGTGAGATCCAGGAAGTGGGTCGAGCATGAGATGCACGGGTCGTAGTTGCGGATCGCCTGCTCGCACTGCCACTGCAACCGCTCGTCATCGAGGTGGAGGTGGGACTGCACGAAGCCCAGCAGGTCCTCCTCGATCGCGGGTTGGTTCTGGGAGGTGGGTGGCACGATCACCCCGTCGGTGATCAGGCCGTCCGCGTCGAGTTCGTAGCGGTGGTAGAGGATCCCCCGCGGGGCCTCGGTGGCACCGTGGCCGACGCCAGCGACCGCGACCACCGGGACCGCCGGGACCTCCGGCCGTTCGTAGGCGGCGATCAGACGGAGCGCCTCGTCCAGCGCGTAGACGGTCTCGATGGCGCGGACGACGATGCTGCGGAACGGGTTGGTGACCGGAGGGGAGCAGCCGACCTCCGTGGCCAGCTCCAGCAGTTCGTCGGGCAGCCGATCGGCGTTGAGGTTGAACCGGGCGGTCGGCCCGACCAGGTAGGTGCCGCCCCCACGCATGCGTCCGTGCAACGCGGTGGAGTGGGGCAGGTGCTCCTCGTGGAAGTGTTCTGGCCAGTCCTCCACCGGGATGTCCAGGCCGGTCGTGCTCACCACACGCCCCCCCTCGAGCGGGTAGTCGGTCGCGCCGACGGGCCCGGAACCGGCCTCGGGCCGCAACGCCACGTAGGTGGGGTCCTGGTCGTAGTCGGGGAAGGTGAACCCCGCGACCACCCGGACCGTCTCGATGGCTGCGTCCCGGCTCCACGTCAGCTCGTCGACCAGCGCATCGAGCTCACCGCGGGTGGGTGCCCGATGGAACCCGCCCACCCGCACGTTGATCGGGTGGATCGCCCGACCGCCGATGACCTCCAACAGTTGGTTGCCGGCCTTGCGCATCCGCAACGCCGTCTCGACCAGCTCGCGGTGGTCGGCGGCCATCTCGATCGATCCCTGGTACCCGAGGAAGTCCGGTGCGTGGAGCATGAACACGTGCAGGACGTGGCTCTCGATCCATTCGCCGCAGTAGAGCAACCGGCGCAGCTGACGGATCCCGTCCGGAACCTGGAGTCCCCGGTCACGCCCCGAGCCAGGTGTCACACAGAGCGACTCGATCGCGTTGATCGCCGAGAGTTGGTAGGCGACCGGGCAGATGCCGCAGATGCGAGCCGTGATGTCCGGTGGCTCGAGGTAGGTGCGGCCCCGCAGCAACGCCTCGAAGTAGCGAGGTGGCTCGTAGATCGAGAGCTCCACCCGTTCCACGGTCCCATCGGTGACCTGGACGTGCATCGCTCCTTCGCCTTCGAGGCGTGCGAGCGCCTCGACGGAGATGCGCCGATCATGGGTGTGGCTCACGGCGCGACCTCCTCGTGGCGCCGTGACTCCGACCGGAACGCCGGGGCGTCGGCGTTGAACGTCCGGTAGAGACGGAGCAGCTCGGGGTGGTCCACGCCGAACTGCTCCTCGAGCCAGGCACTCAGGGATGCGGGGTTGGGGCTCTCGGTGGGTCCGAAGCAGCCGTAGCAGCCGCGAGCGAACGCGGGGCAGCGGGCGCCACAACCTGCCTGCGTGACCGGACCGAGGCAGGGTGTGCCGTCCGCCACGGCCACGCACACGTTGCCGCGCAGCTTGCACTCGACACAGACCGAGTGGGTCGGTGTCACCGGTTTGCGGCCCGCGAGAACCGCGCTGATGACCTCGACCAGTTGATCGGTCTCGATGGGGCACCCTCGCAGTTCGAGGTCCACGGGGACGTGCTCGGCGATCGCCGTGGAGTCCGCGAGTGATGCGACGACCTCAGGTCGCGCGTAGACCAGCGAGCGGAACGCGTCGAGATCGCCGAAGTTGCGGAGCGCCTGGATGCCACCTGCCGTCGCGCACGCCCCGATCGTGATCAACGTCGTCGAGATGTCGCGCACGTGACGGATCCGCTCCGCATCGTCCGGGGTGGTGATCGAACCCTCGACGAGCGAGAGGTCGTAGGGTCCCTCGACGACCTCACGGGTCGCCTCCAGGAAGTAGGCGATGTGGACCTCCTCGGCGATGCGGAGCAGTTCGTCCTCGGCGGACAGCAGCGACAGCTGGCAGCCGTCGCATGACGCGAACTTCCACACCGCAACCGTCGGTCGTCCGATGCCGTCGTGCACCTCACTCACCTCCTGACCTGGCCGTGGCGGTGGTCGGCGATCCTCACCTAGAGCTCGCGCACCTCCAGCAGGTCCGCGACCTCCGGCCATGCGAACACCGGCCCGTCCCGGCAGAGGAACAACGGCCCGAGCTGGCAGTGGCCGCACGTGCCCACACCGCATTTCATGTTGCGTTCCAGCGTCACATGGATGCGCTCGGCCGGCACGCCGCGGGCCTGCATCGACCGGGCGGTCGCTCGCATCATCACCTCGGGGCCGCAGGCCAGGACCACCGCGTTCTCCGGGTCGAAGGGCACGCGGGGGATGAGCGTGGTGACCACACCGACGTGGTCGGTCCAGCCGCGCACGGCACTGTCGACGGTCGCGTGCACGTCGATGCCGCGGTCGGCGTTCCACCGGTCGAGGTCGTCGCGGAACACCAGGTCCCGAGGGCTCCGGGCGCCGACGAGCAGGACGACACGACCGAAGCGCTCGCGCTGGTGGAGGGCCTGCACGATGGCCGGACGCACGGGAGCGAGACCGATCCCGCCGGCGACGATCACCAGGTCGCGCCCCTGCGCCTGCTCCAACGGCCAGGGCCGGCCGTAGGGTCCACGGATCGCGATGGTCGCGCCGGGCTGGAGCTGGTTGAGCGCCTTGGTGACCCATCCGACCGCACGGATCGTGTGCGAGAGCAGCCCGGGGGTCGCCGGGTCGGAGGAGATCGAGATCGCCGCTTCCCCGACCCCGTAGACGTAGACCATGTCGAACTGGCCGGGCTGGAACGCGATCGGGTCCTGTTCGGGGCGCACATCGATGGTCACGACGTCGTGGGTCTGATGGCGGACCGTGGAGACCTGGTAGGGGCGGCCGGTCAGCTCGCCTCGCGTCGGGAGCTCGAGGGTCGTCATCATCGCGCTCCCGTCGGTGGCACGGGCAGGTCCGCGGGCGTCGGATCGGAGGCCCGACGGATCGCCGCGGCCTCCTCGGTGATGTCGATGCCGACCGGACACCAGGTGATGCACCGGCCACAGCCGACGCAGCCCGAGGTGCCGAACTGATCGATCCAGGTCGCGAGCTTGTGCGTCATCCACTGGCGGTAGCGGGCCTTGGTCGACGTACGCACGCTGGCCGGGGTCGCATGACTGAACTCCAGGCCGAAGCAGGAATCCCAACGCCGGTCGCGGTAGGCCTTCTCCCCCCGAAGGTCCGTGGTGTCCTCGATCGTGCTGCAGAAGCAGGTCGGACAGACCAGGGTGCAGTTCGTGCACGCCAGGCAACGGTCGGCGACCGTGTCCCACCGCGGGTGGTCGAGGTTGTCCAGGAGCAGGTCGTGCAGCCCGTCGGTGTCCAGCGTCCGCCCCATCATCGCGGCCGCGGCGGTCACGACCTGCTCGCGTGCGTCGAGATCCGCTGCCGACGCTTCGCGGTGGGTCAGCCGCTCCAGGAGGGCAGCACCGGTGTCGCTGCCGACCCGCACGAGGAAGCGTGGGTCGCCGTCGAGCAGTTCGGTGAGGATCAGGTCCGCACCATCGTCGACGCGGGGACCGGTCCCCATGGAGGCGCAGAAGCAGGTACCGCCCGGTGAACCACACTCGACGGCGATCAGGAGCGTGTCCGAGCGGTTGGCGGCGTAGACCTCGTCCTGGTAACTGCCCCGGAGGAACACGCGGTCCTGGATGGCGATGGCCGCGAGTTCGCAGCCGCGCAGCCCGAGGAACGCGATCCGTGGGGTCTCGCGGACCTCCTCGACCACCTGGAAGCTCGCATCGCCGTCGGAGGTCGCGGTCCAGAGCCGCTGTCGCGGAGGGAACAGCTCCTCCTTCGGGCTGGAGGGCCCGACGGCGTAGCTGAACTGGGCGTCGCCATCCACCGAGCGGGCACGGTAGGTCCCCGGACCCTGCTCGTCGGTCCAGCCCTGCGGTAGGTCGGACGATCGTTCGAGGTCTGCGTGGACGATCGTGCCGTCACGTATCGTGGGTCCGACCACCCGGTAACCGTCCGCGCGCAAGGCGAGGATGAGTGTGTCGAGTTCGTCGACGGCCATGACGGCGGCACCGCCGAGCTGTGGTCCTGCCATGACGCCCCTTCCGACGCCTTGGTCCCACGCTACGCAGGGCGTGCAGCGCCCCCCAGAGCAGATGGTCCTCAGCTGCCACGTGAGCCCCCGGAGGCTGCCGAGGCCGAACGGTCAGGTGGCCGGGCAGCCGGAGCGCGCGTTCGACGCGTGGGCGGTCGGCAGGCAGGGTGCGATCCGCCGTTCGGCGCACGTCGGCGCACGTCGGTGACGCCGCCGACCGGCCCGGCCGGGGCGCCTGCCGGGCGCCACCGCACCGGTGAACACTCGTCCCAGTGACCCACGCGACAGCAAGGTCGAACATGGCCGCGATCAACGTCATCCCGGCGGGCAACCAGCTCTACCAGGTCGAGATCGATCAGGACGGCGACACCTCGACGCACGAGCTGACGATCCCCGACGGCCTCTTCACTCACGTCGACACACAGGTGGTCTCCATGCAGGACGTCGCGTTGTCCGCGGTCGACCAACTCGTCACGTTGGACGGCCGGGACGCGCTCGATCACCACATCGACCTGGGTGCAGCCGCCGCTCGGCACGACGAGTTCGTGGAGCGGGTGACCGCGGAGGCGGAGCAGCGCGCGACCACCACCAGCCCGCCCGACGGCTGGCAGGCCACCGAGGCCGACGCCCCCAGCGGTGACGATCGGCTGCTGGCTGAGGTCCGTGCCGAGCAGGATGCAGGGGAGGTCAGCCGCCCCGAACGCGAGCGGTGAGCCGGCGACGCGCCGCCCGTCGGGCCGGATGCGTGTGCACCGTGGCACAGATGCGATCGCAGGCGCACACGCTTCGGTCCGCCCGGGCGCGGACCGACCGTGACCTCAGAGCTCCCCACGGTCCCGCCGGGCGAGGAGTTCGGCGACCTGCCGGGCGGTCGCCTCCGCTGCGGCGCGGACCTCCGGTGACGGTTCGTCGGGTAGGCGCCGCGCCAGATCCTCCGCCGCCGCCATCGCTGACGCCGCGATCCGTTGCGAGCCAGCCGCCAGCTCCTCGGCCACGTCGCGCATCCGGGCAGCGATGGCCGCCGATCCCCACCGGACCCCGTCGACCTCGGCCTCCTCCCGACGGACGTCCGCTTCCTCCGCCCAGGAGATGCTCTCCTCGGCGCTGATGCTCGCGATCGTGCGCAAACGCGCCAGGAGCCGGTGGGCGTCCTCGAGCGGTAGCGGCTCGCGCACCGCCCGGTTGCGCTCCAAGACGGCCAGCGCCTCGAGGATCGCGGACGCGTCGTCGACGTCGAGGTAGAGGTCCCAGATCGAGGTCTTGGTCAGGGTCATAGGTGCCGGGTCACCGCCTGCGAGGGGATCGAACGTCCCGTGGACCGGGGAACCTAGTTGGTGCCGGACGCGTGTGGCCGGACGATCCTCGGGGCTTGAGCGGTGGCGGTCGCGGCCGACCTTCTGGGAGGCGTGTTCGCAAGCCCGCCCCGGGACGTGGGACCGCCACGACGGTTCGTCCGTCCCCGTCGGGCCATCCGGGCCAACGCCACCCCGTCGGGTCATCCCTACGACGACCGGGGTCCGCATGCAACGTCGTGAACTCGAGACCGTCCGGCCAGGTGACGTCCTCGGCCGGCCGATCTACGACGACGTCGGTCGGCCGTTGCTCACAGCGGGGACCGAGCTGACCGACCGTTACCTTCGGTTGTTGGGAGCCCGGGGGCATTACGCCCTCGACATCCAGGACGGTCTGGCCGACGACGTCGCCCCCCGGGACCTCATCAGCCACCGTGTCCGAGCGACCGTCACCAACCACGTCGCCGACATGTTCGGTCAGGTGGAAGCGGTCGCGACCGATCGTGGACGCGGCGAGGGTTCGGTCGATGATGCGGTCGCTGACCTCGGTGAGCAGGCGCTGCCGATCGCTGATGCGGAGGACCTCCTCGGACGGCTCTACCTCGACGTGGAGATGTTGATCGACGAGATCCTCGAGTCATCGACCGTCGAGGGGCTGGACTCGCTCAAGACCCACAACCGCTACACGTTCGAGCACTCGGTCGACGTCGCGGTGGTGGGCACGCTGATCGGCGCCCGGATGGGGATGACCCGGGGTCGGCTACGTGAGCTGGCCCTCGGTTGCCTCCTGCACGACATCGGCAAGATCTACATCGATGCAGCGATCCTCGACAAGCCGGGGAAGCTCTCGACCGAGGAGTTCGCCGCGGTCAAGGAACACCCTCGGATGGGCTTCGAGCTCGCCCGGCGGATGCCTGTCGCCAGCCTCCTGCCCGCCCACGTCGCCTACCAGCACCACGAACGTCAGCGTGGCGGCGGCTACCCGCGCGGGTTGATCGGCCGCAACCGGATCGGTGCTCGGCTCGACGCCGAGGAGGTCGGCTCCGGCAGGATGCTGCTGATCGCGGAGATCGGAGCGGTCGCCGACGTCCACAGCGCCCTGAGCTCCGATCGGCCCTACCGGCGGGCGATGCTGCCGGATCAGGTCGCCGCCGAGCTCTCCGGGATGGCCGGCAACCACCTCAACCAGGAACTGGTCGCCCTGCTGCGGCAACTCCTGCCGCCGTTCCCCGTCGGGCGCTGGGTCCGCGCACTCGACGGTCGCCTCGCGGGCCATCGGGGGGTCGTCGTCGAGATCCACCCGCGTGAACTCGAACGACCGACGGTGCGCTGGATCCTGGACGAGTGCGGCGACGAGCTCTCCGTCCCGGTGGAGCTCGACATGCGCCAGGAGATCGACGCCACCCTGCGCTGCACCGAGCTGGTCCCGGAACCGGTCTAGCGCGTCGCGGCCGGGCAGCCACCAACGGCCGGTGCGCTCGCTTCGCGTGGCCGGTGCGGGGTAGGTGGGTCCCAACCGATCCGTGCGGTACGGGAGATGTGACGGCTGCTTGGGAGCGTGTGGTCTAGACCTCTACGGTGGGGCCGTACGGCAGGTCGCGTGCAGCAGGTCGAGTACCACTCGATCCGGGACGAGATCCGGGGTCCCATCGCGGACCTGGAGGTCGGCCATGCACTGCCGCCGGAACGGGCCCTGGCCACCGAGTTCGGTGTCTCGCGGATGACCCTGCGCCGTGCGATCGACGAGTTGGCGCGCGAAGGCTTGGTCGTTCGCCGGCAGGGCGCGGGCACGTTCGTGGCTGAGCCCAAGGTCGCGCCGTCGCTGGCCGTGCTCTCTTTCTCGCAGGACATGCGCGAACGAGGTCCGGCTCCCGAGCAGCCGGGAGTTGAGCCTCGAGGAGCTGCATGCCGGACCACGGCTGGGACGTCAGCTGGAGCTCTCCCCGTCCGAGCGGATCCTGCGGCTCGTCCAGCTCGGGCTGGCGGACGTCGCACCGATGGCGATCGAGACCCTCAACCTGCCGCTGGACGTGATCGGTCCGCTGGAACCTGGCGACCTGGTGGACGCGTCGTTCTCCGACCTGCTCGCTCGCAAGGGCGTCGTGATCGACCACGGTGTGCAGTCGATCGAGCCGACCGTCACCGACGAGAGGGAGTCCGGGACGCTGGACGTCCCGTTGCACTCACCGGCGTTCCTGTTCGAGCGAGCCACGTGGGATGCCAACGGTCGAGCGGTGGAGTTCGTCCGGTCGGTCTACCGCGGAGATCGGTACCGGCTCACCGCGGACCTGTCGTGGTCGGACCGGGGCAGCGAGCGGGACGGTGACCTCGCATGACCGACCGGTCACCCGGCGCTGTCGGCCGAGTCCCGATCGGTCTCGGTCACCTTGGACAGGCTGCGGGGAGCATCCGGGTCGAGGCCGCGTGACCGGGCGAACGCCTCGACCACGAGCTGGCCTGGCACCACCAGACCGATCGGAGCGACGCGCTCGGGCAGGTCCGGTCCGTCGACCGCGATCCCAGCGATCGATCGGAAGCCGGCATCGCCACCGATCGCCACGGTACGAGCACCCAGGTCGCGCAGGTCGTCGGCCAGCTCGCGCATACCAGGCAGCATCGGCCCCTCCCGGGCCGCGATGAGCACGGTGGTCACGTCGTGGTCGACCACCGCGATCGGGCCGTGACGCAGGTCGGCGTACGACAGGCCCCGGACCGGCTCCAGGCAGGTCTCCTCCAGTTTGAGGCTGACCTCGAGCGCGGTGGCGAAGGCCAACCCGCGGCCGCTGACCAGGATGGCGTCGGCCCGTGCCAGCTCGGATACGGCCTCGTCGACACCTTTGCGGTCGGCCAGGATCGCATGGACGGCGTCGGGGACCGCGCGCAGCTGCGGCTCCAGCCGGTCACGATCCGGCCCGAGCGCATCTGCGATCACGGCGATCGCGGCCAACTGGGTGGTGTGGCTCTTGGTCGCCGGCACCGCGACCTCACGTCCGGCTGCGGTCACGAGCGCCAGGTGCGCCGTGTCCGCCAGCGGGCTGGCCGGCTCGTTGGTGATCGCGACCGTCCGGGCACCGTGGTCGGCGGCCCATCGCTGCGCGTCGACGATCTCCGTGGTCGCACCGGACTGGGAGACGGCGACGACCAGCGTGTCGGTGAGGTCGCGTTCCACGGTGTAGTGGGTGGCCAGGCTCGGTGCGGCGAGAGAGGCGCCGAGCCCGGCGTGGATCTCGACGAGGTAGCGGCCGTAGACCGCCGCGTTGTCGGAGGTCCCCCGCGCGATGAACAGCACGTGCCGTCGTCCGGCCGCCAGTGCACGGAGTTCGTCCCGTCGAGGGAGCAGGCGGTCGAAGGTCCGCGCCAGCGCCTCGGGTTGCTGGGCGATCTCCTGCGCCATCATGGTCGGCACGGTCGAATCCGTTCGTCGTCCACGGAAGCCGGGCCGTGTACAGGCCAGCGATGTGTCTCGCGCCGGGCCAGGCTCCGCGAGCCTAATGGACCAATGACATGCCGAGCTGGCCACATCCCGGTGGTCTGCGGTCCGGGTCAGGGTTCCGGCGGCGCCACGGCAGCGGAGGAGTCATCGGAGGCGCTACGACCGCCCGCCTCGCGCTGATCGACGATCAGCCGCGCGGCGTGGTCACGGAACAGGTAGTTCCAGACCCAGCTGGCCAGCACCCCGACCCGCTTCTCGAACCCGATCAACATCCACAGGTGGAGCACCGACCACGCGATCCAGGCCGGGTAGCCGTCCGCCTGGGCCGAGTTCGACCCCCAGCGCCTGAGCCAGCGGCGACGCGGCGACGCCGGCGGCCCACACCAGGATGCGCGCCCGCAGGACGTCGTCGTCGAAGGTGACGTGGGCCTCGGTGGCCTGGGCGATGCCAGTGCCGAGCCGGACCTCCACCCCGCGCCGCTCGAGCTCGTGCCTGGCCTGCTCCGCCGAACGGCTCGAGAACCCGCCGAGGAGCCGGTCCATCACCTCGACCAGGACGATCCTCACCCGCGAGGTGTCCGGATCGGGGTGGTCGCGGCTGACCACCAGCTCGACCAGCTCGGCCAAGGCCCCGGCGAGCTCTACCCCGGTCGGCCCCCCGCCGGCGATCACGAACGTCAGCGACCCGTCCTCGTGGGCGTCCGGGTCGACGTCGACGACCTCGCCGAGTCGGATCTTCGGCGGGTGGCGGCGCAGCGTCGCCCGCAGCGAGATGCCGATGTCCGGTGGCTGCAGCCCGGCGGTGGCGACCTGGTAGAGCAGCGGCTGGAAGGTGTGGTGGTTGCGCTGGTCGATCAGGGTGACCTTGAGCGGCTGGCCGCGTGCGCCGGCCTGGGCGAGCTCCCGGGCGAGCAGCAACCCCCCGAACCCGCCGCCGACCACCACGACCTGTTCGGGCCGATCCCGGGGAGGGGAGGGGGTGGTCTCGGGTGCGTGCGTCACCGGCGCGGATCGCTCGTCGGCTTCCAGGGTCCATCGAAGCGTCCCAAGCCGACGGCGCACGTCAAGCGGTGGCTCCCGGCCAAGAGGGCGGGAGCCACGTCGCGCACGGGCGAAACATCGGTCAGTCCGCCGGTTCGTGGCCGACCATGCGCCGGACCCGTGTGATGTCGCCGGCCCAGGAACAGGTCCGGCACCACACGTGGTAGATGCGCTGCTCGCCCTGCCAGTACTCCACGGCCAGGTCGTCCTCCTCGGTGAGCGTGACACCGCAGTCGGGGCAGTAGCGCGGCAGATCGTGGAGATGGTTCATGCGGTCCACGTCCCATCGATCCCCCCGCAACGGCGAACGGCGCTGCGACCCGTGGGACGCGGAGTCATCCGCGGCGTGCGGTACCCGCGCTGCGTCGGTGCGAGGTTCCGGGGCGCTCAGGAGTCGACCTCCTCGAGCTCCACCTCGCCGCGTTCGATGGCGGCGTCGAGGTGGAGCTGCTTCAGCGCGTCCTTCTGCGGGCTGTAGCGCATCGAACCCTGATCGATCCACTGGGTCGCGAACGCGTAGCCCGCGCCGAACTTGTCCTTCTCCAGCGGCAGTTCGACCACGTCGTGAGGTTCGCGCACGGTGCCGAGCGGATCGTTGCCGTCCTCGACCGCGGCGATGTTCTCCTTGAACATCCGCCGCAGCATCAGGATGCCGACGTCCGACTTGCCCAGGTGCTCGGCTGTGCGGTCAGCGACCCGGCCCTGCGTGACCCAGGCCATGACGTCCTGGCCTTCGATGAAGTCGACGATGTGGTGGCCGTGCTCGTCCCGGAAGGGGAACTCGTAGCTGACGACGGGTCCGTCCTGCACGGGTGGCTCGACCCCTTCCGGCTTGTGGATCGTGTAGAGCAGGAACCAGGTCGTCTCGTCGTCCACCGGCACGCGGATCTGCATCTGATACAGCCCGTTGCCGCCGACCCACATCTGGTAGGGGAACACCAGGGGGTGGCCGATCCGCTAGTCGTCGCTCTCCTCGCTCTGCCCCTCGAGGAGGCGGCGCTTGACGATGCCGTGCTCGAAGGCGTCGAAGGCGGTTTGCACGTGCCGCTTCTGGAACGCCGCCGGTGCCGTGAACCCCTTCTTCTCCGCGAGGAACTGGAAGTACCGGCCGTGGAGCCACTCGACGTGGTGGGGGTCGACGGCGTTCTCCATGATCTGCAACCACGAGCACGGCAGGACGCTGTGGCCGATGTCGCGGATGCCGTCCATCACGAACGCCTCGTAGCGAGGCAGCTGCGGGGCCGGGTCAGGCCCGAGGTAGGCGAAGACCAGCCCGCCGAGCTGCTGCGCCCGACCGGTGAAGACGTCCACCTTCTCCTTGAAGTTGGAACCTTCCGGTTCCGCCGGTTGGTCGAGGCATGATCCTTCACGGTCGAACATCCAGCCGTGGTAGCCGCAACGGATGCCGTCGGCTTCGACGACGCCGTAGGCCAGCGATGCGTGCCGGTGTGGGCAGCGTTCCTGGATGATCCCGTAATCGCCGTCCGGCTGCTTCCAGACGACCAGATCCTCGCCGAGCAGCCGTACCCGCTTGACGGGGAACTCCTCGAGGTCCCGGGCGATGGCGACCGGATACCAGTACCGGCGCAGCAGCTCGCCCATCGGCGTGCCTGGCCCGACGCGCGTCAGGGTGTCGTTGTGTTCCTGGCTCAACATGCGTGCGTACTCCCTCGTCGGTCGGCGGCGTCCGGTCATCGCCCGGACGCCGCCAGGTCCCTGGTCAGTCGTCGAGGATGGTCACCGTGCCGGCGGTGCCGTCCACGCGGATCCGTTGGCCGGTCTTGATGTCCCGGGTGGCGTAGCCGGTGCCGGTGACGGCCGGGACCTGGTACTCGCGGCAGACGATGGCCGCATGTGACATCACGCCACCGATGTCGGTCACCGTCGCCTGGATCTTGGAGAACGCCGGCGCCCAGGCGGGTGCGGTGATCGGGGCGACGAGGATCTCGCCATCCTGGATGTCGCCGATGTCCTCCGCCGATTCGATGACGCGGGCAGGGCCCTCAGCGACGCCCGGTGAGGCGGCCATCCCCGTGATGCCGTCGCTGGTGTCGCCGTCGGATCCCAGCCAGCTCGAGATCGAGTCGGTCGTGATCCCCCAGAGCATCACCGTGAACGGTTCGGTCACCACCTCCGGTGGTTCACCGAGCGCCTTCGGGGCGTCCCACTGCTTCAGCGCTTCGTAGATCCGGCGGCGCTCCGCCAGCTTGGGTGGCCAGATGTGGCGGCTGCGAGGTTCGCCCGCGGTCGTCCACGCTTTGACGACGTCCCACAGCACCTCGTCGATCTCGTCGATCTTCAGCATGTAGACGTCGTCCTCGCGCTCGGTCACGCCCTCCTTGGCGAGGGTCGCGCCGAGCTCGCGGAGCTTGCGCCACCACACCGACATCGACCAGTGCTCGATGTAGAAGTTGTGGTTCTCCACGTAGGGGAACACCGTGCGGGCGAGGCCGAGCTTGGCGTCGAAGGTCTCGCGCTCTTCGTCGGTGTCCAGCAGCTCCTGGTACTCCCCGACGATCCGGTCGCGCTCGGCCTGGATCTCCTCCATCGGTCGGGAGATGTCCTCACCAGCCTGGATCTTGGTGATGTAGTCGCGGAGGAACCGGTAGGGCACCTCGAGCTTCTCGATCCACGGCGCGTCGAAGTGGTAGAAGCCGGTGCCGTCGCTGAAGTTGAACCACGGATCCTTGACCTCGTCCCACGCTGCCTGCCACCGCTGGCCGGCGTCGGAGCGTTGCAGCTGGGCCTGGACCTCGTCGGGGTCCTCGTGGTCGAACGCGTCCGCGACACCGAGGTCGACCGCCTGCTGCGCCAGCTTCTTCAGCTCCTCGTTGGGGCGGAAGAGATCCACCTCGATGCCCGACACCATCCGGGCGATGGCCAGGTCCGGGATGTTCGGCCACGACTCCTTGCAGAACCCGAAGAAGTCGAGGTAAGCGGCGTAGCCGAGGTTGAGGAACTCGAAGTGCAGCTGCCAGATCTTGAGCGTGAGGTCCTTGAACCGGCGGTAGTCGGCCAGCAGCTGCCATCCGCTGCTGACGCCCTTGCCCTCCATGACCGTCTCGATCGGCTCGGTCTCCGGCAGTGGGGAGAAGTCGAGCGACTCGATCGCCGCGATGTTGTCCTGGACCTTGCCCAGCCACGCCTCGTAGAGCGCGTCCCAGTTCTGGAAGTAGTGACCGGCGCGCTCCGTGAAGTCCGGGACCCGGGCCTCGATAACGCCTGGGTCGGCGATCTCGACCGGTGACAGGTAGCAGTAGCCGTTGAGGATCCGCGCGTCGACCCCCAGCGACGGCGGCACCTGGAAGACCCGGCTGTTGTACTGCGAGAGCGACGACATGCACA
>SKJX01000175.1 GCA_007121785.1 Nitriliruptoraceae bacterium
ACCTTGTCGGTGTACTCCACCAGCAGTTCGATGCGCAGCTCCATCGGTGCCGCGGCGAACTCGTTCACCACGTTCTCAAGGTTCGCGGGCAAGCTCATCCGCTCGTGGCTCCTACCGTGGGCGAGGATCGACCGGCGGCACCGTACCTTCGCCGGGGCGTGGCCCCTCGTGGCCGACCTCCGGCCGCACGCGACCGACCGTGCGCCGTCGACCATCGACCGCCGACCGTGCGCCGCCGACCGAGCGCCGCCGACCGCAGACCAACGACCGCAGGAGCGAGCACATGGGCGTCCCGAGCCACGACGACGACGCGAAGATCGCCGGCTACGCCAACCCGCAGGTGCTGGTGACGACCGACTGGTTGGCCGACCACCTCGGTGAGCCAGGGCTGACGGTCGTCGAATCCGACGAGGACGTGCTGCTCTACGAGACCGGCCACATCCCGGGCGCGGTCAAGATCGACTGGCACACCGAACTGCAGGATCCGGTCACCCGCGACTACGTCGACGGTGCGGGGTTCGCCGAGCTGATGAGCCGCAAAGGCATCTCCCGCGACGACACGGTCGTGTTCTACGGGGACAAGAGCAACTGGTGGGCCGCGTACGCGCTGTGGGTGTTCACGCTGTTCGGCCACGAGGACGTCCGGCTGCTCGACGGTGGCCGGGGCAAGTGGCTCGCGGAGGAACGGCCGATGACCACGGACAAGCCGGACGTCACGCGCAGCGACTACCCGGTGGTCGAGCGCGACGACGCGGCCATCCGGGCGTTCCGCGACGATGTCGAGCAGCACCTGGACGTCCAGGGGCAGCTGCTGGACGTCCGCAGCCCGCAGGAGTTCACCGGGGAACGCACCCACATGCCGGACTACCCCCAGGAGGGGGCGATGCGCGGTGGCCACATCCCCGGCGCGAAGGGTGTGCCATGGGGGCGGGCCGCCAACGAGGACGGGACCTTCAAACCGGTCGAACAGCTGCGCGAGCTCTACGAGGTCGAGCAGGGTCTCTCCCCGGACCAGGACACGATCGTCTACTGCCGGATCGGGGAGCGGTCGAGCCACAGCTGGTTCGTGCTCACCCACCTGCTCGGACACGGACACGTGCGCAACTACGACGGGTCCTGGACCGAGTGGGGCAACCTCGTCCGTGCCCCGATCGAGACCGGCGACGGCAGCTGAGGCTGAGCCGCACCATCCCTCGCGGGGCGACGGTCCGGTCGAGCTACCGTGGCCGTCGGCCCATGAGGGGACGTGTGGATGATCTCGGCGCGTGACGGTGATCCCGGTGGGTCGACCGCGTTCGTGCTCGGCGGTGGAGGCGTCCACGGTGCCGCCGAGGTCGGCATGCTCCGGGCGCTTGAGGAACGTGGGATCGTTCCCGACCTGGTCGTCGGCACCTCGGTGGGCGCGCTCAACGGGGCGTTGCTGGCCGCCGATCCCGCCACCGCGGTGGAGCGGCTCACCCACCTGTGGTCGACGATCGACGAGAACAGCCCGTTCGACGCGTCGTTGCTCGAGCGCGCCAGCACCTTCGCTCGCACCCGGACGCACCTGCACGGCAACCATCGGCTCCAGCGCCTGCTGCTCACCCACCTCGACGTCCGCCGCTTCGAACAACTGACGCTGCCGTTCCAGTGCGTCGCCGCCAGCATCGAACGTGCAGCCGCGCGGTGGTTCTCCACCGGTGAGCTGATCCCGGCGCTGTTGGCGACGACGGCCGTGCCCGGCTTGCTGCCGCCGGTCGAGATCGACGGGGAGCACCACCTCGACGGTGGGCTGGTCGACAGCATCCCGGTCGAGCGGGCGATCGAGCTGGGTGCCCGACGGGTCTACGTGCTGCAGGTCGGCCGCGTCGAGCAGCCGCTCACCCCGCCGACGTGGCCGTGGGAGGTCGGCCTGGTCGCGTTCGAGATCGCCCGTCGCCACCGGTTCGTCGAGGCGCTGCAGCGCGTCCCGACGGGTGTCGAGGTGTACGTGCTTCCGACGGGCACCGAACTGCGGCACAACGATTCCGCGCAGTTGCGCTACCGCGACACCTCCGACGTTTCGGAGCGGATCGAGCGGGCTGCCGAGGCGGCCGGCGACCACCTCGACGCGATCGCTACCGGCTCCTACGACGAGGTGGTGCCGTTCGCCGGGCCACGACCGGACCGGGGCCCGTAGGTGGTGCCCCCGTACCTGGTCCGGCGGCTGGTGCTCGCGCCGCTGGTCCCCGTCCTGATGGTCCTGCTGGTCACCTCGCTGCCGTTGTGGGTGATCGCGGCGGCGTTCGCCTCGCACTGGATCCCCGGGCGGTGGCGGCCGCTGCGGCTGCTGTGGCTGCTGCTCGTGGCGCTCGTGGTGGAGTCGCTGACCCTGGTGGCTCTGTTCGGGTTGTGGATCGCCAGCGGTCTCGGACGGCGGGTCCGGCGGGAGCGGTGGCAGCGGGCGCACTACGCGCTCATGTGCTGGTACGCCAGCCGGCTCGTCCACTCCGTCGAGCGGCGGTTCAACCTGCGTATCGTCGCCGACCTGGACGAGGCCCGGGTGGCGGAGGGCGCCACCGACCGGCGCCCACCGATGCTCGTGCTGGCGCGGCACGCGGGGCCGGGGGATTCGTTCCTGCTGGTCGACGGGTTGCTCGAGCTCGGCTACCGCCCACAGGTGGTCCTCAAGGGCTCCCTGCAGTGGGCGCCGGTCGTCGATGTGGCCTTCCACCGGGTACCGAGCTTCTTCGTCTTCCCGGATCGTCGGACCGGAACCGGCACCGGGGCGATCGCCACGCTGGCTGGCAGGCTCGACGCCGGTGATGCGCTGGTGATCTTCCCCGAGGGGCGCAACTTCACGCCGGGGCGGCGGCTGCGGTCGATCACCAAGCTCGAGGAGCTCGACGAGCACGTCGCCGCGGAGGACGCGCGGGAGCTGCGCCACGTGCTCATCCCGCGCACCGGCGGGACCCTGGCTGCGCTGGAGGCCGCACCGCACGCCGACGTGGTGTTCGTCGCGCATACCGGTCTGGAGGACCTCTCGGGCATCGTCGACCTGTGGCGTGGGCTGCCGATGGACGGCGAGGTCGAGGTCAAGGCCTGGCGCGTGCCCGCCGAGGACATCCCGTCCACGCGGATCGCCAGAGCCGCCTGGCTCGCCTGGTGGTGGCGCCGCATCGACGCATGGCTGGTGGACCGGCACGGGCAGGAGGCGGTCCCCGACGTCGTCGCCGCTGCGGTCGCCGAGGACGAGGCGGATGACGTGGCGTCGGGGCCCTGAGCGCTGCTTGGTCCTGGCGTCGGCGGACGTGGCGGTCCGGCCGGTCGATACCGGGTCGCGCGAGGTTCAGCGGGTCAGGTCGGCCAGCACCTCGAGCACCCGGTCGACGTCGTCGGTGCGGTGGTAGTGGGCGAAGCCGATCCGGACCGCCCCGCCAGCGTCCAGCAGGCCGAGCGCGCGCATCGGCTCGAGCGCGTAGTAGTGCCCCGCCCACACGTTGATCCCGTGCGTCGCGAAGGCCTCGGCCACCGCCGTCGGGGTCAGGCCGTCCAGCGTCACCGCGAACGTCGGGGTGCGGCCGGTCGCCTCGGCCGGGCCGTGGAGCTGGACGTGCCGAAGCGGTGCGACGCCGGAGAGGAACCGTTCGGTCAGGTCCGACTCGTGGGTGACGATCGCGTCCATGCGGACCTCGTCGAGGTACTCGAGCGCACCGCCGATGCCGGCGATCGCCTCGAAGCTGGCGGTGCCGGTCTGCCAGCGATCGGGGCCGGTGTCGGGGGCCGGGCGCAGCTTGTCCGGGGCGAGATCGGCGAGCAGCGCGGGGTCAGCCGCGAGCAGCCCGGCGTGCGGTCCGAAGAACTTGTAGGCCGAGCAGGCGAGCACGTCGACACCCATCGCGCGGCGGTCGATGGGCGCGTGCGGAGCGAGGTGGACCGCATCGAGGAACGTCCACGCCCCGACCGCGCGGGCGGCGGTCACGAACGGCTCCGGATCGACGATCGTGCCGAGCGCGTTCGATGCGCCGGGGAAGGTGACCAGCTTGGTGTCGGGACCGATCGCGGCGTCGAGGGAGCCCAGGTCCAGCCGGCCGCTCACCGGGTCGAGGTCGATGAACCGGACCGTCGCGCCGGTCCGGGCGGCGAGCGTCAACCACGGCGAGACGTTCGCGTCGTGATCGAGCCGGGTGCAGGCGATCGCGTCGTCGGGGCCGATGCGGGCTTCCAACGCCCGGGCGAGGTGGATCGTCAGGGTCGTCATGTTGGGTCCGAAGACCACGGAGTCGGGTTCGGTCCCGACGAAGCCGGCGACCTGATCCCGTACCCGCGCCACCAGACGGTCGACCCGTTGCGACACCGCGAAGGCGCCGTGCTGGTTGGCTGAACCCTCGCGCAGGTGGCCGGCGATGGCCTCGATGGCGGTGTCGACCGCCTGGGTCCCGCCCGGCGCATCCGCGTGGATCACCGGCAGGCCGGTCGGGCCGATCTCCCGCAGCGCCGGGAACCGGGATCGGATGCGGTCAGGGTCGAGCACGGCAGGTCCGACGTCGGAGCAGGTGGCGGGTCCACCACGGGCGGTGCATGCTACTGGTGGGGCAGATCGCCGCCGGTGCGCGGTCACCCGGGTCGGCCATCGCCTCGTCCGGAGCGGGATCCCTCAACCGGCCGTGCGCCGACCGGTCCGAGCTGAGCAGGCACCGGTCGTCGTCGGGTCGGAGCCGTCCTCGGTGGTGCAGACTGGGCCGGGTCCGTCGCGCGAACGACGGTGCCCTCCCAAGGAGGTTGCGGTCGGTCGTCGCCCGACCGAGGGGCTCGGTCCGGTGCGTTGCCAGCGGCGCGAGAGGCGTTCGCGGTCCGACCGCGACGAGGTGCCGTCCACCAGGCGGCGCTGGTAGGGGTGGTCCGGAGGCAACCGGAACCGCCGATCAACTGCCCGGGGCAGGCAGGAGTGCCGTCGTGAGTGACACACCGCAGGGGCCAGGGGCGCCGCCGCCGGGCGCCGGGGGACCGCCACCGCAGCCGCCGGGCGCGGGGGGACCG
>SKJX01000159.1 GCA_007121785.1 Nitriliruptoraceae bacterium
CCCCGGCGCCGCCGGCGAGCGCCGCGGCGACCCGTTGCCGGCGGTACCAGCGCTCGACCCGCTCCGAGCGGTCATCGCCGGCGCGCCGGGCGAGCTGGGCGACCACTGGCTCCAGCGCCGGTGCGGGCCCATCCTCCTCCAGCGCCGTCACCAGCAGGTCCGCGGCCTCGGCCGGATCCAGCAGGCCGCTGGTGACGTCCAGCCTGGCGGTCACGCTGAATGGCAGGTCGGTGGGGTGCTCGGCGGCGAGCCGGCGGAAGGTGACCTCCAGGCGCTGCAGCGCCTGCGATGCGGCCCAGCGGCGCACCGGTGGCGACGCCACCTGACGGTGGCGGCGCACCTGGGTGAGCACGTCGTCGGGTTCCGGTGCGCCAGGGAGCCGGTAGGCCAGTGCGCCGGCCATGGAGTCCAACAGCGCCGGCAGGTGTTCGACGTCGCGGTGGTGCAGCCGCTGCCACAGCCGCGTCGCGGCGCCCGCGAGCAGCGGCCCGGCCAGCCCGACCAGATCGGGCAGGTGGGTTAGCTGCCGATCGAACCGGCCGGCCACGGGCGTGGATCGCAGGCACCGCCGGCAGTCCACGGTCGCCGGATCGCGAGCGTCGCCGCGCAGCGGCAGTCGACCGCAGACGGTCATCTCCTGCCCGTGGACACCCAGGTGCACCCGGCTACCCGTCAGCGGTCGGACGCCCACCAGGTCGTCGACTGGGACCGGTGGCAGGACCGCCAGGTGGTCCGGGGCGGCGCCGGTGCTCCGCACGGCCGCACCGAGATCGTCCAGCCCGGTGGCGGACGGCCGCGTGCGTGCCGGGGCCAGGCCGATGAGCACCACCTCGGCGACCGGGGTGGCGGGGTCGACCTGCCAGCCATCGCCCACCGGTGGCGATGGCGTCGCTGACGCGGTGGGTTCCGTCGGGGCGGTGGTGGCCCTCGACCTGGTGGTTGCCCGTGATGTGGAGGTGGCTACGGACGCCTGGGGCGCGAGCGCGGGCAGCCACCGCGGGACCCCGAGCGGGTGCTCGATGCGTGCGATGGATCCGTCGGGGAGTCGGACCGTTCCGAGTCGGTCGATCGTCGTCAGCAGCGCGCTCCGGTCGGGGAGCGGGCGGTGGGGATCGTCGGGGGAGCGGGCGGCGAGCAGCGCCACCCCGTCGAACCGTCCCACGCCCGTCCCCTCACCACTGGCCGCCGAACGTACGTTCTACGGGGTCGTTCACGGCGCCGTCAACCCGTGTCCGCCAGGCGCCGGGTCGACCCACCATGGTGGGCGGGTGCCGCTCGGCATCGCGTCCGAAGGAGACGGAGGTGGCTGCGGACGGCGGTGCCGTTGGTCCTGGCCGAGCTCCGCAGGTCCCCCGCGTGGCGGACCAACGGCCCTGATGCGGTCGAGGATCGTCTCGTAGCGTCGCCAGAGCAGCGGCACCGGGTCGCTGATCAGCGAAGGTTTCGAGCATGAAGACGGACATGGACGGCAAGGTCGCGATCGTGACCGGGGCTGGCGTCGGGATGGGTGCCGCGACGGCGAAGCTCTTCGGCCAGAAGGGCGCGAAGGTCGTGGTCAGCGACATCGATGAGACCACCGGGCGGGCGACGGCGGATGCGATCGTCGAGGCTGGGGGCAGCGCGGTGTTCGTCCGTGCGGATGTCTCCAAGGCGGCCGATGTGGAGGCGATGGTCCAGGCTGCGGTCGAGCACTTCGGCCGCCTGGACTGCGCGGTCAACAACGCCGCGGTCACGCCCGACAACCACCCGGTCGCGGAGATCGACGAGGCCGAGTTCGACAAGGTCATCGAGGTGGACCTCAAGGGCGTGGCGTTGTCGATGAAGGCCGAGCTCGCGCAGTTCCTGCGCCAGGGTGACGGTGGGGCGATCGTCAACATCGGGTCGGTGAGTTCGTTCCGTCCGCAGCCGAACAACCCGGCGTACACGGCCGCGAAGCACGCGGTGATCGGCCTGACCAAGGTCGCCTCGCTGGAGAACGCTCCGCACCAGATCCGCGTGAACGCGGTCTGCCCGGGCGCGATCGACACGCCGATGCTGCGTGGCGCACTGGAGACGATCGGTGCCAGCGAGGAGGAGTTCGCTCCCGCGCTGAGCTTGTTCGGACGTTTCGGGCAGTCGGAGGAGGTCGCCGAGGCCAACGTCTGGCTGTGCTCGGACGCCGCCTCCTACATCACGGGTGCGTCGTTGATGGTGGACGCGGGCTACACCTCCCGGTAGCGCGGCTGCCCGCCGTGTCGCGCTTGCCGCACGGCACGGCGGGAGCGCACGCGCCGTGGCGCCGGTCCGGCGACCGGCCAGCCGCCGGCCCGTCCAGCCCGTGACGTCGGGCCGAACGTCATCCGCCGGTCGATCGTGTGGTCGAACCGACCCGGCACCATGCCCGGCAACGTCGGCGTCGAGCCCGCCGGAGGGAACGACCATGAGGATCCTCGGCCTACCTGGCAGCCTGCGCGATGCGTCCTTCAACCGGCAGCTGCTCGAGCTGGCCGCGGAGCAGATGGAGGGCGAGGCCGAGTTGGTGATCTTCGACGAGATCGAGGACCTGCCGCTGTTCAACGCCGAGCTGGAGACCGATCCGCCGGATCCGGCGGTCGCGCGATGGACGCGAGCGCTGCGGGAGGCCGACGGAGTGCTGATCGCCAGCCCGGAGTACAACGGATCGATCACGGCGCCGCTCAAGAACGCGTTGGACTGGGCGTCGCGACCCAACGACGATGCGCCCCTGGACGGTCACCTGGTCGCGGTCATGGGCGCCAGTCCCAGCTCGCGCGGTGCGGCAGGCGGCCAGCAGGTCACCCGGGAGGTGGCGGAGCGCATCGGCGCAGTCGTGCTCGACGCGCAGCTGCACGTCGCCCGGGCCCCAGTGGTGCTCGACGAGGACGGTCTGGCCGACGAGGAACTCCGAAAGCAGCTGGCGGCCCTCGTCCGCGCGCTGCTGGATGCGACGGCAGCCCGGTGCCGCGACCGGACGTGACGCCGGTCATCGGATGGTCGCTGACCTCGCTGTTCAGTCGAGCGAGGGCGCGGCCGGCAGGTCCAGTTCCGTGCCGTTGAGGTGGTTGAACCAGTTGGTCAGCGTGGTGCGGATCACCTCGGCGAAAGCGTCGAGCAGTTCCTGCTCGCCCCAGCCAGCGTCGAGGGTGTCCTGCCAGGTGCCGTCGGCGACCCAGCCGTTGCGCGCAGCGATCTCGCGCGCGAAGGTCAACAGGGCGGTGAGCTTGTCATCGCCAGGGAGCTTGCCGCGACGGATGTCGAGCGTCTGCTCGTCGGTGTAGCCGACGCCCTTGGCTGACCCCGTGTAGGCGGCCTGGCAGTAGGTGCAGTCGTTGACGTTTGCGACCGTCAGATGCAGCGCTGGACGCACGGCGGCCGGGAGGTTCGTGCGTTCGGCCAGCACGTCCTCGACCGCGTCGTAGGCACCGATCAGCGCCGGGGAGTGCGCCATCGCGCCGAAGATGTTGATGGTCTTGCCGACGCGCTTCGACTGCCGCTCGAGCGGTTCGCGGCTGGCCTGCGGAGCCTCGTCGATGCTGTGCGTGGGGACTCGTGCCATGGGTTTCGCCTCGGTGGGGGTCGTGGTCATGTGGGCGGCCGGAGCGGATCCAGCGGGCCGAACCCCGGAGCTCGCGAGGAGCCGTGAAGGGTTCGTTGCCATGGCAACCGGTTGCGGGGGTGAGGTCTTCCATCCGTCGCGGTCAGTGCGCCGCACGGAGTCCCATGCCGCCGAGCAGCAGTAGGGTCAGTCCGAGCACGACCAGACGCCACTCCGGTCGGTCGCGCAGCCACCACGACGCCGCGCCGGCCACGATGATCAGGCCGAGGAACTGGATGGCGACCGTGACGTCGGAGGTCGGCAGCACCCACCGGACGATCGACGGACCGGTGAGTGCGAAGGTCGCTCCATGGTCGTGCACATCAGCCCCTGCGGTCAGCCGATGAACACGTACGCGACCCCGAGCGCCCAGGCGACGACCGCGATCGCGACGGTCACGCTCCAGCGCAACGTGGAGAAGATGAACCACGCGGGCGTGCCGAGCAGGCCGATGAAGAACAGCGCGGTGGTGAGCCCACCCCCATCGCTGCCGCCGGTGGCTGCGGTATGTGTGGCGAGCACGGCCAGGTCGGTCGTTGCAGGAGCGGGCATACAGGGTCCTCTGAGCCAGAGCAGCAGGTCGTTCGCCGCAACGCGCCGAACACGGGAGGGAACACGGCTCCGCCCGGTGCGATTCCACCTCGGCGTCTCGGGGACCGGTGGCGTCGGGGAAGCACACGGGCGAGGGTGGGGTTGCCCCATCGACGACACCTGAGGAGTGACCGTGACCACGCTTTCCGAGACCGACCAGCAGCTGTGCGACCAGGCACCGGCCAGCTACGACGACCTGACCGCCATGTTCGTCAACTGCACGTTGAAACCGTCACCGGAGCTGTCCCACACCCAGGCGCTGGCGGACACCTCGATCGCGATCATGCGAGCCAACGACGTCGAGGTGGAGGTCATCCGGGCGGTCGATCACCGCCTCGCGGCCGGGGTGTACCCGGACATGACCGAGCACGGTGCGGACGTCGACGACTGGCCGGCGCTGTTCGATCGGATCATCCGCGCCGACATCCTCGTGATGCTCACCCCGATCTGGCTGGGGGAGAAGTCCTCGGTCGCCACACGCGTCATCGAACGGCTCTACGGCAACTCCGGGCAGCTCAACGAGCATGATCAGTCGCGGTACTACGGCCGCGTCGGTGGCGTGATCGCGACCGGCAACGAGGACGGAGCCAAGCACTGCGCGATGAACCTGGTGTACTCGCTGCAGCACCTGGGTTACGTCATCCCGCCGCAGTCCGATGCGGCGTGGCTGGGCGAGGCTGGTCCGGGACCGTCCTACGCGGACGAGGGCAGCGGTGGCCCGCAGAACGACTTCACCCACCGCAACACCACGTTCATGACCTGGAACCTGCTGCACACCGCCCGGTGGCTGAAGGACGCCGGTGGCTTCCCGGTCCATGGCAACCAGCGGTCGCTCTGGGACGCCGGCTGCCGGTTCGATGCCCCCAACCCCGAGCACCGCAGCTAGCCACGCGAGGTTCCTGATGACCGATGTGACCCTGCTCTACTTCGATGGCTGCCCCAACTGGGAGGTGGCCGACCGGCGGCTCAAGGAGCTGCAGGTCGAGCTCGGCTTCTCCCTGCAGCACACCAAGGTGGAAACGGCCGAGGAGGCCGAGCGCACCGGCTTCCGCGGCTCGCCCACGATGCTGGTCGACGGGGCCGATCCGTTCGCGAACGGTGACGAGCCGACCGGTCTGGCATGCCGGGTGTACCCCACACCGGACGGCCCGCAAGGGTCCCCGACGCTCGAGCAGTTGCGGGCGGCGATCGTGTGACCCCAGCCGAGGCTGACGGGTCGGCTGGGGCCGGGGGTCACGATCCGAGGAGGACCGCCAGCTGCTGGTCGTCGGCGTTGTCAACGTTGACGTGTTCGGCATGGCGGAGCTGCCGACGTGCCAACGCCACCGGCGACGGCGTCGCGCTACCCGGCGGCACGGAACTGCTCCCAGCGTCGCTCAAGGAACTCGGCTGACGGCCGGTCGCGACGCTGGCGTGGCATGACCCCGAGCTGCTGGCCGTGGAAGCCTTGGAGGCCATGCAGCAGCATCGGACCGTCCACCTCGGCCAGGATGTCCTCGCGGATCGCGATCCGCAGGTCGGGGCGCACGCCCAGGATGTGTCGGTCGAACGCGGCGTGGTGCAGTTTGCACAGCGCCATGCCGTTGGTGACGACCGGTTCGCCCCCGTCGGCGTCGCCGATGATGTGGGCCGCCTCGACCAACTCGGCGCGGCGCAGCCGGCAGATCGCACAGCAGTGCTGGTAGGCCCGCATCACCGCCTCGCGGAACCGAGCCTGGTGCATCCGGGATCGCACGATCTCGGCCCGGTACGCCCGCGACGGCGCATCAGCGGCGAGGTCGTCGAGGTGACGCGCGCCGAGCTCGGTCAGATCGAGACTGAACTCGCGGGTCTCGGGGTGATCGGCGATGACGTACGCGGGGTAGAAGGGTCGGTAGCGCCCCGGCACGACGCCGTACCAGTACACCAGGGGCAGCGACCGGCGCTGAGCGTGGCGGACCGCCTCGTTGTCCGCATCGGCCTGTGAGCGGGAACGGGCTGTAGTCGAACCAGGGTCGCGGTAGTGGTAGCGGAACATCCCGTCGGCACCGAAGTGGTCCTGGTACGGCGCGTCGACGCCCTGCTTGGGCGGCGTCGTCGTCACCGCCAGCGCCGCATCGAGCTGCCGGGGTTTGTGGATGCCGCGCTGCAGGAGGAACGGGGCAACGGCTTCACCATCGACGACGACCGGCTCGCGGATCACCTCGACCGGCAACACCTCGCCGTGCACGGCCTGTCGCTGCCGGATCGCCGCGAAGCAGGCGGTGCGCACCCGTTCCTCGAACCCCTGGCTCGCCATCATCACCCCGACGCCGGATCCTAGGCGATCGTGCAACAGACCGGTGGTGGCTCCCGTCCTGCGCTGTGAGGATGGCTAGCGGGTCGCCGTGTGCTTTGCGATGCAGGTCCAGTCGGCGTCACCGTCACCGGCCTCGGAGGCCGCGGCGAACAGGCGGCTCAAGGCGTCGTACATCCCGGCATCGATACCGAGGTCGCGGAGTGCGTCGGCGTACTCGGACGCCCCGGCGCCCCAGACGCCGACGGACGCCTCGACGTCACCCTCCGAAGCGTCCGGCTCGAGGCTGGCTCGTTCGAGCAGGGACCGGATCTGGTCCGGGTAGAGCTCCATGACGGTCTCGTCGAACCACTCCAGTGGTAGCCCGTGGATCTCGCAGATGCGTCGCCCCTGCAGCATGCCGACGGCCATCGGCAGGTAGGCGAGCAGGACCGCCATCTCGGAGGCGAACGCCGCCCCCGGCGAGTCGTCGACGTACGAGACCTGCCCGATCCGCTCGAAGCGTTCGCGGTGCGCCTCGTAGGCCGAGCGGCGCCCGGAGACGAGGAAGTACCCGTCACCGGATCGGACCTGGCTCGGGTACGCCGGGATGGCCAGGTCCAGGTACTGCCCTCCGGTTGCGGCCACGACGCGGTCGACGGTGCGAGCCTGTTCCGGCGTGACGAAGGAGGCGGAGGCGACGACCGTGCCTCGGAGATCCGCTCCCGAGGTGTCGACGAGGGCCTGAGCCTGCTCGTGGTCCGACACGGTCAGTATCGCCAGTGGACTCGTCTCCAGCGCCTCAGCAGCCGATGCCGCGACCTCGACCTGCGGCCCGGACAGGGCGTCCGCCTTGTGTCCGCTCCGGTTCCAGACCGTCACGTTGGCTCCCGAAGCGGCGAACGCCTGGACCAGCGCGCTCCCCATGGCGCCGGTACCGATCACCGATACGTGGCTCATCCCGCCCACCTCCTGGGAACCCCAGTCGACCGCCCGTCGTCACCCATGTCCGTGGCTACACGTCACTCGTGGTGCCGTCAAGGAACCCTCGCGACGCGGCGTAGGTCTCCATGGGTCTGCCTGGGTGGGGCGACCGAGCATCGCAGCCGGCGCTGACAACTCCACGGCAACTAGCCTTCGCCGCGACGAGGGAGCGCGTGTGGCGGAGCTGTACTGGGGCACCACCGGTGCCTTCATCGAGCACACGAAGCAGAACGAGATCGCGGCGCGTCTCAGTCAGGCGTTCTTCGACCACTACGGCTGGAGCACTCCGGACAGCGAGGTCCGCTCGTGGCGCAACTCGTTGCGGGCGCTGTCCAACGCCATCGAGCTGGGTGGGTTCGACGACCACGGGTTGCTGCTGGAGTTCCAGCTGCCGCTGACGTCGCGGCGGCTCGACGCGATGATCACGGGCCATGACCGCGATGGACGGCCGGCTGCGGTCATCGTCGAGCTCAAGCAGTGGAGCGACGACGTCCAGCCCTCGCGTGTCGAGGACATGGTCACCGTCCGCTACGGCAAACGGCTGAAGGAGACGCTGCACCCGTCGGCGCAGGTGGGGCAGTACCGGCAATACCTCGCCGACACGCACGAGACGTTCCACGACGGTGTGGTGCAGCTGCGTGCCTGCGCCTACCTGCACGACTTCCACCACGACGACCGGTCGGAGCTGCTCAGCCCCCGGCACGCCAACGTGCTCGGTGTCTACCCGCTGTTCGCTGGCGACCGGGTCACCGAGCTGGTCGAGTTCCTGGACGACCACCTCGGCGACGGACAGGGCATCGGGGTGCTGCGCAGCGTGCGGGAAGGGAGGTACCGGCCGCACAAGAAGCTGCTCGACCACACCGCGGCGATGATCAAGGGTGAGCCGTCCTACGTGCTCCTCGATGAGCAGCAGGTGGTGTTCAAGACGATCCTCGCGAAGGTCGCTGAGGCCCGCGATCTCGGCACCCGTTCGGTGTTCGTCGTCCGCGGTCGGCCGGGCACCGGCAAGTCGGTGATCGCGCTCAACCTCGTCGCGGAGCTGGCAGCCAACGACTACGTGGTCCACCACGCCACCGGCTCGGCCGCGTTCACCAACACCGTCCGCAAGCGGGTCGGCACCCGTGCCAGTGGCCTGTTCAGGTTCTTCAACTCCTACCTCAACGCGGAGGACGACACGCTCGACGTGCTCATCTGCGACGAGGGTCACCGGATCCGCAAGCACTCGTGGGACCGGTTCCGTAAGAAGCAGGCGATCGACCCCGACCGACCGCAACTCGACGAGCTGTTGGCGGTGGCTCGCGTGTCGGTGTTCTTCATCGACGACATGCAGGCGGTCAAGCGCGACGAGATCGGCAACAGCGATCGGATCGAGCAGCTCGCTGAAGACCACGGCGCCGAGGTGCACGAGTACGGCCTGCAGGCACAGTTCCGTTGCGGCGGTTCGGACGCCTACGTGCGGTGGGTGGAGCGGACCCTCGACATCCGGCGCACGGACAGCCAGCTGTGGGGCGGAACGGACGGGTTCGAGTTCGACTACGTCGGCGTCATCTTCGGCGACGACCTGGTCTACCGGCCCCGGCAGGGATGGATCGGGCGTCGCGAGTTCTCCTACGACGGCGGGCTCAAGCGCGGCGTCAGCGAGGAGGAGTTCACGCGGCTGGTGAAGAACACCTACCGGGTGCTGCTCTCGCGTGGGCTCAAGGGCTGCTACGTCTACTTCACCGACGAGAAGACGCGGGACTTCTTCGAGAGCCGCCTGGACCGCATGGCCCTGGAGTTGGCCGCTGAATCCGACGCTGACTACGACGAGGCACCGTGAGCGACGACACCATCACCGAGCTACGGACGCAGCTGCGCGCGTTCGCGGGGGAGCGCGACTGGGAGCAGTTCCACACGCCCAAGAACCTCGCCATGGCACTGGCCGGCGAGGTGGGTGAACTGCTGGAGGTCTTCCAGTGGCTCACGCCCGAGCAGGCGGCGGCGGTGATGGACGGTGAGCGGGCCGCGGACGTGGAGGACGAGCTCGCGGACGTGCTGATCTACCTGGTCCGGCTCGCCGACGTGCTCGAGGTGGACCTCGCGGAGGTCTCGCGCCGCAAGCTGGGACGCAATGAGCATCGGTTCCCTTCGGACGAGGTCCACGGTCGGGCGGACGTGGACCCGCGCGAGGGGTAACCGAGACGTGCGTGATGATGAGGCTCAGGGAGACCCCTGGATGCCGTCACGGACCGGGCTGTGGCGGCCGTAGGCCTCCGGCACGTCGTCGTGGTCGCCGGACCACAGCACGGCGCGCTGGAGCGGCCGGCCGCGCTCATCGATGTAGAGGGCTCGGACCAGCCCGACGCAGGCGAGGATCATGATCACCGAGAACGGCAGTGCGGTGGTGATCGCTGCCGTCTGGAGCGCTTCCAGACCGCCGGCGCCGGTGACCAGTAGGACCCCGGCGATCGCACCTTCGAGCACGGCCCAGAACACCCGCTGGATCTTCGGCGGGTCGGTGTTGCCCCCGCTGGTCAGCAGGTCGATCACCAGCGAGGCGGAGTCGGACGAGGTGACGAAGTAGGTCGCCACCAACAGGATGGCCAGCAGCGTGGTGATGGTGGTCAGCGGCAGCTGCTCCAGGAGACCGAACAACGCCACCGCCGGGTCCTCGGCGACCGCGTCCGCGAGCTCACCACCGCCCAGCCCGTCCAGTGCGATCGCCGAGTTCCCGAAGATGGCCATCCACAGGAAGGTGAGCACCGACGGCACGAGCAGGACCCCGAAGACGAACTCACGGATCGTGCGGCCGCGGGAGACGCGGGCGATGAACAACCCGACGAACGGCGACCAGGACATCCACCAGCCCCAGTAGAACACCGTCCAGATGCCCTGCCAACCGGAATCCTCGCGGGCATCGGTCCAGAGCATCATCTCCGGGAGCTGCTGGAAGTAGACGCCGACCTGCTCGACGAAGCTGCGCAGGACGAACACGGTCGGCCCCGCGATGAGCACGAACAGCATCAGGGACGACGCGATCCCGAGGTTGGTCAGCGACAGCCGCAGGATGCCCTTGTCGAGCCCCAGCAGCAGCGAGACGATGGCCGCGAGCGTGACGACGGCGATGATCACCAACTGCGTGGTGGTGGAGGTCTCCAGCAGCCCCAGGGAGGCCAGGCCGGCGTTGACCTGCAGCACGCCGAACCCGAGCGAGGTCGCCACCCCGAACATGGTCCCGAAGACCGCGAAGACGTCCACGGCGTCGCCGAGCCGTCCGTGGATGCGCTCGCCGAGCAGTGGGTACAACGTCGACCGCATCGTCAGCGGCAGGTCGTGCCGGTAGGCGAAGTAGGCCAGGGCGAGGCCGACCACGACGTAGACGGCCCAGGCGTGCAGCCCCCAATGGAAGAACGTGAACTGCATCGCTTCACGCGCAGCCGCGGGGGTTCCCGCCTCGGCCATGGGCGGATCGGCGAGGTGGGTGAGTGGTTCAGCGACGGACCAGAAGACCAACCCGATCCCCATGCCGGCGGTGAACAGCAACGCGAACCAGGTCACGTAGCGGTACCGCGGCCGCTCGTCGTCCCCGCCGAGGCGCTTGCGCCCGAACCGGCTCGCGCCCAGCCACACCACGAACACCAGGAAGGCGGACACGGTCAGGATGTAGTACCAGTCGAGCGTCGAGGCGATCCCGCCCTGCAACGCCTCGAAGACCCGACCGAGTTGTTCGGTCGCTGCCACACCGACGACCAGGAACAGCAGGATCACCACCACCGAGGTGGTGAACACCGCTGGGTTGGTCTCGAGCCGGAACCGGCTCCGCATGCGTCTGCTCCGTGGCTAGGGAGGTAGCAAGCGGAGTCTGCCAGCCAGCGGATCAGCTGAGCGACGCGGGCCGGGCCGGACGGCCTCCGCCGTGCCCCGAGGTGGCACCGTTCGAACGTGGCCGACGTACCCGGTGGGATCCGACGGCTGGGTCAGCCCTGGTCCCGGCTGCGGCGGGCGGCGACGAACGAGCGGACGCCGAGCAGCAGGTAGACCAGACACAGCAGCGCCATCGCGGCCGACGCGAGCACGGCCACCGGACGCTCCACCTCGCCGTCGCCGAGCAGCGCCGGCAACTCGGCCAACGGCATGGCGCTCGCGAGCAGACCCAACAGTGCGACGACGAGCGCCGCGTGGATCATGTGCCGATGGAGGTGCTCGCGACCGGCCAGCAGGCCGAACACGAGCAACAACAGGCCGGGAACGGCCGGAGCGGCCGCGGTCGCGCTCTCCGCGCCCGTGCCCAGGTACGCCGCGAGCCCGAGCGCGATCAGAACGGCGCCGATGACGCGGGTGATCGTGGTCATGAGGTCCCTTCGGTGGCCTGTGAAGCGTACGACCTCGAACCGGTCGCCCGGTAGCTGATCCGGTAGGTCTGGATCGACCTCCAGTGTTCGCTCACAGGGCCTACCGCGGTGCGTTCGGGCGCCTCGCGCTCAGCAGGCAGTACGAACCGTCTCTCGACTACGGAGCATGTTCGTCCGAACCCGACCACCAACGCTCCGGAGGACCACATGCGTCGCCTGCTCGTCGGCATGATCGCCGCCAGTCTCCTGCTCCTCTCCGCACTTCCCGCTGCAGCTGCCGGTCCACCGGCGGGCGCCGGCGAGGCCGGTAAGCCTGCCGGCATCGCCTGCCAGCAGTTCGGCATCAGCGTCCTCCAGAGCCAGGGGCTGCTCGCCTCGGTCGCGAGGAACGGCCTCGAGTACCCCATCGGTAGCGGTGACATCCTGCCGTTCCGCGACGTCCTGGCCGTCCACCGCACCAACCCTGCCCTGGCGAACCAGGTGCTCACCGACTACGCGATCGCCCTTGGCATCGCCACCGATGAGGTCGTTGCCGCATTGAACGAGGCCTGCCCGACGAACTGATCGGGCAGGAGGTCACGGTCGGGGGCCCAGCTCGGTGGATCCGGGCTGGGCCCCCGGTGGTCACGACGGAGACGTGGAACGCGCCGGACCGGGAACGTCGCTCCCGGTGACCCGCGACGTGCCCGGTCCGACGAGCCGGCGGTCAGCCGGCCGTGCCCCCGCGTGGCGTGATGTTGTGGTTCGCGCGGAAGAGGTTGTCGGGGTCCCAGCGCTGCTTGATCTCCGACAGCCGCCGGTAGTGGTCGCCGTAGGCGGCGGTGACCCGGTCCGCGTCGTCGGTGTCCAGGTAGTTGACGTAGACCCCACCGGTGGCGTGCGGCGCCATCGCCTGGTGCACCGCCCGGACCCACTCGATGTGCGCCGCGTCGTCGGCCGGGTCGGTCCAGCCGGCCTGGACGGCGAAGCCGTAGGCCGCGTCACGGAACGGCCAAGCGGTCGCGTCCGCCGGTTGCCGGGCGATGGCGCCACCGAGCGACTCGAGGAACATCATCGTGAAGTCACCCGGCAGGTCGCCGACCTGCTCGACCAGATCGCCGATCGCGGCATCGGTCAGCTCCGGCAGCAGATGCGCCTTGCCGTAGTAGCGCGCCCCGTCGGGTGTGCCGGCGTCGAAGCTGGACTGGAGCGTCGCGTACGGCATCGGCGCCACCACCTCGACGAACGGATCGCCGATCGCTGCCAGCGGCGCGACGGCTGCCTCGCCGCAGCCTGGTCATCACCTGCATGCGGCGACACGACGCCGGGCGGTCTCCCCATCCGTCGCTCCCCGACGGTCTCGGGTGTCGCCGTACACGATCCACCACCAACGACACTCGCTGCACCTCGTCGGTGGCCTCGCTGACCTGCCTGCCAGGGCCACCGGGCTCAGCCCGCTCACTCACGTCGCCGCTGTCCTGATGGTCGACATCGAACTCGCTGGATCGGCGACGATGACGGGTGCCGGCGCCACGGCGGCTGGGCTCAGCGGTGCCGCGTCCCGTTCCGCTACCGCGACCTCCAGGAGGTTGGAGATGGACGCGACGCGACCCGAGCGGCGGTCCGAGCGCGGCCTGGCCCCCTGGACGATGCTCGTCGGCCTCGTGGCCTGGAGCTGGGCGTTCTGGTGGGTGGTGACGTTCACCGGCCAGGGGTGGCTGCAGTTCCCCACCGTGCTGCTCACCGTCGCCGGGGCGCTCGGGCCCTTGGTGGTGCCTGCGGTGCTGCTGCGGCGCGGCTACGGCGACGAGACGCCGGGGGCGTTCCTGCGCCGCTGCTTCGACCCGCGCACGTTGCCGCTGCGGTGGTACGCGGGGCTCGCGGGGCTGCTCGTGGCCTTCGCCGTGGTGCCCGCGGTGCTCGCTCGCGGTGCCGCGGGGCTCGGCCCGGCGCTCACCGGTCCGGCGGTGTTCCTGGTCGTCGGCTTCGTCGCCGGCGGCATCGAGGAGCCCGCGTGGCGCGGCTACGCCCAGCGCGGGCTGCAACGGCAGCTGCCGGTCGTCGTCGCGAGCCTGGTCATCGGCGTGGTCTGGACGCTGTGGCACCTGCCGCTGTTCTTCCTCGAGGGCACCTACCAGCAGACCCTCGGGGTCGGCTCGGCGGCGTTCTGGGGCTTCCAGGCCGGGCCTGTGGTCCTGGCGGTGGTCTACGGGTGGCTGTACAACGCCACTGGTGGTGTGGCGTTCGCGGCGGTGGCGTTCCATGCGGTCGGCAACGTGATGCGCGAACTGTGGGACGCGGACGCGGCCCTGCTGCAGCTCGGCGTCGAAGCCGCACTGGCACTCGTCCTCGTCGTCACGGGCTGGAGGTGGATGGCCCGTCCCCGCGGCCTCCAGGAGTCCTGAGATGAACGCGACGCGTCCCCAGCGCGATCTCGCACGACGATCGTGGCCCGTTGGCCTCGTGGCGTCGCGATGGGGCCGTTGGCTGCTGCCGGTCGTCGCGGCGGCGCTAGCGGTCGGCGCGGGCTCGCTCGTACCGGGAACTGCCAGCCGGCGTCCTTGGAGGAGTACGCCGCCGGGGTTGCCGAACGGGTCCCTGAGCAGCTGGAACGCGACGGGGTGCCGGGCGCGGCGGTCGCGGTCGTGGTCGAGGGCGAGCTGGCCTGGGCTGACGGGTTCGGTGTCACCGACCGCGACACGGGCGCACCCGTCACGGCCGACACGGTGTTCCAGGCGGGCTCGATCTCGAAGTCGCTGACCGCGTGGGCGGTCGTCGCGCTGGCCGAGCAGGGCACGGTCGACCTCGACGCGCCCGTCGAGGCGCAACTCGAGGGCTGGCAGCTCAGCGAGTCGTCGTACCCGACCCGGCAGGTGACCCCGCGCCGGCTGCTGGCCCATACCGCGGGGCTTCCGTTCGTGATCGGCGGGCTGCCGCCCTCCACCGAGCAGCTGCGCGACGGGCAGGTGGACCAACAGCTGTTCGCGGTCGAACGCGAGCCCGGTGACGGCTTCCTGTACTCCAACCCCGGCTTCGCGGTGCTCGCCCTGCTGGTCGAGGAGGCCGGGGACGCACCCCTGCCCGAGGTCATGGAGGAGGTGGTGCTCGGTCCGCTGGGCATGGACGACTCGACGTTCGCGCTGGAGGCGTCGCTGGCCGAGCGCGCGGCCACCGGCTACACCGCCGACGGGGAACCGGTCCCGGTCGACTGGCCCGCGCCGGTGGGCGCCAGCGGGCTGCACACCACCTCGGTGGATCTCGCCCGGTTCGTCGAGGCCACGGTCGACGCCGATGCCGACGGCGAGGTACTGGGCGCTGAGGCGCTCACCGAACTGCACCGCCCCCAGGCCGACACCGCCGGCGTGCCGCACCTCCTGATGGCCGACGCCTCGGGGCTGGGCCACTTCGTCGAGACGCTGCCCAACGGCGACCGCGCCGTCGCGCACGCCGGCGAGGAGGAGGGCTGGGTCGGCGGCTACGTCGCCGTGCCCGCCACCGGCGACGGTGTCGTCGTGCTCACCAACAGCCGCCGCGGCTACCCGCTGCTGATCGACGAGGCCGCGGTGTGGGCCGACTGGCGCGACCTCGACTCGTTGCGGTTCACCCGCGCTCGCGATGGGCTCGCGACGGCCTTGCGTGCGGTGATCGGGCTGCTGATCGGTGCCAGCCTCGTGCTGCTGGTGGCCCTGCGGTCTTACCTCGGCACCGGCCGGCGGCGTCTGGCCCCGTGGTCACGTTCCCGCTGGGTCGCGCGGCTCGCCCGGCTGTCGGCTGCTGGTGTCCTCGCCGCCGCGTGGTGGGGTGTGCTGGCTCCACCCCTGGCAACGTTCGTGCCCGGACTCACCCACTGGACCAGCGCCGCGGTCGCCGTCTGGGCCGCGACGCTGGTCGCGAGCGCGGCAGCCACGCCGACCCGCGACACGCCGACCGGAAGACGGACCGGCGACAGCAGGTGACGGCTCGGCAGCCGACCGCCCCGCCGGGGGGCGGGGCGGTCGGGGCCCGGCCGGGGGTCACCGGGCCCGGGTGGGGTCAGGCGGGGGTGGGCCGACGGTCCCCGCCGTCGGTGAGGTCGCTGGCCTCGGAGGTGTCAACCGCGTCGTCGTCGTTGCCGGCTTTGGCGACGCGTTCGGCGATGGGGTTGACCGACAGGTCGCGGTTGCGCAGCCGGTAGTAGCTGGCGAGCAGCAGGGCCAGGGCGCCGATGGCGATCGCGGCGCTGATGGCCAGCATCAGGCCGGCCTGGCCGGCACCGTCGAAGTGGACGATGCCCTGGATGGCTTCGTAGGGGAAGCGCGACGGCAACCAGCTGTGGATCAGGACCCGGTAGCCGGTGGCCAGCGCTTCGGCGGGCACCGACAGCAGGGTGAAGGAGAACAGCCACAGCAGGACCAGGATGGGCCAGCCACCGAACCCCAGCCAGTTGAGCACGGCGCTCTGGATGAGGAAGAACAGGGCGGTGGTCAACGCCAGGGCACCGAACAGGGTGCCGGTCAGGGTGATGTCCATGCCGAGCAGCCAGTTGCCCACGGCCACGATCGACAGCGGCTGGACGACCGCGAGCGCGGCGACCACGATCAGCTGCGCGCCGAGGAACCCCATCGGGGTGGCGTCCTTGCGGTGCAGGCCGAGCCAGCTGACCAGGGTCGCGATCAGCGAGCCGATCCACAGCATCGCGACCAGCACCAGGGGGGTCTGGGCGTCGGCGGCGTCGGCGGGGGCGTTGACGGAGATGGCCTCGACCCGGATCGGGTCGGCCAGCACGGGCACGGATCCGGGCGTGACGGCGGCGTCGGTCTCGCCGAGCGCGGCGAGGGTCTGGCCGCTGAGCTCGGCGGCGGCGCCCTCGGTCAGCCCGGTGATGGTGGCCTCGATGGTCTGGGCGGCCTCGGGGTTGCGGCCGTGGTTGACGTAGAGCTCGAGCACGACCGGCTCGGTCGCCTCCGGCCCGAGCGCAGCGAGCGTGTCGCTGGTACCTGCGGGTATCACCAGCCCGGCGGCGATCTCCTTGTCATCGAGCGCCTCGATCATGGCGTCGTGGGTGGCGACGGTCTCCCAGTCGACGACGTCGAGGTCGGCGCCGGTCAACTCACCGGCGAGCGCGCCACCGTCGTCGTCGAGCACGGCGACGGGCACCTCGGACAGGTCAGCGCTCGTGGACGGGCCGAAGGTGGCCACCCCGAGCAGGATGTGGACGGCGATGACGGCGATGAACACGCCGATCGCCTTGCGTGAGCGTAGGAACCCCCGCATGACTGGACCTCCTTGGCATCCGGGGCGGTGACCGCCCCTTTGTTTACGTTACGCTATGGAACGTATATAGTCCAGGGCGTCGCGGCAAGAGCGATGGAGCAAGTGAGGACGTTCGTCCCTACGAGAGGGCCCAAGGACCCCACGGCATCGGCTGCCACCTCGACGGCCAGCCCGCCGTGCACGGGAACGTTCAGCCCTCGGCGATGCCCTCCAGCATCGAACAGAGCACCTCGATGAGCCGCTCCACCCGCTGCTCGAGCGGCTCATCGAGCAGCGAGGCGGGCCGCAGCAGCTGGTAGAGCACCGCCCCGGCCACCACGTCGATGGCCAGGTCCACGTCGAGCTGGCTGGGCAGTTCGCTGCGCAGCTTGGCGCGCTCGAAGACCTCGCTGAACGCGTCGCGTCGCTGTGCGACGGCCTCGCGCCAGTAGGTCTCGGCGAACTCCGAGCGGTCGGCGTTGGACACCAGCAGCATGGCCAGGAACTGCAGCACCAGCGGCTGGCCGAGCGCGGGTGCCCGGGGCAGCAGTTCCGCGCGGATGTCCCCGCACAGCGATCCCGTGTCGGGCGTCGGTTCGTCGCTGCGCAGCGCTTCGACGGAGGCCGCGATCAGCGCCTCCTTGGTCGGGTAGCGCCGGTACACCGTCGGGCGGCCCACACCTGCACGGGCGGCGACCTCGGTCACCGTCAAGCGCTCGAAGCCCACCTCCGCCAGCAGTTCCCGCGTCGCCGTCAGGATGGCGTCATCCGCCTGCCGATCACGGGGCCGGCCCCGGCGGCCCTGGCTGCCCGTTCGCTGCCGCACCTCGCCCACCGAGCTACCTCCTCGCGCCGGGCCGTCGTCCGCGTTCACCTGCCCGCTCCGACGACCCATCGAACATGCGTGACGGTACGTAACGTATCCAAGTCGCACGCCAGCCTCGATGAGGCGCTCCCGACCCCCAGGTGCCCTCGGAACTGACCATCCGGCTACACCACGACACGGACGCGATCCCGTCGACCAGCGTCCGGACGGGGTCGCAGTCCAGGTGGGGATGGGCAAGCATCCGTACGCTGGCGGCGGCGTCCGGCTACCGGCGTCCGTGGCCGGCCTGACCCTGAGGGAGGACCGAGGGAGGACGTGGCTATGAGGCTCGCTGCCCACCGCTACTGGCCCAGGGTGGCCTCGTCCCTGGTGGTCGGTGTCGTTCTTGCCGCTGGCGTGGCCGCCTGTCAGGGCGACCAGGCCTGGACGGCCTACACCGTCGAGGACGGGCTCGCACACGACGCGGTCGAGTCGGTCGCGACCGGCCCGGACGGTGTGGTCTGGGCCGCGACGCACGCGGGCGTGTCCCGCGTCGACGGGCAGGAGTGGACGACGTACACGAGCCAGGACGCGCCGATCGACAGCCGGATCCACGACCTGGCGACGGGCGCCGATGGCGAGGTGTGGGTCGGTTCCGGGAAGGGCGTGGCCTCCTACGACGGGGAGCAGTGGACACGCCACGATGGACTGCCGGACTGGCCGGTGACGGCCATCACGGTGATCGATGAGGGTGAGGTCCTGGCGGTCAGCGACGGTGTCTACCGCTCCGACGGGCAGCGTTGGCGCCGGGTCGAAGGTTCCCCCCACCAGCAGGTCGGCTCGCTCGCCGTCGCCGACGACGGCACCGTGTGGATGGCGCCAACCACGGTCATCGACGGGGAGGCGCTGTTCGAGTTCGAGGGACAGGAGTGGACCGATCACGTGACCCGGGAGAACGCCGACATCACGTCCGACCACGCGGACGGCGAGGTGGTGCCGGGTCGGGTGGTGCGCGATCTCGAGGTCGCCGACGGCGCCCTGTGGGCAGGTACTGACGAGGGGCTGGCCAGCTACGAGTATGGAACGTGGAGTCGGCACGTCGTCGACGATGGCCTGCCCCAGGGCGGGGTACAGGCCCTGACGGTCGACCGTGACGGCGACGTCTGGCTCGCCATCGCTGAGGAAGACGCCACCGATCCCGAGTACGCGGTCGCGCACTTCGACGGGCAACGGTGGAACTCCTACACGACCGCCGATGGTCTGCCCGATGGGCGGATCAACGACCTGACCGTGGACGATGACGGCACGGTCTGGGCTGCCACGAGCGCCGGCTTGGCGAGCTTCCATGCCGACGATCCAGCGTGAAGCTCGCGACGACGCAGGGCAGGACGGGTCAGTGACGGACGCGAGGATCGAGGGCCGGCTGCCGGGCCGGTTGCAGGCGACCTTCTGGCCAGGAGCGCCGGTGCCGTCTGCCGGGCATCTCGCGCTGTGGGGGCTGCTCGATGCCGAGCTCGACGACGCCGTCGCCGCACTCGGGTTCGACCCGGCACGGGGCGCAGCGCTGCCGACGGTGCTGCCCCGGACCGCACGGGCCCACCGGCGGGTGTCCGCGGCTGAGGTGCCGGCTCGGTTGCTACCGGTGGTGGCGGCGACCCGCCGGCTGGTGGCGCTGCCGCCCGCCGAGCAGTGGCCGGCCTGGGGACGCCCCGCCGACAGCGTGCTGGCCTGGAGCACCGCGGCCAAGCTGGCCTGCGAACTGGTGGCCTCGGGGTGTCTCGTGCCGCGGATGCGGGCGGCCGGTGACCGGGCCGTGGCCAGCTGGGCGTGCGCACCAGGTGCGGACCGTCGGGTGGGAGAGCTGGCGGCGGGGATGCCGCCGGCCGCGCATGCGCTGGTCTCCGACGAGGAGCCGGGCGCGATCTGGCCTGCGGAGCAGCTGGTCCGCGACTACCTCGACGCGGTCGCCGACGGGTGTGCACGCGCGGCCGGGACCGGGGCCGGCGGGGTCGGCCACCTCGCCGGTGCTTGGCTGACGGCGTTGCGCGGGGACGATCCGCTGCTGGACCTGCCAGCGGGCCGCGAGGATGTGGTCGACGAGCTGGCCGGCTGGTCGGCGCCGCTGCTCGCCGCCAGCCAGCACGCCGCCGCGCAGCTGTGTCTTCGGCTGGAGCTGCCGACCGAGGACGACGATGACGCGGACTCGACCTGGCGGGTGGAGTACCTGCTCCAGGACGCCGACGATGCCAGCCTGTTCGTTCCGGCGGAGGACGTCTGGGCCCACGCCGGCGACCAGCTACCGCTGGGCACGCGGCAGGTCCGCGACGCGCAGGAGTCGCTGGTGCGGGGCCTGGCCGAAGCCGCGCGGCTGTTCCCGCCGATCGCGGGCAGCCTGGACCAGGCCGCGCCGATCGAGCACCACCTCGACGCCCATGACGCCGGTGCGCTGCTGGAGGCTGCCGGGACGCTGGCCGCCGCCGGGATCGGGGTGTGGCTGCCGGCCGAACTGACCGCCGACGGGCAGCGCCGGTTGCGGGCTCGGTTGCGCGCTCGCACCTCGACGCCGGCGCCGGGCAACGAACGCGAGGGCGGGCTGGATGGCGACAGCCTCGGCGCGTTCAGCTGGGAGGCTGCCCTCGGTGACGAGGTCATCCCCGCCGAGGAGTTCGCCCGGATCGTCGCGCTCAAGCAGCCGCTGGTGCGCTGGCGTGGCCGCTGGGTGCGGGTCGACCCGGACGAGGCTACGGCCGTCGCCGAACGGGTCGGCGCGGAGGAGTCGGCCACCGGCGCGGACGTGCTGGCTGCGGCGCTGACCGGCGAGCACGACCTGGACGGCCACGGCCCCGTCGAGGTGGAAGCTGACGGGGCGCTGGCGCAGCTGGTCCAGCAGCTGCGTGACGGCGCGCAGCAGGAGCCGCGCCTGGACGGCATCGACGCCGAGTTGCGGCCCTACCAGCAGCGCGGCGTCGCCTGGTTGCAGACCCTGGCCGAGTTCGGGCTCGGCGGGATCCTCGCCGACGACATGGGGCTCGGCAAGACGTTGCAGTCGACCGCGTTGCTGGCCGACCGGTCCGGCGACCGCCCGCACCTGGTGGTGTGTCCGGTGTCGGTGGTGAGCAACTGGGAGCGCGAACTGGCGCGCTTCGCGCCCGGGCTCGAGGTGGTGCGCCACCACGGACCGGAGCGTGCCGACACCCCGGACGCGTTCCCGCCCGGCGCGGTGGTGGTCACGACCTACGCGCTGCTGCGGCTGGACGCACCGCTGCTGGGCTCCCTCGACTGGGACCTGGTCGTCTTCGACGAAGCGCAGCAGCTCAAGAACCACGCCACCAAGGTCGCCCGGGCCGCGAGGCAGCTGCCGGCACGCCTGCGGCTTGCGTTGACGGGCACGCCGGTGGAGAACCGGCTCGCCGAGCTGTGGGCGATCCTGGACCTGACCACCCCCGGGCTGCTGGGCCACTTCGCCGGGTTCCGGGCCCGCTTCGCCGCCCCGATCGAACGGTGGCAGGACCCGCAGGCCACCGCGCAGCTGCGGGCGCTGACCGGCCCGTTCGTGCTGCGCCGGACCAAAGCCGACCCGACGATCGCGCCCGAGCTGCCCGACAAGACTGAGCTGTTGGTCAGCGGCCAGCTCACCCGCGAGCAGGCCACCCTGTACCAGGCGGCCGTCGACGACACGTTCGCCGAGGATCTGGGGGAGGGGATCGAGCGGCGCGGGCGGATCCTCAAGCTGCTCACCGGGCTGAAGCAGATCTGCAACCACCCCGCCCAGTACCTCGGCGAACGCGGGCCACTGGTGGGACGCTCCGGCAAGCTCGACCGCAGCGTGGAGTTGCTCGCCGAGGTGGTCGACGCCGGCGACCGGGCGCTGGTGTTCACCCAGTACCGGCAGATGGGCGGGCTGCTGGCCGCGCACCTGCGTCCCGCGCTGGGGCTGCCGGACGTGCCGTTCCTGCACGGTGGGGTGTCGCGCACCGATCGCGAGAAGATGGTGGCCGCCTTCCAGGAGGACGAGGCCGCCCCGCCGTTGCTGCTGGTCTCGCTCAAGGCGGGTGGGACCGGCCTGAACCTGACCCGGGCCACCCACGTGCTGCACTACGACCGGTGGTGGAACCCGGCCGTGGAGGACCAGGCGACCGACCGTGCCTACCGCATCGGCCAGCAGCGGGCCGTGCTGGTCCACAAGCTGGTGACCGCCGGCACGCTCGAGGAGCGCATCGCCGCGCTGATCGATGACAAGCGCCAGCTGGCCGACGCGGTGCTCGGCGAGGGCGAGGCGTGGCTGACCGAGTTGGACGACGACGCGTTGCACGACCTGGTGCGGCTGGACCCCGACGCGGTCGCTGACGACGGCCCGACCAGCGACGGGTCGACCGGCGACGTCGGGGTGGCGTCATGAGCCGCCGGACCCGCTTCGGGCTGACCTGGTGGGGCCGGCGGTGGATCGCGGCGCTGGAGGACCTCGGTGCGGTGTACGCCAACCGGTTGCCGCGTGGACGCACCTACGCCCGCAACGGCTCGGTCGACCAGCTGCACGTGACGGCGGGCGAGGTCACCGCGGCCGTGCAGGGCCGCCGGGCACGGCCCTACCGGGTCCGGCTGCGGCTGCCGGCGTTCGATGACGCCACCTGGGAGCGGATCGTCGCCGCGTTGGCGGCGCGGCTGCGGCACGCGGCCGAGCTGCTGGACGGGCGCATGCCCGAGGACGTCGACGAGGTGCTCGCCGAGTACGGCGTGTCGCTGTTCCCCACCGGCCGCGAGCTGTCGACCACCTGCTCATGCCCGGACAGCGCCAACCCGTGCAAGCACATCGCGGCGGTGCACTACCTGCTGGCCCAGGCGTTCGACAGCGACCCGTTCCTGCTGACGGCCCTGCGCGGCCGCGATCGTGACCGGCTGCTGGCGGGCCTGCGTGCCAGGCGGTCTGGTGGCGCCGACGACGGCGAGGTGGCAGCACCGCAGGGGCCACCGCGGATCGATGAACTGGTCGCGCGGGAGCTGTTCACCGCCCCGGCGGACGCGCCGCCGGTCGTGGTGCGCCCGCAGCCACCGGACGATCCCGGTGCGTTCCTGCGCCGGCTGGGCCCACCGCCCGGGCTGGCCGCCGCCCACCGGCCGTTGCCGACCGCGGTGCACGGTGCCGCGCAGCTCGCCTGGGACCTGCTCGACGGCGACGCTGATGCGGAACCGTTGCTGGTGGCCTTGCAGCGGCTGGCGCCGGTCTCGGCTCGGGAGCTCGCCGACACCCTCGAGGTGCCCATCGCCGAGGTCCGACGCGGCCTGGGCCAGCTGCGTGAGGAGGGCCGCCTGGAGGGCACCGGCCGCGGGCCGGCCACGCGCTACCAGCTGCGGTCGTGACCCGGCGGTCGCGGCTAGCGCTCGGCTTCGTTCCGTTGGCGCCAGGCCCGCCACGCACCGGTCGACCACAACGCCCACACGACGAACAGCGGCTGGAACAGCAGCCGTCCCCAACGGGATCCGGGTGTGGTCAGGCCGAAGGCATCATCACCGGTGATCGCCTGGTTGACGTTGCCCGGGAACACCGCCACGAACAGCGCCGCCACCGCCCACCCGACCGCGACGCGGTGACGTGGGGCCGCCACCAGGGCGACGCCGAGGCCGATCTCCACGACGCCGGACGCGTACACGACCGCTAGACGTGCCGGCATCCAGGCCGGGACCTGGGCGAGGAACTCCTCGGGCATGACGAGGTGACCGACCCCCGCCGCGGCGAGGAAGGTGGCCAGCAACCAGCGGCCGATCCGTCGGGCCATGCGCGCACCTCTCCTTCGGCTAGCCGGACCCGTGATGGCTTCGGGGCCGTCTTACCAGTCCGGCGATGCCGCCGGCGGCGATCAGCCCGAAGGACGCGCAGATGAGGGCCCACTTGCCGACGGTGAACAGCGGGGCCGCCGACGCGACCAGCGCGGTCGGGTCCGGGTAGCGGGCCATCACCAGCGACACCGAGCTGTTCTCGAGCAGATCGAAGAGCACGGCGAAGGCGGGTGCGGCGATGACCGGGCTGGGGAGCCGCCCGAGCACGGTCCGCCGCGACGCCACCAGCAACGAGACCTGGAGGAACGCCCCGTAGGCGAGCGGCCAGACGAGGTCGAAGGTGAAGCGCGAACGGATGTAGTAGGCGCGTCCGTCCTCGCCGTACTCGCCGGCGAGGCGGTCGAGATCGGCGGCGGTGTAGAACAGCGAGCTGTCGGGCACCTCGCTGGTGCCGAGCGCGTCTTGCGACGTTTCAGCCTCGGCCGGCAGGACGACCACCAGGAACACCAGGAACACCGCGGCAGTCACCGCCCAGACCGGCCAGCCGACGCGTCGTTCGAGTTCGTCGCGCATCGTTCCTCCGCGGCTGGTCCGTCGCACGCTCGCCCTCCGTCCGCTCACCGGCCTGTGAACGCCTCGATGTGGGCGTCGGTCAGGGCTCGCGCGGCCTGCTCGTCGCTGATGGTCGGTGTGAGGTCGCCGCGCTGGGCGCCGTAGCGTCCGAACTGGGCATGGTTCATGCCGTCGACCTCGACCATCACGGCATCGTCGGGCAGCAGGTGGCGGCGCTCAGCGATGTCCTCAGGGGTCGCGAGCCCGTCGCGCCCGCCGCTGACCGACAGCACCCGGAGATCCTCACGCTCAGCCAGGTCAGCGCCGCCGGTCGCGAAGGAGGCCCAGAGCAGCAGCCCAGCGACGTCGGCCTCCGGGTCGGTCCCGAGCCAGCTGGAGGCCATGGCACCGCCGAGGGAGTGGCCACCGACCCACCACTCGTCGAGGTCGTCGGGCTCGTCGTGCTCGGCGATCAGGGTGTCCGCACGGGAGCGTCCGAACACGGCGAGGTTCAGCGGCATCCGTGGGATGAGCACGAGGGTGTCGGTCTCCGCGACGATCGGCGCCCAGGTGGCGACGTACGCCTCCCGATGCACCCGCGCACCCGGGTAGAACACCACGCCGCGCTCCGGTTCGCTCCCGCTTGGACGCAGGGTGACGACCGGGCCGAGTTCGACCTCCACCGCCGGATCATCGACGGCCGCTTCCAGGGGTCCCGGTGTCGCGGTACGGGCCAGGCTCGCCCACACCACGAACGCGAGGACGGCGAGAACCAGCAGGCCCGCGGCCGCCAACCCGACCCGGCGCCGGAGCGACCACGATCCGCCTTGGCCCATCTCATCTCCGACGGTCCCGCCTCGGACCCGACGACCAGGAACACGATCCAGCTCTACGCGACGCCGCAGCGCGCATCCACAGCATCGCCAACATCATCGTGGGTGCTGTCCTGGTAACCATGCTCGTCACTGCCCTCCTCGGGCTCGCTGTCGGCGTACTCCTCGACGAGTTGATCCTCATTGCCGTGGTGTTAGCGGTGGCGGTCGTGCCGGAGCGGATGACGTCGCGGTCACCGTCGCCATGCCCCCACCCGGACCGCGACCGCGACGAGGTGGCTTCCGCCCACTTCATACCAGACGACGGGCACGACCACGCGTCCGTCCGGTGGCGGACCCGACCCGTCGGGGAAGCGGTCGACCGGGACGGTGACGTGCCCCCGTGCGATCTCGACGGCCACCGCCGGCGCGTCGACGTGGGGCGTCGGCACCGATGTCGCCGACGGCGGCGGGTCGTGAGCATCCCCACCGTGCACCTCGATCGCAGCCAGCCCTGCGGGGCCGAGGTGGTCGCAGGCCTTCAGCCCGGCCTCCTTGGCGACCCAGCGGCGCAGCAGGCCCGCGGGGTCCGTCGTTGCGTCCGGCCACGCCTGTGCCCGATCGCTGAGCCACTGCCCCGACGGTGTGGGCGGGGGTCGGTGCAACGGTTCGACGTCGATCCCCACCGGCGCACCGTCGGCCACCACCGCAGCAGCCAGGCCGTGGGTGTGGGCGAGGCTGATCTCCACCTCGGTGTGCACGTCGAGGTAGGGCCGTCCCGAGGTCGCCACCGCGATCACCGGTCGTGCATCGGCGAGCTCCGGACGGTGCTCGGCGATCGTGCAGCGCAGCAGCGCGCGTCCGACCACGAACCGCTGCCACGCGTCGGGGCGGGGGATGTTGGCCGCGCGGCCGCGTTCGTCCGGGGGCAGACTGGCATGGCCGGCGACGGCGGCGGCGCCGGTGACCGCCGCCACGCGCCAGCGGACGACCGGGCCCGGACCAGGGCCACTCACGCGGTGGCGGCGCTCACGCGACGTTCGAGGTAGGCGACCGCCCCGTCGAGGGTCCGCAGCTGCGGGTAGTCCCCTTCGGGGATATCGATCCTGAGCCGCTGGCACAGCGCGGTGATGAGGTTGAGCTCGTCCATGGAGTCGAGGTCGAGTTCGTCGCGCAGATCCTCGCCCGGGCCGAGGGTGGCAGGGTCGGTCTCCGGGGCGATCCTGGTCAGCGCGTCGAGGACGACGTCGCGCAGTTCATCGGTGGTCACAGCGTCTCCGGTCGTCGCAGGTGGTCGGCGATGGCGGTCAACACGCGGGCACCGCGGTGGCCGTCGCTGGCGCGGTGGTCGGCCGACAACCCCAGGTAGACGGTGCGGCGCACCGCGAGCATGCCGTCCACGGCCCAGGGCCGGGGGGTGATCCGGCCCACCCCCACGAAAGCGACCTGGGGCGGGGTGATCACGCCCTGGATGGTGTCGACGCCGCTGTCGCCGAGGTTGCTCACGGTGATGGTCGGGTCGGTCAGTTCCGAGCCGCGGAGGCCGCCGGCGCGGGTGCGCTCAACGAGATCCTTGAGGGCGGCCATCAGCTCGTCGAGGGAACGCTCGTCGGCGTTGCGGATCGCCGGGGCGAGAAGCCCGCCACGACGCAGGTTGATGGCGACCCCGACATGGATGCCGTCACCGGGGTGGAAGGCGCCGTCGACCCAGTAGCCGTTGAGATCGGACGATCTGCGCAGGGCGAGCGCGGTGGCCTTGATGAACAGCACTGCGGACAGCAGGCGCTCGGCGGGCGGACGGTCGGCGTTGACCTCGGCGAGCCACCCGAGGGTGGACTCGATGTCGATGGTCTCGCCGAGGTGGTAGTGCGGGATCTCACGGTTGGATCGCTCCATCGCCCGGGCGATGGCCTGGCGCATCGCCTGACCGCGGTCGGTCGCCGGTCCGGTGTCCGCTGGCGCCGTCGTCGCGGCCGCCGCGGGTGGTGCTGCCACCTCGCCGGGCGCGGTCCTGGCAGGGGGTGGGCCTGCGGCTGGGGACGGGCGCACACCGGTTGTGGCGGCCGCCTCGACGTCCTCGGCGAGGACGGCGCCTCCGGGCCCGGAGCCCGCGACCTCGGAGAGGTCTAGGCCCCGCTCGGCGGCCAGCCGGCGCGCGTAGGGTGAGGCGCGGTGTCCATCGCCGGCCGGGGCAGCCGGCGCCGGCGGTGTCGGACGTTGGGCTGCGGCAGCCTCTTCCACGTCGTGGCGCGTGATCACCCCGCCGCGCCCGGTGCCATGAACGGCGTGGAGGTCGACGCCCGTTCGCTCTGCGAGCCGGCGCACGATCGGGGAGGTCACCAGCGACGTCGGGGCCGGGACCTCGGCCGCCGGTTCCACCGCAGGCTGACCTTCCTTCGCCGCAGGCGTCGCCACCTCGGTGCCGAGATCGGCCAGACGTGCCAGCGGAGTGCCGACCGGCACCTTCACGCCCGCTTCGACCAGCAGTTCCGCGATGACACCGTCGGTGAAGATCTCGACGTCGATGTTGGCCTTGTCGGTCTCCACCAGCGCCACGATCTGGCCGCGCTCCACCTCGTCGCCGGGCTGCACATACCACTCAAGGATGCGCCCGACGTCCATCCCGGAACCCAGTGACGGCATCGTGAACTCAGCCACGATGCATCACCCGGCGCACCTCAGCGACGATCGACTCGACCTGCGGGATGGCGGCGTCCTCGAGGTGCTTGGCGTAGGGCAGCGGCACCTCGGCGCAGCCGATGCGGGCCACGGGCGCGTCGAGGTCGTAGAAGGCCTCCTCGGCGATGCGGGCGGCGACCTCGGCGCCCAGGCCCACGGTGCGCCAGGCCTCTTCGACGACCACGGCCCGGTGGGTGCGCGCCACCGAGGCGAACACGGTGGCGTCGTCCAATGGTCGCAGGGAGCGCAGGTCGATCACCTCGGCGTCGATGCCGTCGGCGGCCAACGCTTCAGCGGCGTCCAGCACCGTGTGCTGGGTGGCGCCGTAGGTCACGACCGTCACGTCGCTGCCCGGTCGTCGGATCGCTGCGCTGGACAGATCGACGATGTCGGGATCGACGGGGACCTCGGCCTCCATCGTCATGAGCCGCGGGTATTCGAACAGGATGACCGGGTCGGGGTCCTCCAGCGCGGGTGCGAGCACCCCGCGGGCGTCAGCGTGCGTGGCCAGTGACACCACCCGGATGCCCGGCACGTGGGCGAAGTAGGGCTCGAAGCTGTGAGAGTGCTGCGCGGCCAGCTGCCGGCCGGCGCCGGCGGTGGTGCGGATCACCACCGGCACGTTGAACTGTCCGCCCGACATGTGCAGCAGGGTCGCCGCGTTGTTGATGATCTGGTCCATGGCCAGCAGCGAGAAGTTGCAGGTCATGATCTCGGCGATCGGACGCATGCCGTTCATGGCCGCGCCGATCGCCGTGCCGACGATCGCGATCTCCGACAGGGGCGTGTCGCGGATGCGCTCCGGCCCGTACTCGTCGAGCAGCCCCATGGTGACCGCGAAGCAACCGCCGTAGGCGCCGATGTCCTCACCCATGAGGAAGACGCGCTCGTCATGGTCGAGGGCGGCGCGCAGGCTCTGCTTGTGGGCCTCGCGCAGGGTCATCCGCACCGTCTCGGGGGTCGGTCGGGTCGTGGCGTCGGTCGCGGTCACGGGGTCACCTCGCTGACGACGAACCGCTCGAGGTCGTCGAGGGGCTCGAGCGGAGAGGACTCCGCGAAGGTCACCGCGACGTCGATCTCCGCGTCGGCCTCCGCTTCGATGGTGGCCAGCCCGTCTTCGTCGAGGTGACCGAGCTCGGTGAGCAGGGACGCCAGCGCGGGGATCGGGTCGCGCTGCTTCCAAGCGGCCACCTCGTCCGGGTCGCGGTAGAGGTCGGGGTCGTACATCGAGTGGGCTCGGAAGCGGTAGGTCTCGTACTCGATGAACACCGGTCCCTCGCCGCCGCGGATCGCGGTGACGGCTTTGCGGGTGGCCTCCTCGACCGCCAGCACGTCCATCCCGTCGACCCGCCACGCGGGCACGGCGTAGCTGGCGGCCTTCAGGGCGAGGTCGGTCTGCGCCTCCGCACGGGTGAGCGCCATGCCCATCGAGTAGTGGTTGTTCTCGCAGGCGAACAGCACCGGCAGGTTCCACAGCGAGGCGAGGTTGATCGACTCATGGAAGGCGCCCTCGTCCACCGCACCTTCACCGAAGAAGCAGACGGTGACCCGGTCGTGGCCCTGCAGCTTGTCGGCGAGCGCGAGGCCCACCGCAAGGGGGATGCCGCCGGCGACGATCGCGTTGCCGCCGTAGAAGCGGGTGGCGGCGTCGAACAGGTGCATCGAGCCGCCCCGGCCCCGGCTGACGCCGTCCACCTTGCCGAGCATCTCCGCCATGATCACGTCCGTGCCGATGCCCTTGGCGATGGCGTGGCCGTGCTCGCGGTAGGTCGAGACCGCCGCGTCGTCAAGGTCGATCGCGGCCATGACCCCCGTGGCGATCGCCTCCTCACCGATGTAGAGGTGCAGGAAACCGCGGATCTTGGCGGCCGAGTAGAGCTCGACGCAGCGCTCCTCGAAGCGCCGGATCCGCACCATGGTGCGCAGCAGGTCCAGCCCGTGCTCGGCATCGAGGTTCGGAGGTGCTTGGAGGCGGAAGCGCCCCGGTGATGGCCGACTCATGTCTGGCCCTTTTCGTCGTCAGGCCCGGGGGTCACACCGTGGGACCGGTCGTCGACGTCGCTCTCGAGCGTGGACAGATCGCCCTCGTCAAGGCCCAGCTCGCGGGCCTTGAGCAGACGGCGCATGATCTTGCCGCTGCGGGTCTTGGGCAGGCTCTTGGCCACCACGATCTCCCGCGGTGCGACGGCCGGCCCGAGCCGCTTGCGGGCGAAGCCTTGCAGGTCACGTAGCAACTCCGGCGTCGATTCCTCCTCGGGGTAGAGCAGGACGTAGGCCTTGACGACCTCGCCTGCTACCTCGTCGGGGATGCCGATCACCGCAGCCTCGACCACCGCGTCGTGGGCCGTGAGTACCCCCTCCACCTCGGTGGGGCCGATGAGGTGACCGGCGGTCTTGATCACGTCGTCTGAGCGGCCGAGGAACCACAGGTAGCCGTCGGCGTCACGGCGGGCGAGGTCGCCGGAGAGGTACCAGCCGTCCCGGAAGCAGCGCGCGTAGTGCTCGGGCTGGCCGAGGTAGGTGCGGAACATCGATGGCCAGCCGGCCTTGAGCGCCAGCTCGCCCTCCACGTCCGGCTCGTGGAGTATCTCGACGCCGAGCTCGGCCTCCGGGTCCTCCTCGTCGCCGGTACGCCGCACGATCGCGGCTTCGATCCCCGGCACCGGCAGGCCCATCGAGCCCGGTTTGACGTCGACGGCGGCGAAGTTGGCGACCATGATCGCGCCGGTCTCGGTCTGCCACCAGTTGTCGTGGATCGGCAGACCGAAGGTGTCCCGTCCCCAGAGCACTGCCGCAGGGTTGAGCGGCTCGCCGACGCTCGCGATGAACCGCAGCGAGGAGAGGTCCCGCCCGGTCAGCGCGTCGTCGCCGGCGCGCATGAGCCGACGGATCGCCGTGGGCGCCGTGTACCAGACGCTCACCCCCTGTTCCTCGAGGATGTGGTACCAGCGGGCGGTGTCGTACTCGGCCTCGTCGACGAGCATCGTCACTCCCAGCGCCAGGGGTGCGACGATCCCGTAGGAGGTTCCCGTCACCCAGCCGGGATCGGCCGTGCACCAGTAGATGTCGTCGGGGTGCAGGTCGAGGGCGAAGCGAGCGGTGGTGATGTGGGCCACGATCGCCTCGTGGACGTGCTGGGCACCCTTCGGTGTGCCGGTGGTGCCGCTGGTGAAGTGAAGCAGGGAGGGGGTCTCCGGGTCGGTGGGGCCGATCGCGTAGGACGGCGAGGCGGCCTCGAGCAGCGCGGTGAGGTCGAGCGTGCCGTCGGGCGGCTCACCGTCCACGTCGACGATGAGCACGTGCGCGAGCTCCGGCAGCTGGGCTCGGACGGGCACGACCTTGCGCTCGTACAGCCGCCGGCTCGTGACCAGCACCCGGCCGTGGCCGAGCTCGAGGCGCTGGCGGATCGGCTCCGGTCCGAAGGCGGCGAACAGCGGCGTGAGCACCGCGCGGTGCTTGAGCGCCCCCAGCGCCGCCACGTACAGCGCCGGCACGCGCCCGAGCAGCAGGAACACCCCGTCTCCGGGGGCGACACCGAGGTGGTCGAGGACGTTGGCGAAGCGGCTGGTGCGCTCGCCCAGCTCGCGGTAGCTGATCTCGACGACGTCATCGCTCTTGCTCAGCCACCGGATCGCGGTCCGCGTTGCCCGCTCCCCGGTGAGGTGACGGTCGACCGCCTCATGGGCGATGTTCAGACCGGCGCCGTCGGGCAGGCCGGCGAGCGCATCGCGGGCGTCCTCCCAGCGGAAGGACGCGCGGGCGGCCTCGTAGTCGGTGAGGTTGGGTGGCACCCGAAACTCATCAGCGACGGGTCGAAGGCTCGCTCCGCTCACGATCGCGCTCCCAGGTCGACCCCAGGACCGCACACCACGGATCCGGGTACCTCGATTGGACGTGCGCGCAACGCTACGCACGAGGGCCGAAGGTCACGGGTTGAGGAGCTCAGCAGTCGTTCGAGGTAGCTCGCGACCCGTGTTGTGGTGTAGCCGCGCGTTCTTCTCGGCTCGCTCCATGGAGTCGTCCTTCTCCTGCTCGAACACCGATCCGAACGACTCGCTCGCTCCGATCCCGGCGTCGGCGGTCTCGGCCCACCGCAGCCACGCGTCGACGCCGTGGCGGTCGATGAAGAGCTCATGGGCCATGGAACCTTGGCGGTGGCCAACGCTGCTGAAGCAGAGCTGTTGCTCTTCCGGTCGAGGGGCCACTCGGGGTGCTGCGCTCGAGACCCAGTTGCTCGGGTGGGGTCGTTGCCAGCTCCAGGTTCCAGTAGGCCCAGGCTGAGTCCCAGTCGCGAAGTCCGGCCTTGTCGAGCAGGGCGCGCTGGAGTGGCCAGCCGCCAGCCTTACCGGCCCAGCAGTGCCAGGGGTCTCCCGTGGTGGCGCCGCCGCGTGGGAGGTCACTGAGCCGTTCGCGGGTTACCTGTGCAGCGACCTGTTCGGGTTCTGGCACGAGACACTCATGGGTGCGCACGACGGGGATGACCTCGACGAGGAAGGCATGGTCATCGAGGCTGTTGCGGCCGACCTGGTTCGAGCTGCCACAGTCGGCTTGCATAGCCCGCTCCGCCCAGTCGGCGATACCCGTCCGTTCGTGCTCGGGCAGACCGTCCGGCAGGCCATCGAGGATCCGTTCGCGGACCTCGTCGAAGGCCTCCTCGTCGCCAGCGGGCACGAGCAGGACGGTGTAGCGCTCGAGCCGGTCTGCGTAGAGACCCAGGCCGCCCTCGGTGGCGGCCCTCACCGAGTCCTCGTCCTCGGCCCGGATGTCGTCGTGCCGTTCGATGGGCATCTCGGGGCCGCCGTCGGGTCGGTCGGCCAGCCAGGTCTTGAGCGCTTCGTGGGCGGAGACCGCGACCTCATCGGGTTCGAATCACCACTGTTGGTCGCCGCGGATGTCCTCGCGGCGCACCCCGAGGCCGTCGTCGGTCGTCTCCTGCTCACCAACGTCGAGGCAGGTGGCACCCAACTGGGCGGCGGTGGTCAAGACCTCGTCTGGCTCGGCGTCGTCGGCCTCCTCCTGCTCTTCCTCGACCTGGTCCTCAGCCTCGTTCCACCGTTCTGGTTTGAGCGAGGCGGGGCGATGTGTGGCGGGGGTGTGGCGTTGACCGGTTGACGTGGGGCGCTGCCGGAGAGGCCTTCTTGGGCGGGCTGAAGCGCGGTTCGTCGGGCTGCGGGCAGGCTGACGCGCCCGCTGGGGCGGGTGACGGTGGCGGGGCCGGTCACATGGGCGCAGGTAGGGCGCGGAGTCGCCCGAGCGTGTCCTCAAAGACGTGCTCCCAGGGCCAGCGTGCCGGCAGGTGCAGGGTCCAGCGTCTGGCGGTGCGGGTCAGCCGGCCCGGGAGGGTCAGAAGCCGCCGGCGGAAAGTCTTGGCGTTGCGCAGCCGGGTGAGGTCGATGGTGCCGAGCAGCTGGGTCCAGCGGATCAGGTTGTGCGCCAGGGTGGCGGCGAGCAGCCAGGCCGCGTTGGCGTTGAACTGCCCCGACGGGCAGTGGTTGAGCCCGACGCCGTGTTTGAGCTCACGGATCGACAGCTCCACGGTGGCGTGGGCGCGGTGGTCGCGGTCGAGTTCGACCGCCTCGCCTTGGCGGTTGGTGACGAACGCGTGGTGGCGCCAGTCGGCGAACAGCGTCGGCAGGTTGGGGTCGTTGTCGATGCGGGTGCGGCGCACGACCAGCCGCCAGCCGTCCCAGCAGGCTTCGGCGACCTGGGCGGTCCCGCCATCGGTGTAGGCGATGTCCACCCAGTCCTGGTCAGGGATCTGGCCGATCGCGGCGGTGATGACCGGCTGGCGAGGCACGGTGATCGAGAACTCGGCGCCGTGGTCGGTGCAGGCGTTGATGACCTAGCGCGACCAGAACGCGGCGTCCATCCTGCGTTCCGGTCGCGCCGGCTCGGCGGACCCGCCCGATGGTCTCGCGCACGAACCGCTGGGCGCCGCGGCCGGACCCGGCCGAGCCTTTGCGCATCCGGCCGTGCAAGACCTCGCCGGTGTCCGCGCGGGTCGCCAGCAGCGGATGCAACCCGAGCTGGCGGGTGTAGCCGTAGGCCGCGCCCTGCTTGTGCTCGCCGTGGACCTCACAGATGGTCGAGTCGATGTCGATGAACATCGGCGCCTCGCCCGGGCCGGCGCCGGCCTGCCACGCGCGGGCCAGCGCCGTCTCGCCCACCGCGTCGAGCTGGCGGATGTGTCCGAACGTCAAGGATCGCAGCCAGGTCCCGACCGTGGAAGCGGCGACGGTGTCGTGGCCCAGGACGCTGGCGGTCGACCCGGCGTGCAGCAGGTTCACATCGTCGATGCAGTCCCCGCCCGCCAGCAGCGTCGACACCACGGTCAACAGCTTGCGGCCCGGTCGATACCCCCGGGTGACCTTCTCATCGACCAAGCGCTCGAGCCCGAGCCGGCCTGCCAGCGTGCCGGTCAGCATCAGCCCCGCATCAGCGACCACCCGCTGGTCGTCGAAGGTCACCCGGATCGAGTCGAGAACATGCGAAGATGCTGGCATCCTGAGAGTGCCTCCGTTGCGGCAGCTGGTTTGGTGTGAGAACCCCAGTTTCGCTGCTACGGAGGCACTTTCAGCTCAACCCCGACCAATCACTTCGGTGAATCCAGGCTGAGCTCGGTCACGGACGCCGACACCCGTTCACGCGCACGGTTGACTCCACGCTGTCCGTTCCCGAGCGGAGTGAGCCCATCTGGGTTGTCCGGAGGCTCGGGGTACCCGGACGGGTTCAGTCGGGCACGGGCCTGACGCACCCGACCTTGCAAGGATCGTCCGGTTCGCTTGCCCGCTGGCTCGTCCGGCCTACTAACGTCGCGGCGGCGGTCTGCAGCGCAGGGTGAGGGGCTGCGGGTGGGAGACGAGCCGTCGGTGTCGTCTGCAGAGGTGGTCAGGGGTTGACCGGGCCAGGGGATGTCTCGACCCGCGCGGAGCTCGGGCAGCTGTTGACCGAGCTACGGCAGCGCTCTGGGCTGAGCCTGCGGGAGCTGGCCGAGCGGGTGGGCAGCAGCCCGTCGACGATCAGCGGATGGTGTCGCGCGAAGAACCTGCCGTTCCCGGCACAGACGGCGGTGTTCGAGTCGATGCTCGACGAACTCGGGGTCGCGGACACCGCGCCGTGGTTGGATGCGCTCGTGCGGTTGCGGCCGTCGGGGTCGCCGGAAGGCCAGGCGCCCTACCGCGGGTTGGAAGCCTTCGGTTGGGATGACAGCGACCTGTTCTTCGGTCGTGAGGAGCTCGTCGACCGGGTCATCGACCGGTTGGCCGACGTGGAATCGGAGGAAGCGCGTCCGCGGTTGGTGCTGATCGTCGGCGCCTCAGGTGTCGGCAAGTCCTCGCTGCTGCAGGCGGGCGTGTGGCCGCGGATGGTCGCGACCGGCCGGTCGTGTCTGGCGGTCACCCCGTCGGACCTCACCCTGGAGCGACTTGCTGCTGGACTCGCGGCGGTGCAGACCGAGCCATCCAGCGAGCACCGACCCGTCGTGCTGCTCGATCAACTCGAGGAAGCGTTCACGTCGCTGTCGGACGGCCAGCGCGGCGAGCTGCTCGACGAGCTGGCGTCGCTGGTCGGTGATCCCACCGGCGACGTCAGTGTGGTGGCGGCAGTGCGGTCCGATTTGCTGGGCGAGCTGGCGGGATCGTCGCGCTTCGATGCGGCCATCGAGTCAGGACAGGTGCTGGTCGGGCCGATGCAGGCCGAGGAGCTGCGGCGTGCCATCGTCGAGCCTGCTCGTTCGGCGGGGGTCAGCGTCGACGACGAGCTGGTCGATCTGCTGGTTCGGTCGTTCGCGCCGGACGGGCATGTGGGGGCTGAAGCACAGGTCGGGGCGCTGCCGGTGCTCTCGCATGCGCTGCTCGAGGCGTGGTCGCGTTCGTCGGGGGTTCGGTTGACCGTGGCGGACTACCTGGCCACCGGTGGTGTGGACGGTGCGGTGGAGCGGTCCGCGGAGGCGGTGTTCGCCACGTTGGATGCGGCTGAGCGTGACGTGGCCCGGCAGCTGTTCCTGCGGTTGGTGCACGTCGGTGACGGGCCGGTGGTCATGCGGCGGCCGACGACCTACGTCGAGCTCGACGGCTTGGTTCCCGACCAACCGGAGGTGCTCGGGGCGGTGTTGGACCGGTTCATCGATGCTCGGTTGGTGACCGCGGGGTCTGAGCATGTCCAGATCGCGCATGATGCGCTGTTGCGGGCGTGGCCGCGGCTGTCGGAGTGGGTGGATCAGGCGCGCGATGGGTTGCGGTTCCAGCGGCGGGTCACCGAGGCCGCCCGGGTGTGGCTCGAGGCAGGCCGGGACCCGTCGGCGCTGGCACGTGGGGCGTTGCTCAACGAGCTGCGGACCTGGGCGCAGGAGGCGAGCGGTCAGCTGTCGTTGAACGACCGTGAGCGTGAGTTCCTGGACGCAAGCGTCGCTGAAGCGGACGCGCAGTCGGCCGCGGAGCGGCAGCGCAACCGCCGGTTGCGCCGGTTCGCCACGGCCAGCGCGGTGGCGGGGATCGCGGCGCTGGTGTTCGCCGTGGTCGCGGTCGATGCGCGCACCGATGCGTTGACAGCGCGGGATCAGGCGCTGTCGCGGCAGGTGGCGATCACCGCCGACCGGTTATCGGAGTCCGACCCGCTGCTGGCTGCGCAGCTCGCGGTCGCCGGCTACGAGGTCGCGGCGACCAGCGAAGCCCGCTCAGCGGTGCTGGATGCCGCAGCGGGGCCGAGCGGTGGCCGCTGGATCGGCGGGCCGGGTAGCTCGGCGGTCGCGGCGGGGGGAGGCGATCTGGTCGCGGTCAGCGACTCCTCCGCTGCCAGCGTGCAGCTGTTCACGGCCGACGGTGGCAGCCTGGGCAGGATCGGCCGGCTCGGGCTGGATGCGTCCGAGGTGGCGATCTTCGCGTTGGCGCTCGCCCCGGACGACGTGACCTTGGCGGTCGGCGATGCCACCGGCGAGGTGACGCTCTGGGACGTCAGCGACCCGGCCGATCCGACCCGGCTGGCTGGCGGGCTGGACGGGCTGGACGACGCGGTCCAGGCGCTGGCGTTCGCGGATGGTGGCGACACGCTGGTGGTGGCCGGAGCCGGGCCTGGCGTGCTGCGCTTCGACGTCACCGAGCCGTCCGCTCCGACGGCCCTGCCTGAGGTGGTCTGGGATCCGGTGGTGTGGTCGGTAACCGCAAACGAGTCCGGCGGACTGCTGGCCTTCGGGGCCGACGACGGCCACGTGCAGTTGTGGGGTCAGGCCGACCCCGGCGACCAACCGCTCGCCGAACTGCCGTTCGGGGACGCCGATGTGCTGGACGTTGCACTGGCCGATGACGGCCAGCTCCTGGCCGCCAGCAGCCGTGGTGGCGCGGTCGGTGTCTGGGAGCTCTCGGACCCGCAGGCGCCGGAACGGGTCGAGATCGCCGATGCGGAGTTCACCACCTGGGTGAACGCGGTCGCCATCAGCGACGACGGCGCCTGGCTGGCGGCCGGCAGCTCCAACGGCGACGTGCGGGTCTGGTCGACCGAGACCTGGACCCCGGTCATGACGCTGGACCACCCGGCCGCGGTGACCGACCTCGAGTTCGCCGACGACACCACGCTTCTGTCGACGGGGGTCGACGGCACCCTGCGGCGGTGGCAGTTCGATGACGGGTTCTCGGCATCGCTGAGCGCTGCGGTGTGGAACCTGCAGTTCGACCAGCAAGGGCGGGTGTACGGGTTCACCACCCAGGACACCGGCCGGTGGGACCGACCGGGCGGCGCCGCCTCGACCGGCGGTCAGATCCTCGAGGTCACCGACGACATCGAACGCTTCTCCGGTGCCGGCGCCACCACAGCCGACGGCAGCGTGCTCGCCCAAGGCCGTCGCGGCGGCGAGGTCCTGCTCTACGACGCGACCGCCCACGGAACCCCGCAGCGGCTCGAGACGCACCTGGCCGGCGCCGGCGAGCGGATGGAACGGCTGGCGTTCAGCCCCACGGGCGCCTGGCTGGCGGCCATCGGAGAGCGCACGCACCTGTGGCAGCTCGACGACGGCCTGCCCCCGGCGGGCGGATCGTCACCCCACATGCCGGATGCCGAACTGTCCGATCCGTCCGAGGGGATCTTCAACCTCGCCTGGAGCCCGTCGGGCGAGCTGCTGGCGGTCGCCAGTGCCGACGGCCACCTCTACCTCTACGCCGTTGCCGACGCCGTGCAGCCCATCGAACTGGTCGCTGAGATCGAGGGGCTCGGTGCGGATGCCTACGCGGTCGCGTTCCACCCCGACCGTCCGATCCTCGCGGGCGCCGGGACCGAGGGCCACGTCCGGCTCTGGGACTTCAGCGACCCGACCGACCCGCAGCTGGTCGGTGAGCCGGTCGTGGGCCCACCCGGCCGGATCTTCGACGTCGCGTTCGACACGACCGGCCAGCAACTCGCCGCGGCAGCCGTCGACGGCAGTACCTGGGTGTGGACCCTGGGTGACGACGACACCGCCCAGCGCTACGCCACGCTCGACACCGGTGGTGCGGCCGCCTACGCGGTCGCGTTCGCGCCGGACGCGCCCCACCTGGCCGCCGGCGCCTCCGACGGCTCACTGCACCTCTGGCACTTCGACACCTCGGCGGCCGTCGACCAGATCTGCGACGCCCTCGGCGACACCATCGCCCCCGACGAGTGGGAACGCTTCCTGCCCGATCGCACCTACGACCCGCCCTGCCGAGATCCGTAGGTGCCCGAGCAGCACGGTCATGACCGGTGGGTGGCCGTCAGGAATGGTTGTGGCCGAAGAGCGTCGTGGTGCCGTCGGGCAGTTGGAGCCTGGCGACCAGGTGCTCTGTCGGCCAGTCGGCGTCGAGTTCGACCGGCGCCAGGTCCGCTTGGCCGCTCTCAAGTTCCACGGCCATGGTCGCCGCTAGACAGCCGTGCCCTTGGCCGACCTCCTGCTCAGGGCACTCGGATGCCAGCTGAGCCGCGTCGAACACGCGGCGCGAGACGAACCACTCGATGGTTGCGGCGTCGGCGGGCAGCTGCCCGTCTCGGACCTCAAGCTCGAGTTGGGCCTGCAGTGTGGCGTCCGCGATGCTGGTGTCCAGGCTGGCCGAGGCCTGCACGGTTTGGCTCTCGAGGTCTCGCTGACGCGGCCACGGAGATGCGGCTTCGAGAACCTGGATGGTGTGCAACTCCGGCTTGACGTCGAAGGAGGTGCGAAGCGCCTCTGCCAACTGCTTGAACTCGTCGGGTGGTGCGTCGACGCCGGCCGTGATCGCGACAGAGCCGTCCGTGATGCCCTGCCCGCACTCCACGGCAGGGTTCATCCCTGCAGCGGAGAGCAGCTTCGGTCCGACCAGCAGCGCCAGCATGCCAATCCTGCCCGTGTCCCGTTCGCAGGCGAGGTCAGCGGTCAGCTCTGCGAACAGTTGGGTATCGGCGTCCGCCAGTTCCAGGTGAAGCGTCTGCTCGGAGAGTTCGACCTCTGACGGTCTGCTCAGCGTCCATCGGATGTCGACCAGGTGGGCGGTGTCGTCGTCATCGCACACCCACATCTGGTCGTCTAGGCCGCCATCCTCCCCGGCACAGCCCTCCCAGTCGGGGTGGTCTGACGTGCGGGTCTCGTGGACCTGCCCGACTGACAGCACCGAGTCACCGACGAGCCGGTCACCGACGTCGTCATCGGCGACGCCCGGCAACACCACCGTGAGTGTGTCGCCGTCAACGTCGATGGACGCGTCGGGCGCGATCGCCTGTGCCCGCATGGCCAATGAGTCAGCGGCGACGTCGCGTTGCTCCTCGGTCGCTCCGTCCGGCATCTCCAGCACCAGCGTCGTACGCCTGGTGGCCGCCTCGAGCGTCTCGGCGTCCGGCGCTGCCTCGTCGGCCTCATCGGCCTCGTCGGTGTCGGGCGCGGCCGGTTGGGACTCCTCGTCACGATCGGGAGCTTGTGGCGTTTCCGGGGCGGAGGAGGTATCCGGAGCTAGTGGATCCGGGCTCGAGGAGCATGCAGCCAGCAGGCCGAGAGCCGCAGCCACAACCAGCACCTGCCCGGACGACAGCCGCATACCGAAACCTGTCAGATCGACGACGCCGCGAGCGACGCACTGCAAGAACCGGCCACCACCTTCGTGCCGCCAGACACGCCGCCATTCACCTCCGCGCACGCAGAACGATGCCGACCGCAAGCTCAGGCTAATGGGTTTGGATCGTCCGGTGTTGGTGCAGGATGGTCTGAAGCGTCCCCTCACTCGCGGGTCTTGCGGAGGATCAAGCCGATGCCGACGGCAACAGCCAGGATTGCGATCCCGGGACCAGGGTTGTCGAAGAACCACTGCCAGCGACTCTGGAACTCCACAGGCCTGGCCGACACCACCATGCCCTGGCCAGGGGCCAGGTGCGTGGACAGGTACAGGCCTAAGCAGTTCACGTCCATGGATCCGCTCCTGAGCGATGTTGTAGGCACCCGTCGGAAGCCCATCCCGACCGCAGCTGACCAGCCGCGTATCCGGACGCAGCAACGCAAGCAGTGAAGCAACCGGCTTGCCGCGCACCGCGCCCGGAGGGAAACCTCGCACAACGTCGAACGGCACGATGGTTGTGGCGCAGGTCAACGCCGCGGTCAGGGACGGATCCCTGGCGGCGATAGCGCTCGTGTCCTCACGTTCCGCGGGCAACCGGAGACGCAGGGAGTACGCCGAAGCCGTTCGAGGTTGTGCGAGGTACGTCCTCGGCGATGTGCTTCAACCGCGAGGTGACTTGACTCGTGCCGAGCATGGGTGGCTGGCCGAGCCCAGAACACATCCGGAAGCAGACCAAGCTACGAGACCGGAGCCAAGATGTCAGCACTGGGGAAGGCGATCCGCACCCTGCTGGTGGGGTACAACGTCCTGCTCACATTCATCGTCGTAATGGTCACCGGCGGGCTCCTGTTCGGCGGTCTGACAGGAGGACCTCCATGGATGGTCCTGATCGCTCCCTTCACTGGGTGGCTCGCCTGGTCCCTGATCCGTGAGGACTGGGACGACATCCGCGCGATCTGGGTCAAGAGCGATGCTGACGGCGCACGATAGAGGCCCGTGGCGATGGACCGAGCGGTGTGGGACAGTGGGTTGGTTCCGGGGGTGGTGGGAGGCGGCCTGGGGCAGACCCTGATGGGGCTGTGCGAGCGTCAGGACCCGTCGATAGCAGGCGGGCGGTAGAAGGGGCTGGTCATGTCGTTGCCTGCGGCTGGGTGGTATGCCGATCCGCACGATGCGTCACGTCAGCGCTGGTGGGACGGGCAGGGCTGGACCCGCGATGTGCGCCCGGCGGCTGGCCAGCCTGCGAGGGCAGGAGCATCGCAGCCGGGGGACGAGCAGGGCGAGCCCGGCGGTGCTGCGCGGTCGTCTGGTGCTGGCGTTGGTGGCCGGGGGTGGCTGCTGGCGGCAGGCGGGCTGGTGCTCGCGCTGGCGGCGGGTGGCGTGGGCTGGCTTGCTGCCGGGCCAGGTGACGAGCCGGCTGATCCGGGCGCACCCTCGTCTGCACAGCCCGATGTGGCCGACGAGGACGCTGCGCCGTCCGAGGCCGAGCCCGAGTCCGGCGACGACGGCGACGACGGCGACGGAAGGCAAGAGCAGGCTGAGCCTGAGTCCGACGCCGTGATCGCTGCAGGCGGTGGGCACACCTGTGGTTTGGAGGCTGGTGGCACCCCGGTCTGTTGGGGCCCTGATGACGGGGGGGAGTTTGATCACGGCCAGGCGTCGCCGCCGGAGGGGTTGGAGCTCTCCACGATCAGCGCTGGCAGCAGGCACACCTGTGGGTTGGAGGCTGATGGCACCCCGGTGTGCTGGGGCATCGACGACGGAAGCGAGGACGACGACGGCCAG
>SKJX01000059.1 GCA_007121785.1 Nitriliruptoraceae bacterium
CCGCGTACGAAGGTGGCCCCGTAGGAGATAGCGGCGGGGGCCAGCAGCAGTGCCGCCAGGGGCACGAGCCCGTCGCCCCCGCCGAGGATGACGTCGTCGATGATCACTTTCTGGATCAGCGGCACCATCGCCAGCGCCGCCATGCCGACCACCGCGCCGAACAGAGCCAGCAGGACGCTGCGTCGGTGGCGCCAGCCCGGCCCGTCGCGGACCGTTCGGCGCCGTCGGCAGCGTCCCCGCCGGCCGCAGCCTCAGACGGCACCGGCAACGGCCCGTCGCGCCGTTCCTTCAGGACGGCAGACAGCTCCGCGCCGTACAGGTACAGCCGGCCGGCGAGGTAGAGCAGCAACAGCAGCCCGATGACCCCGCCGAGCGCGCCGTACAGCGCGTTGGCATCATCGACCTGGTTCCCGATGTAGCTCGCACCGACCACCTTCAGGACCATCCAACCGACCGCACCGAGGACCGCGCCCGGCAGCAGCTCACGGGCGGTGAACGGAGCGGTCGGCGAGAGCAGCACGTAGGCCCCCAGGAACAGTGCCAGGTCCAACGCGAAGGTCAGCGCGATCGAGACCACCAGCGCCAGGGACCCGGGCAACTGCCCGATGCCGGTGCCAGCGAGCGAGGACGCGCCCGCGGCCAGCAGCGCCAGCGTCCCCAGGCCGACCAGGGCGAGAAGCTGCCGCACCTTGCCGCCGACGCCCTTGACGACCTCGCCGCGCAGGACCACCCGGGTGGCGGCCATCGCACCGTTGACGACCTTCATGCCGGGCAGCAGCAGCGTGATGAGGCCGATGAGGCCGATCGTGCCGCGCTGGTCGACCACGGCCTGCACCAGGTCGTCGACGGCGGTGGCGTCGCCGTCGTCCTCCAGCGTCGCTTCGAACCCGGGCAGCGCCTCGGTGATCGCGGTGGCGACCGCCACCTGATCGGCCGGGTCGTCCAGGGCGAACCCCGCGACGGAGACGGCCAAGGCCAGCAGCGGGAACAGCGACAGGAACCCGAAGAACCCGATCGAGGCCGCCAGGGGATCCGCAGCGTCGCGGGTGTAACGCTGCTGGATCGCGAGCGCCGTGCCGAGCACCGGCATCACCGCGATCCGGTCCTTGAGCCCCACGCTGCCTCCGACGTCGTCGTCCTCGGCGCGGCGCGCGTGCGGGCCCGGCGACCGGCCGTCGTCCGAGCCTACTGGTGGGCGGCGGCCACCAGCGCGGCCACCAGGCCGTCGAGGTCGTGGGGCGAGGCTTCCGCGGCGACCGTCAGCCCGAGCCGCTCGCACGCGGCGGTGGTCACCGGCCCGATCGACACGATGCGCCCGGACCAGGGACGGTCCCCCAGCAGCGCGACGAGGTTGCGCGCCGTCGACGGCGACGCGATGGCCAGCAGGTCCACCTCGCCGGCTTCCAGCCGCTTCAGCACCGCCGGGTCCAAGGTGTCGGGTCGCCCCGTGCGGTAGGCGACGACCTCGACCGGTTCGTACCCCTTGTCGGCGAGCAGCCGGGACAGCACCGGGTTGGCCAGGTCGGCCCGGGGCAGCAACGCACGGCCCGTCCCGGGTTCGATCGCCTCGCCGAGGGCCTCGGTGGTGGCCGTCGGTGGGATCAGGTCGGGGCGGACCCCCAGCCGACGGACCAGCCGGGCCGCGGTCCCGGCGCCCACCACCGCGATCGTCCCGGCGCGCCGGAGCACCGACCCGCCGTGGCCGGCTGCCGCGACCGCGTCGGCGACCGCGTCGACCCCGTTGGGGGAGGTCAGGGCGACGACGGCCACCTCCCCGGTCGCCAGCTCCTCGACGGCCGCCGCCAGCCCCGCCGGGTCACCCGGCTCGATCGTCAGCACCGGAGCGATGACCGGCTCACCGTCGAGGTCGCTGATGCGGTCCGCGAGCTCCTGGGCCTGGGCCGGCGCCCGCGGCACGAGGACCCGCACCCCCGCCAACGGCCCCCGGCTCACGAGCGGGCCTGGTCCTGTCGGAGCCGCTCCAGCACCGCGTCGCCACCGTCGTCCAGCAACGTGCGGGCCATCGCTTTTCCGAGCGTGACCGCGTCGTCGGCCCCGATCTCGTGGGAGGCACGGTACAGGCGGGTGCCGCTGGGGTCGGCCAGCAGGCCGAGCAGCACGAGCTGCTTCTCCCCCTTCACGTCGGTCCGCACCTCCGCGTGCGCGCCGATCGGAGCGGTGCAGCCGCCCTCGAGCTCGGCCAGCATCTCGCGCTCGGCCGAGACCTCCAGCCGGGTGACGGGGTCGTCGACCGCCGCCCGCAGCAGCTGGCGGGTCGCCGCGTCGTCGCGGCGGCACTCCACCGCCAGCGCCCCCTGCGCCGGGGCATGGAGCATCTCCCCGTGCTCCAGCGGGACCACGACGAGCCCGTCCACCTCCGGGCGCAGGCGCATGATCCCGGCCAACGCCAGGACGACCGCGTCGAGCTCGCCGTCGGCCACCTTGCGTAGCCGGGTGGTGATGTTGCCGCGTAGCGGCTGGACCACCAGGTCGCGGCGGTGGTGCGCGAGCTGCGCCTGGCGGCGCGGCGCGGAGGTCCCCACCGTCCGCGGGCGATCCCGAGGGATCTCCGCCAGCCGCCAGCCTTCGTGGCTGACCAACGCGTCGCGCGGGTCGACCCGCGGCGGCACCGCACCGATGATCAGGTCGTCGTGCGGTTCGGTGGGCAGGTCCTTGTAGGAGTGGACGACCAGGTGGCAATCGCCGTCGATGACCGCCTGCCGGGTCCCGTCGACGAACAGGCCCTTGGTGTCGAAGGCTTCGATCGCCCGGTCGGGGTGGTCGTCACCCGAGGTCGCGAGCGGGACGAGCTCGGCCGGGCGACCTGTGTGCTCGGTGAGCGCGTCCGCGACCGACCGCGCCTGGACCTGCGCGAGATGGGACCGTCGGGTGGCGATCCTCCAGGGACCGCCGGCGTCCGCCGCGCTCATGCCTGCCCGCGAGGCGTCACCGGGCCACCGTCGTCGGCGTCGTCACCCTCGTCAGCGACGTCGTCGGTGGGATCGTCGGCCGCCCGCGGTTCCTCCGCCCGCTGCTCAGGCAGGTCGAACAGCTCCCGCAGCGTCTGCGCATGGAGCTCGACCCCGTCGGCGTCGGCGAGCTGCTTGAGGCGCACCGTGGGCTCGTGCAGCAGCGTGTTGACGATGCCGCGGCTCAGCGCCTCCACGGCGTCGCGCTCACGGTCGTCGAGACCGTCGAGCTTCTTGCGCAGCCGGTCGAGCTCCGCGGCACGGACCTGCTCCGCCCGATCACGCATGGCGCGGATCGTCGGCTCGACCTGCGCGGTGCGGGTCCAGGTGGCGAACCGGTCCGCCTCCTCGTCCACGATCTCCCGTGCAGCGGCGATCGCCTCGCCCGTGACCCCGCGGTCGGCGAGCTCGCGGACGTCGGCGACGTCGATCACGTGCACACCCGACAGCTCCGCAGCGGCCGGATCGACGTTGCGGGGGACCGCCAGGTCGAGCAGCACGAGCGGGCGCTCGGCGACGTGCTCGCGGTGCGCGACCGCGCGGGCCACCAGGTCGACGTCCAGCACGGGCTGGGCGGCGCCGGTGGTGCAGACCGTGACGTCCGCCGCGGCGACCGCGTCCACCAAGCCGGCCGCGTCGATGACCCGGCCGTGGGTCCGGCCGTCGACCCGTGAGACCAACCGCTCGGCCTTGTCCCGGCTGCGGTTGAAGACGTCGAGGTGGTCGACCGCGGCGGTCGCCACCCGTTCGGCGGTCAGCGCCCCCATCTTGCCGGCCCCGACGATCGCGACCCGACCACCGGCGAGCGACCGACCGAGGTGCTGTTCGACGGCGTCGAGCCCGACGTCGACCATCGAGGACGCGCCCGAGGAGATCGCGGTCTCGCGCCGGACGCGGCGCCCAGCCCGGACCGCCTGGCGGAACAGCCGCTGCAGCACGCGGCGGGCGGCGTCCTCCTCGCGGGCGGTCTCCATCGCCTGCTTGACCTGGAGCCCGATCTGGCGCTCACCGACCACCATGGAGTCGAGCCCCGAGGCGACCGAGAACAGGTGCGCCGCCGCACGTTCGTCGTGGTAGGTGTACTGCAACTCGTCGAGGTCCTGCGGGTGGACGTCGCCTCGTGCCGCCAGCCACCCCCGCAGCTCCTGGAGCCCCGGGTGGAAGCGCGTCACCTGCGCGTAGAGCTCCACGCGGTTGCAGGTCGACAGGACCACGGCCTCCAGGACGTGCTCCAGCCCGGTCAAGGCGCGCAGCGCCTTCGGCAGCTCGTCCGCCGGCACCGCGAGCCGCTCCAGCAGGGAGAGGTCCGCGCTGCGGTGGTTGCAGCCGACGACCAGGAGGGACATCCAACAGGTGCTTCCGCCGGTGACCGCAGGGACAGTGCTCCGTCGTCGGCCGAGCGACCGGTCGACCTACCGAGCCGGATGGGGCGTCGCGATCCGGGAGAGGGGACCCGGCTCGCGTCCCGACGGGACATCCAGCGACGGAGCGGTGGCCGGGCCGAACGCCGGCCGGGCGTGAGCGTACCGTCCGCGGTCCGTCACCCCAACGCTGCGCAGCGGGCCGCGGCGGAACGGACGCGGGCCGGTCAGCCGGCCGCGGCGGGCACCTCGGCGTCCAGGTGCTCGTAGAACGACAGGATCTGTAGCTCGGTGGACAGGTCGACGGTCCGCACGGTCACCGTGTCGGGGACGTCGAGGTGGACCGGGGCGAAGTTGAGGATCGCCGTGACACCGGCGGTCACCACCGCGTCCGCGACCGACTGGGCGACGGACGCGGGCGTCGCCACGACCGCGATCCCGATGCCGCGGGCGTCGACGAGCTCGGGCAGGGCCGTGTCCGGTTCGACGAGGTGCCCGGCGATGCGTTCGCCGACCAAGGTGGGATCGCGGTCGACCAGGGCAGCGACGTGGAACCCGCGCCGGGTGAACCCGTCGTAGCTGGCCAGCGCGCGACCGAGGTTGCCGACGCCGACGATCACCACGGGGCGGTCGTCGCCCAGACCGAGGACCTTGGAGATCTCCTCGGCCAACCCGCGGACCTGGTAACCGACGCCCCGGGTGCCGTACGTCCCCAGGAAGGACAGGTCCTTGCGCACCTTGGCGGAGTTGAAGCCGGCCGCCCGCGCGAGTTCGTCGCTGGAGATCGTCGGCGTCCCGTCTTCCGCGGCATCGACGAGCGCCTGGAGGTAGGCCGGCAGCCGGGCCACGGTCGCCTCAGGGATCCGACGTTCGCTCACGTGCGCCTCCCCGGTCGCCTGCGGTCGTCGCGCCCGCGACCCGCCGATGGTGAGGCTACGTCGCGCGGCGGCGTGAGCGAAACGGACCCGTCCGCTCGCGGGACCGGGCCGCCCGGACCGCTCGGCGGACCGTACCCGGCGCGAGCTGGAGCTCGGCCACCTCGACGTCGTCGACGGTGACCACCGGGACGCGCAAGCCGAACCGCTCGACGAGCCGGTCGTCGGTGTCCACGTCCACGTGCTCGACCGTGGCGCGGCGCGCCTCCCGCGCGACGAGCTGTTCCGCCTGCACGCACAACCCGCAGCCCTGCCGGGTGTAGACGACGACCCTTGGACGTCGATTCATGGGCCGGACGACGGATCGCGTAACGCGGTCCGTCGCAGCTTGCCGGTAGCGGTGGTCGGCAGTTCGGAGACCAGGTCGATCCGCTTCGGACACTTGTAGCGGGCGAGGTGGGCCCCGCAGCTGGCATGCAACCGCTCGACGTCGACCTCGTGATCGACCCACGGCACCACGTAGGCGACCACCGTCTCGCCGGTCAGTGGGTGGGGGGCGCCGACGACACCGGCCTCCGCGACCGCGGGATCGGCGCGCAGCACCCGCTCGACCTCGCCCGGGTAGACGTTGAAACCGTGGACGATGATCAGGTCGTCCTTGCGGCCGACCAGGCGCAGCAGCCCGCCGCGATCACGCACGCCGATGTCGCCGGTGCGCAGGAACCCGTCGTCGGTGAACGCGGCCTGCGTCGCCTGGGGATCGTTCCAGTACCCCGCGAAGACGTTGGGGCCGCGGACCTGCACCTCGCCGAGGTCGCCGGCGACGACGATCTGGCCGTCGTCGTCCACGAGGCGCAACTCCACGTCCGGCAGCGGCAGCCCGACCGACCCGGGCACGGGGGCCGGGACCATCGCGGTGCTGGTCAGGCTCGGGGACGCCTCCGTGAGCCCGTACCCCTCCTCGATCGTCACGCCGGTCACCTCACGGAACCGCTCGATCGTGGAGACGGGCAGCGGCGCCGCTCCGGACACGGCCAGCCGCACGCTGGTGAACTGCGCGGCGTCGAGCGCCCCGGAATCCACCCACGCCTGGTACATCGTCGGGGCACCGAGGATGACCGTGACCCCGTTCGAGGCGATGGTGCCGACGGTGTCCGACGCATCGAACCGCCCGACCAGCACGGCGGTCGCTCCGACGCTGAGCGTCGCACCGAGCCCGACGTTGAGCGCGTAGATGTGCGCGAGCGGCAGCGTCAGCAGCACGACGTCGTCACCGTCGATCTCGAACCGTCCCGCCAGGGACTGATCCTGGTTGGCGGTGAGGTTCGCCCGGGTGAGCTTCGCACCGCGCGGCCGACCGGTCGTGCCGGAGGTGTACACCAGTGCCGCGAGCCCGTCGTCCGGGCGGTCGACCGGCGTCGGGGACCCCGCCGACGCGACGAGGTCGTCCCAGCGGTCCCGGTCGGGAAGGAGGTGGTTCGCGCCAGCGGCCACGACCACGTCGGTGAGGTCCGGCAGGCTCGCCGTCAGGTCGTCCACCGCGACCGCACGGTCGAGCCCGACGATGGCGCAGCGGCTCCCGCTGTGCTCCAGGACGTGCGCGATCTCATCGGGTGCGAGCATCGGCAGCAGCGGCACCGCGACCGCACCGGCACGCTGGATCGCCAACACCGCCTCGACGAACGAAGGCGTGGTCCCATCGATCACGGCGACCCGGTCACCCGGCGCGATCCCGCGCTCCTGCAGGGCCGCGGCGCCAGCATCGACCCGCGCATCCAGTTCGCCGTAGGTCACGGTCCGACCGTCGGCGACGAGGGCAGGATGATCCGGCCGGGCGCTGCCCTGCCCCCGCAGGCGATCGGTGACGTCGCTGCCGCCGTTGACCGTCCTGGTCACCGCTGCCATCACCCCTCCTGGACAGGGGCCCGACGGTAGCGCGACCGCCGAGCCGGGTCCCTCCGCTGCCGGGATCTGTGGACACCCCCACGGACGGGTGTGTGACACCGCCTCCGGCGAATCGCTATACTTCCGCCATAGCTTTCCCCGCGACCGTCACTGACCGTGGGGGAGCCAGCGGCCGTCACCGACCCCCCGCGGTGGCGGCCGCGTCATGTCGACACGCCCCGCCCGTCGACGTCGACCGGTGACCCGAGGTAGCGCTCGTGCTCAGCGATCGTGCGCATCACCGTGCGCCGCAACCGGGCGACCATCGCTGGGCCGACCGGCTCCTCGCCGGTCCCCTCGGCGATCCGACGTCCGAGCCGTTCGACCTCGACGGCGCCCACCGACGCGCTCGAGGACATGAGCGCATGGGCAGCGGCACGGACCGCGGTGGGGTCCTGCGCGTGGGCGGCGTCCGCGAGTTGCTCCACGAGCCCGGGGGCGCGAGCGGCGTACGTCCGGATCACGCGGCCGATCAAGGCAGGATCGGCCACGTCTCGGCGCAACGCCTCCAGCGGCTGCGGGTCGAAGACGCCGCCGGCGTCCGGCACCAGCCGACGGCCAGCGGAGGGAGCCGGGTCCCCGTGCGGCGGGCGAGGGCGCCCCACGGGCCGAGACCGTTGCCCCGCCACCTCGTGGGCCGGATCCGGCACGGTGGTCAGGCCGAGGGCGGTCGGGGCACCCAGGCGGTGCAGCACCGCCTGGAGGTCGGCCTGCCCGTAGGGCTTGGTCAAGACGTCGTCCATCCCCGCATCCCGGCACACCGCCGCGTGCTCCGGCGTCGCGTTCGCGGTCAACGCCACGACCGGGATGCGTCGACCGTCGGGCTCGCTCTCGCGGATGCGCCGGGTCCCCTCGAACCCGTCGACCCCCGGCATGAGGCAGTCCATGAGGACCAGGTCGAACCGTTGGGTCAGGACCAGGTCCGCGCCGGCCGCGCCATCGGTGGCGACCGTGACGTCGCAGCCCAGGTCCTCGAGGTGGGCTCGGGCGAGGGCCTGGTTGATGTCGTTGTCCTCGACCACGAGCACGCGGCGGCCGATGCCCGCGACGGCTTCCTCGCGGGCCGGCTCGTCTGCGCCCGTGGGTGGCGTCGCCGCGGCGATGTCCAGGTCGAGGTCCAGCCGGAAGGTCGTGCCCGCGCCCGGAGTGCTCTCCACCTCGATGTGGCCGCCCATCAGTTCGGTCAACTGTCGGACGATCGCCAGGCCCAGCCCGGTCCCCCCGAACGGGCGGGTCGTGGTCTGATCGGCCTGGGTGAACGGGTCGAACAGGCGAGGCAGGTCCTCCGAAGCGATCCCGATCCCCGTGTCAGCCACCGTCAGGACCAGGGACGCTCGATCATCGGACCGGCGCTCGCGGGCAGCCACGCCCAACGAGACGGTGCCGTCGTCGGTGAACTTCACGGCGTTGCCGAGCAGGTTGACCAGCAGCTGCCGGAGCCGGACGGCGTCCGCGAGCACCAGGTCCGGGACGTCGGTGGCCACGTCGACCGTCAGGGTCAGCTCCTGCTCCGCCGCGGCCGCGGCGACCACCTCGCGGACGTCGTGGACCAGCTCACGCAGGTCGACCGGGGAGCGATCGAGCTCGAGCCGACCCGCCTCGATCTTGGCGATGTCGAGCAGATCGTCCACCAGCGTCAGCAGGGACGCCGCGGACCGTCGCGCCGCACGGGCGTAGCCCTGCGCGGTCTCGTCGACCGGCTGCGCCAGCAGCAGTTCGAGCATGCCGATCACCCCGTTCATCGGGGTGCGCAGCTCGTGGGACACGGTCGAGATGAACCGGGTCTTGGCCTCGTTCGCCGCCTCCGCCGCCTGCTTGGCCTCGACCAGGGCGAGCTCGTTCGCCCGCCGCTCCGTGACGTCGTTGAAGGAGCCGACCACACCGATGACCGTGCCGTCGTCGTCCCGCTCGGGCTGGCGGACCACCTCGACCCAGCGCAGATCGCCGTCACGGGTCAGCAGGCGCAGCTCGTCGCGGACCACGTCATCGCCGGTCCCGTCGGCGGCCACCAGCAGCCGGTCCCGGTCAGCGGGGTGGAAGCAGCTGGCCGCCGGGACTCCCAGCACGTCACGCACCGGCCAGCCCGTCAGCTCCTCCCACACCGGGTTGAGGTAGGTCCAGCGACCGTCGGCATCGGTGCGGAACACCACCTCCAGCAGGTGCTCCACCGTCCGGCGGTGGTGGCGTTCCTTCTCCCGCAGCTCACCCTCAACCCGCGCCCTGGCCAGGGCGCCCGCGACCACCTCGGCGACCGATCGCACCGCGGTGATGTCGCCGTCCGACCAGACCTGGGCGGCGTCGAGGTGTTCGAGCCCGATGACGCCGACGAGTTCCCCGCCGACCAGCAGGGGGACGAGCAACAGCGCGGACGCTCCGCGGGCGGCGATGCGATCGTCCGCACCGACGGCGTCCAGGTCCGGGAGGTGGACCACCTCGCCGACCCGCAGGCGTCGCTCCACCCACGGCATCTCGGGCAGCACCGGCGCGTCCGCGGGTACCGCTGGTGCGTCCGCATCGCGCCACTGACGGTCAGCCGCACCCAAGCGCCCCTCCGCGTCGGCGGTCACCACCATCGCGCGACCAGCACCGCACAGCCGGGCGATATCCGCGAGCGCGGCGTCGAGCGCGGCGTCGAACGCGTCCAGTCCGACGAACCGCGCGGAGACGTTGGCCAGGGTCGACTCGAGCTCGAGCTGGCGGCGGGCGGCGGCCTCACGTCGGCGGCGTTCGGTGACGTCGAGGTTGATGCCGACGGCCCGGGTCGCGGCGCCGTCCGCATCGCGGATGATGCGGATGCGGGAGACGACGGGCACGTCGTAGCCGTCGCGGTGCTGGAGCCGGAACTCCAGCTGCGTGGTGGCGTCGGTGCCGGCCAGCGCCGCCGCGTACTGCTCCCACAGGGCCGCACGGTCCTCCGGGTGGACCTGGTCGCCGATCTCGCTCGCCGTGATCTCGGACGGGCCCTCGTCCATGCCGAGCAGCTGCCACCACCGCGAGGAGACGTGCACGAGGTCGCTAGCGATGTCATGGTCGAAGATCGCGTCATGGGTGGCCGACAGCGCCAGCGCGAGGCGTTCCTCGGCCACCTCCGCCTCCCGCCGCGCGGCCACCGTGGCGTCCTCGCGCTCGCGTCGGACCTGCGCGTTGGTGAACAGCTCGGCCAGGACGCTCAGCAGGGCGAGCTCGTCGTCGGTCCACTCGCGTCGGCGACCGACGGCGTCGAAGCCGACGAACCCGAGGCACCGCTCGCCGTCGAACAGCGGCACGGTGAGGACCGTCTCCACCCCTTGCGGATCGAGGATCGCCCGGATCGGGTCACCGACCGGTCGTTCCCGCACGCTGGGGATGTGCAACACCTCCCCGCGCAGGTGGAGGTCCAGCCACTCCGGGATGGCGTCGAGGGGGACGTCCTGGAGCTCGTCGATCATCGGGGCGACCCCGGGCGCGCACCACTCGTGGGTGTTGGAGGTCGTCCCCTGCTCGAGGTCGTAGCGGAAGAGGTAGGCACGGTCGACCGCGGTGAACGCACCGGTCGTGGCCAGCGCCCCCTCGATCGCTTCGTCCAACCGGGCGAGGGGGACGTTGACGAAGCCGACGGCGAGGTCCATCAGCAGCCGCTGGAAGACCCCCTGCTCCTCGAGCCGGCGTTCGGCGACCACGCGCGCCGTCACGTCGCGCAGGTAGCCGGTCACCCCCAGCACCCGCCCCGAGCGGGATCGGATCGGACCGGCGTGATGCTCGATCGTGAGGACCTCGACCTGCCCCACCTGCCGATCGTCGGCGGCGACGTCGACCACCCGGTCGGCGGGATGGTCGTGCTCACGGGTGACCGCGGTGGCGCGTTCCAACGCGGTACTGGTGACCTCGGCCGCCGCGGCACCCAGGTGATGGGGCAGCACGGCGTCGACGGTCCGGCCCAACGCCGACGCGGCCGACGTACCCGCCGCGGCGGCGAACGGACCGTTGAACAGGGTCAGGCGCCCGTTGGCGTCGGTCATCCACGCCGCGAACGGCAGGTTGTCCAGGAGGGCTCGCTGCCGGTCCTGCACCTCGATCAGTTCGGTCTCGACCTCACGCCGCCGCTCGTGCTCGATGCCCGCGACGCACGCGCGGGTGAGCACGTCCACGAACCGACCGAACTCCACTACGAACCGGGGATCGAACGGCTCCGCCCGCCCGACGACGAGCACACCCACCCCGGGCAGGTCGAACAGGTGGACGTGCTCGCTGCCCGTGTTGGTCACCGACCCGAAGCTGGTGGCGCCGGTCTCGACGGGGCGCCGCTCGACCGCCTCCGCGACGACGAGGTCCCACTCCTCGCGCTCGGCCAGCACCCGCGGCACGACCAGCTCGGTCCGCGGACCCCGGGTGTCGATGCGGACGAGCCCGACGTACACGCTGTCGGTCCGACGCAGCACCAGCGGCAACGTCCGGGACAGCAGGTCCGACAACCGGGGGTCACCGCCGAGCGAGAACGCGAGCTCGAGCAGCACCTCACGGTGGATGTCATCGCTCATGGGACGCACCACCCGCCACCGCCGGATCGACGACCCACGCCAACCCCATCGTCACGGACCCAACTCCTGTGGTGCGGTGCGGACCGCCAGGGTAGGTCCTGACGGTCGACCCGGTGGCCGTGCGACCGGCACCGGCCCACGGGCCGGGCGACCGGCAGCGGCCCACGGGCCGCGTGCTGACCGTCACGGGCCGGGCGCGGGTCGTCATACCTGCCAACGACCCAGCGACACGACCTCCGCCCCCGCGTCCAGGGGCTGCTGCCACCCCGCGACCGCGACCGGCAACCGCACCACCCATGGTCGGGGGCACGAGGCGAATTCCCACACGGGCGCGTCCGCTGGGGCAGCGAGGTGCACGCTGACGCCCCCGTCGACCAGTGCCGCCGCGTCGGCCAGGGCCTCCACGACGTCGCTGCCGTCGCCCCCGACCCAGCGCCGCCCCAAGGCGAGCGGCAGGTCCGGATCCGGGTCGTGATCCCGCCACCGGGCCGCATCGACCGCCGGGGGGCGGCGGTCCTGGTCCGGGACCGAGCGCACCTCGGCGCGCCCGGGGGTGACCATCCGCAGCCGCCGCACCCCCCAGGTCTCCGTCAGGTGCGCCAGCAGGCGGTGAAGCGATGGCAGGGGCACCGGGTGGGGTGACGGCAGCGCGACCGTCGCCAGCAGCGGGGGCCCGGACGACCCGACGTCGGGGGCATCGGCCAGCCCCAGCCCGGCGTCCGGTTCGCTCGCCGGGCCGAACCTCCGATCGAGCGCGGCGCGCACGTGGTCCGCCAGGTCCCCGTCCCCGGCGGACGGACGCGCCCCGGCGGGCCGGCGGTCCACCAGGCGGTGCACCGCGTGCGCGTGCGCGTCCGCTCGCTCGAGCGCGACCCGGGTGACCTCGGCGAGCCGCGCGAGCTCGTCGTCGACCGTGGCCGTGTCACCTCGGCGGCTCGCCCGGCGAACCAGCGTCACCGACCCGTCGATCCGGACCAGCGGTGACCGCAACGCGTGAGAGACGAGCCCGGCGGCGCCACGCAGGACCATGGCGGGCAGGGGATCGCGACGTACGCCCGTGCTGGCCCGGAGCCGGCCCCCGCCTGGCCCGACAGGTTCGAGGTCGAGCCGGCGAGGACGACCGGCCGCGTCGAGGTACGCGGCGATCGCGCCCTCCCGCCCGGCGTGCGCGGCCACGACGGCGACGGCCCGTAGGTGGTCCGCGGCGCCGGCGTGCAGGTGATCGAGCCCGGGGATCGAGGCCGCGTCCTCGGGCGTGTGGAACCGGACGAGCTCGTCGCTGCCGGACGTCATGAACCGCGCTCAGTCACGCTGACGGCGGCTGGTCGCCCGTCGCAACACCGCACCGACCCCACCGATCGTCAAGGGTTTGTCCAACAGCGTCAGGGACCGTCGCGATGCCGCGTCCGAGATGCCCAGATCCCGCCCGGCCGTGACGAGCACGAGCTGCTCCGGCGAGAAGCCGTCCAGATCCGCGACGCGGTCGGCGAGCTCCACCCCGTCCAGACCGGGCATGATCACGTCCACGAACGCGACGTCCGGTTGCAGGCGGCCGAGCGTGATCAGCGCACGCATGCCGTCGGACTCCGCCGTGACCGTGAGCGGCACCCCGAGCGCCTCGCCGGCGTCACGGACCAGCTCGGTGAGGAGCGCGAGCTCGGTGTCGTCGTCGTCGACGACCAGGATCCGCAGCCCGGTGGGGTTCCCGTCGAGCTCGGCGACGAGTTCCTCGAGCCGGCGGCGGTGCCGCGGCTGCGGGTTGCTGCGACCCGTCTCCCAGGCGTTGACCGTGCTGAACGAGACCCCCAGCCGGCGTGCGAGCTCCTCCTGGGTCAGCCGAGCCCGGGCACGGATCGCCGCGACCAGCTCCGGCGTCGGCGCGTCGGCTCCGGGCATACGGGCTGCTCCAAGGTCGGGACCGGGGCGCACCGGCGTGGCGGCTGCGTCGACCGGCGACCCCACGCTAGTCGCGGTCGCGTCCGCTGCCACGATGTCCCGTCCCCGTGGGATGGACGGTCTCCGTGGGGTGGACGGTCCGGGCTCGATCGGTGCACGCCGCCGACCGCCGCGGAACCGGAGCCGATGGCTCAAGCCCCGGTGGAAGGCGGCCGATACCGGGGAGGACAACCTCGTACCGACGGGGCTCCCCGAGAACGGCACCTCGCTCGAAAGGGCGATCCGCAAAGCCCCGGGCCTACCGCCGTCCACGACGGCCACGGCAGCCGAGCTACCGAAGGGACTCCCTCCGCACCGCCTCGCTCGACGCGGAGCTCCGTCGTCCCGACGAAGGGACGGACGCGATGCCCCCGAGGCGACCCGAGGTCCCGCTCGACGGACCCGCGACGGCGGTCGCGCTGCCCGTGCGGCGGATCACCCGGTGGTTGCTCCTCGTGCTGGCGATGGTCGCCGCGCTGGTCTCGCCCCTGGTTCCCCACGCCGCGGCCGACCCGGGCCTCGAGCAGGCGTTCGTCGACGCCATCAACGCCGAGCGCGCTGCGGCCGGGCTCGACGCACTCGCCCCAGCCGGCGATCTCACCGCACTCGGCCGTCACCACAGCACCACGATGGCCGACGCCGACCAGCTGCACCACAACCCGTCCCTCGCCGCCGATGTCAGCGGCTGGCGCAAGGTCGGTGAGAACGTCGGTCGCGGGCCCGAGGTCGACCGGATCCACGACGCGTTCATGGCCTCCACCAGCCACCGACGCAACGTGCTCGACACGGAGTGGACCGAGGTCGGCGTCGGCGTCGTCGTCCGCGACGGCCAGATCTGGGTCACCGAGGTGTTCCGTGACCCGGCGAGCACCGCGACGACCGAGGCCGAACCGACCGCGGAGCCGACGCCGGAAGCGGACGCCGAGCCGGCCGTCGAACCGGTGGACGAGCCCACCGGGGAGCCCGCAGCCGGACCGGTCGACGAGCCGGTCGCCGTCGACCGGTTCACCCTGACGCTGGCCAAGGAGGCGGCCGCGGACCTGGCGATCCCCCTCGACGAGGTCCTGGGCACCCTGTTCGACGGCTAGGCCGCCACCACCGCCCGGCGGCGGCCAGCCCTCGGACGGGCGGTGCGCGGGGAGGGCGGCCACACGGACCGAGGTAGTGTGCATGCATGCGTGTTCTCGCCTCCTCAGGGCCCCTGTTCGCCCGACCGCTCGACTGGATCTTCGGCGTGCTCGCCGAGGCCGGGTACGACGGTGCCGAACTGATGGTCACCCAGGATCCAGCGACCCAGGACGCCGACCGTGTCGCGGCGACCGCAGAGCGGGAAGGCCTCCCGGTCCCGGTCATCCACGGACCGTTCCTGCTGTTGACCCGGCGGGTGTTCGGCACCGATCCGGTGGACAAGGCCCGGCGCTCGCTGGAGCTCGCCGGGGGGGTCGGCGCCGACCTGATGATCGTCCACCCGCCGTACCGCTGGCAGCGCGCCTTCCACCGCTGGCTGGTCGAGGCCGCCGATGAGGAAGCTGCGGCCCTCGGTACCCGGACCGGGGTGGAGAACCTCTACCCGGTGACCGTCGGTGGTCGGCCGATGCGCTTCCACCGCTACACCGACCCGGACCACCTCGCGCCGTTCCGCAACGTCGTCCTCGACACCAGCCACTTCGGCGTCGCCGGTGTGGACATCGTCGATGCGTACGAGCGGCTCCGGGCGCAGGCCACCCACCTGCACGTCTCCGACTACCGCGGGGGCGGACGCGACAGCCACGCCCCCCTCGGCCACGGCCTGCTGCCCCTCGCCGCCTTCCTGCGGGCGGTCGCGGCCTCGGAGGCCGCCGACCTGCTGCCGGGGGGGCCGTCCTCCCTGGCGACCGACCCGGCGTCGATCACCCTCGAACTCGACTGCCGCCGCTACCTCGATGACCGGGCGGCGCTGGTCGGCTACCTCCGGCAGGAACGACGCAAGTGCCTCGACCTGCTCGCGGGCCTCCCCGCTGAGGAGGTGCTCGGTCGTCCCGACGTGGTGGAGGTGGCACCCGGGATCCACGAGGACGACGCCGACCAACCGACCGTGCCCCCCGACGGTGGGCGCTGACGCCTTCCCCGGGGATCTACCCTGCGATCGCTCGCCCCTGCCGCTCCCCGTCCACGACGAGTCGAGGTGCCGTGCGCAACTGGACGTCCATCCTGCTGCTCGTGCTCCTGGCGGCGATCGTCATCGCGGCCGCGGTCCAGCTCACCCGCGCGGCGGCCCTGTGAGGGTTGCTGCCACCGACCGGCGAGAGCACGGCGATCGACGTCGTATCAGAGGAACACCGAGCGGCGGCCCATCAGGTTGCGGTGCACCATCGACTGGATCCGGTCTCGGACCCGATCGGTGAGGTCGAACACCGCCATCGGATCGTCGGCGGTGGAGACCGGGTACTCGGCCGTGTGGATCGGCTCGCCGTACTCGATGATCCACCTAGACGGCAGCGGCAGCAGCGCGAACGGCCCCAGCACGGGCAACGCCAGCGCCTGCGCGACGACGGGGAAGTACGGCAGGCCGAACAGCCTCGCCACCGCCCGTAGGTCGAACAGCAGCGGGTAGATCTCCTCGCTGCCGACGATCGCGGTGGGGACGATCGGTGCTTGTGCCCGCAACGCCGTGGCGACGAACCCGCCCCGCCCGAACCGTTGCAGCTTGTACCGGTCGCGCCACGGCTTGCCGAGGCCCTTGTAGCCCTCGGGCCAGACCGCCACCAGCTCGCCGGCCTCCAGGAGCCGATCCGCATCGTCCCCCGAAGCGAGGGTGGCGCCGGTCTTGCGTGCGAGCGGACCGACCACCGGGGTGCGGAACACTAGGTCCGCCCCGAGCTCGCGGGCGTGCCGACCGGTGGCGTCGAACAGGTCGAGCCGGGTGATCAACGCATCCACCGGCAGCGTGCCCGCGTGGTTGGCGACCACCAGCCCGGCACCCGACGCCGGGACGTGCTCCGCTCCGTGTGACGCGACCCGCCAGTAGGAGCGGTGCAGGGGACGCAGCAGTGGCATCATGATCGAGGTGGTCAGGTCCTCGTCGAACCCGAACTCGTCGATCGTGTAGTCGCCGGCGAGGCGCCGGCGCGCCACCTCCGTCGCCGTCCGCAGGCGATCGACGAGGTGGTCGTCCGCGAACCGGCGTAGCAGCGCGAGGCCGTCGATCGCCCGACCGAAGCCCCGGTCGGCGAGCTCCTGCTCGGCCCAGGCGAACTCGCGGTCCTCCGACGCCGCCCCCGAACGGTCCCCCGACGACGCTCCCGAACGGTCGCCCGAGGCGGCCCCCGGACGGTCCCCACCGCCAGCGGGCGCGTGACGCTCGTCGTCGGAGCGCACGGGACGGCCGTCGTCGGAGGGCGCCACCACGCCCTCTGCCCCCGGCGCCGGCCCGACCGGGTCGTCCCCCGGTCCAGACTCGCCCGGGTCGCTCGGCGGGGCGTGCACCCGGCACCGGTCGCCGACGACCGCGTAGTTGCGGCAGCGGCGGTCCTGGGTGGTGGCGGCGTCGCACCGGGGACGCGCGGCGTCGCCGACCTCGGTCCGACGCGCATCGCGCGCCGCGCGCTGCTCGGCGATGGAGATGACCTCGGCGTGTTGATCGGACACGGCGTTCATCTCCCCGTCGCGTCGGCGACGACCCGCTGCACCGTCGGGCCGACACGGCCGCGGAGCCGACGACGTGTCACGAAGTCCTCGAACGCGGCCCGAGTGCTGTAGGTCGGGTGGAACCCGAGCTGCTGGTGCATCCGCTCGAGGTCGACGACGCGGCCGTACCGCAGGAACCGCAGCTGATCGGCCGGGATGTCGACGCGCCGGGTCCGCCGAGCCGACCTCGCGGCGGCCGAGACCAACGGCGCCGGGATGGGTGCCGGCACCCGCCCCGCGAGGCGGATGCACTGCGAGAGGTACAGCACACCGTCGCCGGCCACGTTGAACACGCCCGGATGTGACGCGGTGGCGGTCCGCGCGAGGATCTCGGCCGCGTCGTGTTCGTGGCAGAACTGCAACCGCGGGTCGAACCCGAGCACCATCGGGACCGCCGGGAGGCTGAACAACGACAGGAACGTGCTGTCGACCTGTGCGCCGAGCAGGTTCGCGAACCGCAGGATCGTGACCTCGAGGTCGTCGCGCTGCCGGTCCACGGCACGCAGGTAGGTCTCGACCTCGATGGCGTCCTTGCCGAAGCCCTGGCCGGGCGGGGTCCGTGGCGCGGTGTCCTCCCGGAAGCTGACCGGGTCGGTGTGCTCCGAGCCGTAGACCGCCGTCGTGGACTTGAGCACGATGCGTCGCAGCGTCGGCGCGCGCTGGCAGGCGGCGAACAACTGCATCGCACCGATGACGTTGTGCTCCTTCATCCGTGCGCGGCCACCCGAGGCCCCGGGAGCGGTCGTCGTCGACAGGTGCAGCACCGTGTCGATGCGCTCCTCGTCGAGGACGTGCCCGATGACGGGGTTGCGCAGGTCGGCCCGCACGAAGCGGGTCGACGCCAGCGGCTGGGGCGGCTCCCGCACGTCGACGCCGACCAGGCGCTCGACGTCGCCGCGCTGTTCGAGCGCCCGTACGACGAGGGCTTGAAGCTGCCCGGCGATCCCGGTGATCAGGATGCGACGGCCGTCGGCCACGACCTCGCCCTCTCGTCAGCATCGGCGTCAGCGGACCGGCGACGCCGGTCTCCCGCAGTGAAGCGGTCCTAGCGCCGACACGCGAACGCGGCCCGGACGACCGGCACGTCACTTTGACGCACCAGGCGGTAGACGGTCAGCTTGGACACGCGGAACTGCCCGGCCACCTCAGCGGCGGCCAGAAGGTCCTCGCCCACCGTTGCGCTCCACCGACGCGTCCAGCGTGCCCGCCCCTGGGCACGGGTCAGCGGTCGCCGGCGCCGATCAGGGTGCGCTCCTGCGGCGCGGTCGCCGCCTGCGGCGGCCGGCATGGTGTGGGGTCGTCCGCTCCCACGACGGACGCCGTCGACGCCGACGCGCGCCATCGATCACGGCCCGCAGCTCCGCGGCGATCTCGGTCAGCGACGTCGCGGTCCCCTGGGTGCTCGCGGCCGCTTCCGAGAGGATGCGGGCGGCGTCGGCCACGCTGGTGACGTTCTCCGCGATCTGCGACGAGCCCTACGCCGCCTCGTTGATGCTCCGGGCGATCTCGTCGGTGGTGGAGCGCTGCTCCTCGGCGGTCGCCGTCATCTGGGTCGACACCGCGGCGGCTGTGGGGGTCCACACCGAGCCGGACGCTGGGCGCACCCGCCCGATCGGCCGCTGACCGGACCGGCGGGCGGCACCGCGTGGTCGATCAGCTGCGGATGCCGTGGATCGGGAACAGCGACCGGCGGAGCTCGAGCACCGCCTCGCGGGCGGTCCGGTCCGCCTGCTGCTGCATCGCCTCCGAGACCCGAACCGGGTCGTCGGTGAACCCCGGCGGTGGGGTGATGCCGGTGCGCTCGAACGCCACCTCACGCCAGTCGATCGGGGTGTCGACCGGCAACGAGCGTCCGGTCATCTCCGCGAACGCCAGCGTCCAGGCACGCGGCACGACCTGCACGAGCTGGTAGCCGCCTCCGCCGGTCGCGATCCAGCGTCCGTCGCTGACCTCGTGGGCCAGGCGGTGGAGCCGAGCGTAGGCAGCCGCCATGTCGTCGACGGTGAGCGCGAGGTGGGCCAGGGGATCCGTCGCGTGCGTGTCGCAGCCGAGCTGGGTGACCAGCACGTCCGGGGCGAACGCCCGGACCAGCGGCTCCACCACCGCGTCGAAGGTCTCGAGCCAGACCCCACCGGTCGTCCCGGGAGCCATCGGCACGTTCGCCGCGCTCCCCCGGGCACGGTCACCACCGATGTCGTCGACGTCGCCCGTCCCGGGGAACAGGTAGCGGCCCGATTCGTGCAGCGAGATGGTCAGCACCCGCGGATCGTCGGCGAACATCACCTCGACCCCATCCCCGTGGTGGACGTCGACGTCCACGTAGGCGACACGCTCGACCCCGTGTTCGAGGAGCCAGTCGATCGCGACGGCCGGGTCGTTGTACACGCAGAAGCCTGCGGCCCGTCCGGGCATCGCGTGGTGGAGGCCACCGGCCGGGTTGAACGCGTGATCGGCCCGGCCCTCGAGGACCTGCCGGGCCGCTTCGATGCTGCCGGAGCAGACCAGCATCGACGCTGCGTGCATCCCGGGGAACGCCGGCGTGTCGCCGGGCCCGAGGCCGTACATCGCCTCCGCGGTGGCGGTCGGGTCCTCCGAGAGCCGCTTGACCGTGTCGACGAAGTCGTCGCGGTGCAAGCGGAGCAGCTCGGCCTCGGACATCGCGGCGGGCCGGACCTCGTCCACGCCGTAGCCGAGCTGGCCGACCCGCCGGATCAGATCGATCGTGAGCTCCACGCGGACGGGTGCGAGGGGATGCCCTTCACCGAGGTCGTAGCTGGCGACGCCCTCGTCCCACACGAGCGCGACACGACCGACGGCGGACGGACCCTCTCCTGCCACCCACGCTCCTCAACGATGGCTGCGGGCAGCGTAGCGACGCATCCGTGCCCGCCCCGATCCGATGGTCAGTCACGCCGCAGCGCCTCCACCGGGTCGAGCTGCCCGGCCCGGCGCGCCGGCAGCACCCCGAAGATGATGCCGACCGCGACCGACGTGCCCAGCGCCAGCGCGATCGACCACCAGGTGACCTCCGCCGGCACCGGCGCGAACTCGGCGACCAGCGCCGCTCCGCCGATACCCAGCCCCAACCCGATGACCCCCCCGAGCACCGTGAGGGCGACCGCCTCGAGGAGGAACTGGACGGTGATGTCGCGGGTGCGTGCCCCGAGGGCCTTGCGGAGCCCGATCTCGCGGGTGCGTTCGCTCACCGACACCAGCATGATGTTGGACACCCCGACGCCACCGACGAGCAGCGAGATCCCGGCGATCGCACCGAGCACCGTGGTGAGGATTGACAGGATGTCGCCCACCACACCGATGATCTCGTCCTGGCTGACGACGCTGAACTCGTCCTCGTCGAGCCGCTCGCCGAGCACCCGCTCGGTCGTGCTGCGGTCGACCTCGATCGTCTCGGTGGAGCTCGCACGCACGAAGATCGAGTCGATGCGGTCGGTGCCGAACAGCCGCTGCCCGGTCGTGACCGGGACCAGGACCGTCCGATCCTGGTCCGGACCGAACGGGCTGGCCTCACCACCGATGCGGGTGAGGACCCCCACGACCCGGAACTGGATCCCCCCGATGCTGAACTGGCGACCGATCGGGTCCTGCCCGGCGAAGAGCTCCTCGGCGGTGGTCGCTCCCAGTACCGCCGTCCGGCGGGAGGTCACCACGTCCGACTCGGTGAAGGGCTGGCCGCGGCCCAGCTCACGATCCAGCACGCTGGTGTAGCCGGCCGTGACGGCCTGCACGGTGGCGTTGAACCGCTGGCCATCGGCCTGCAACGACTCCGCTCCGACAGCCGAACCGGCGACCCGCGGCTGCTCACCCGGCAGCTGGCGGTCGATGCGCTCGATGTCGTCGGCGATGAAGCGGCTGCGGGACGGGCCGGATCCGAAGTCGCCGTCCCCCGGCAGGACGAACAGCAGGTTGGACCCGAGCCCCTCGATCGCCCCGGTGATCTCCGTTCGGGCACCTTGGCCGATCGAGACGAGCAGCACCACCGACATCACGCCGATGAGCACACCCAGGGTGGTCAGCGCCGAACGCAGGCGGTTGGACAACAACGCCTGGAGCGCGACCCGGATGGCTTCGCGTGCGCTCACGCCGGCACCTCCGGGACCAGGAGCCCGTCACGCAGCTCGATCGTCCGGTCCGCACGTCGGGCGATCTGCGCTTCGTGGGTGATCACCACCAGCGCGGTCCCGTGATCGGCCTGGAGTTGCTCGAGCAGTTCCATGATGTCGTCGCCGGTGGCGGTGTCGAGGTTGCCGGTGGGTTCGTCGGCCAGCAGCAACGCGGGATCGGTGACCAGCGCCCGGGCGATGGCGACGCGCTGCTGCTGGCCGCCTGACAGCTCGCCCGGACGGTGGTCCAGCCGGTCGGCGAGCCCGACGGCGGTCAGGGCCTCCAGCGCCGCCTGACGGCGTGACCGCGGGGTGCCCCCCCGGTAGACCAGCGGCAACGCAACGTTGTCCAGCGCGGTCAGGCGGGGCAGCAGGTGGAACGACTGGAAGACGAACCCGATCCGCCGGTTGCGCAGCTCCGCCAGCTCCGGATCGCCCATGTCCGCCACGTCGCGGCCGTCGTAGCGGACGTGGCCTGCGGTCGGCCGGTCGAGCGCCCCGAGCAGGTTCAACAGCGTGGATTTCCCGGATCCGGACGAGCCCATGATCGCGACGTAGTCACCGCGGTCCACGGTGAAGCTCACCCCCCGAAGCGCGTGGACCTCGACCTCGCGACCCAGTCGGTAGACCCGTTCGACGGCCTCCGCGGACAGCAGGGACGGGCCGGTCACCAGCCGGCCCCGACGCGATCCCGCGGCCCCACGGTCGACCGTGCCGCCGCCTCGTCGTCCACGTCCGCCGTCTCGCGGAGATCCACCTCGTCCCCGTCGGAGACCAGCTCGACCCCGGTCGTGATGACGGTCTCCCCCCGCTCGACCGCCCCGTCGATCGCCGCGTCCTGGTCCCCGATCGCGAGCAGCTCGACCGGGACCTCCTCCGCGATGCCGTCACGCACGACGTAGACCACCTCGCGGTCGCCACGTCGCAGCAGCGCCGAGGTGGGCACGGCCAGGTCCGCGTCGATGCGGGCCACCTCGATCTCCACCGCCGCGGTCAGCCCGACCCGCAGCTCGACGTCGTCGGGGACGTCGGTGAGCGCCACCGTGACCGGGTACCGGGCACCCCCGGCCGGGTCCCGTACCGGCTCGATCGCGACGCGCTCGACCCGGCCACCCAGCTCCTGCCCAGCGAAGGCGTCGACGAGTACCTCCACGGGTTGGCCGGTCGTCACCTCGACGATGTCGAGCTCGTCGACCTCGACCCGCGCCGTGAAGCTCGAGAGGTCGTACACGGTGGCCAGGACCTGACCGGCACCGAGCTGGGAGCCCACGGTCAGCGGCCGGTCGTCCCCACCCTCCGCGGCGCCGCCGGACGACCCGAGCTCACCGAGCTCACCGAGGTCCGGCACGTCGCCGGCGAGGCCTCCCAGGTCGCCGAGACCGTCGAGGTCGCCGAGGCCGTCGAGGTCGCCCCCGCCTGCCGGCGGACCCGGGCCACCCCGGTCGCGCTCGAGTTGCACGACCCCATCGATCGGCGCCACCACGGTCAGCTCATCCAACCGCGCCTCGGTCGCTTCCAGGGCGGCCTGTGCCTGGCCGACCTGCGCTTCCACCGCGGCGGCCTGCGCCGCCTCGGTCGCCTCGGTCTGGGCAGCGAGCTGCGACTCCACCTCCTCGAGCTCCCCGGACGCCTCCCGGAACGAGCTCCGCGTCGCCGCGAGCTGGCCACGGGCGTCGTGCACGGCGCGCTGGGCGTCCTCGAGCTGTTCGATCGCGGCGGAGCCGTCCGGGCCCTCCGGCAGCTCGTCGGGATCGAGCCCATCGACGACCTCGAGGACGTCGCCGTCCTCCAGCGCGTCGAGTACCTCGTCGCGCAGGTCGTCCGCGGCGTCGGTCACCTCCGTGAGGCCGATCACGGCCGAGCCCAGGGCGGACTCGGCCGCGGCGACCTGCGCGTCGAGCGCACCGATCAGCCCCGGCAGGACCGTGTCGACCTGTCCGCGCAGGGAGCCGACGACCGGCGCGAGATCGAGCCCGGCACCCGCCGCGCCCTCACCCGCAGCGCGAGCGGCCGCGACGGCCTCCTCGGCCTGCTCGATCTGCTCATCGAGCTCGTCCGATGACAGCCGCACGAGCAGGTCGCCCTCCTCGACGCGGTCACCGTCTGCGACGGCGAGCTCCACCACCTCACCGCTGACCGTGGTCGTGACCGCAGCCCGTGCCGCCGGCGCGAGCTCGGCGGGCGCCGCCACCGTCTGGACGACCTCCGCCTCGCGGACCTCGGCCGTGCCGAGCTGCGGCTCATCCTCGCCGGTGCAGGCCGTGAGCACCACGCCGAACACGAGCGGCAACAGGATCCGGTTGACGGGCACGACGACCTCGACCAACGAGCGACGGGGACACGAGGGTACGGCGCCACCCGCACGTGCAGATCGGCACCACGCCGCCGACGTCCCGGCGTCAGCGACCGCCGGCCGCCAGCTCCTCGCCACGCAGCTTGGCGGCCTCGATCGCGTCGAGGAACGCCGCCCGGACACGGGCGCTCTCGAGCTCGCGGATCGCGGAGATCGTGGTCCCACCAGGGGAGGTCACCATCTCGCGCAGCTGGACGGGGTGAGTGCCGCTCTCACGGAGCATCTTGGCGCTACCGACCATCGTCTGCACGATCAGCTCGGTGGACACGTCCCGCGGCAGGCCGAGCAGGATCCCGGCGTCGATCATCGCCTCAGCGAGCAGGAAGAAGTAGGCCGGCCCCGACCCCGACAGGGCCGTGACGGCGTTGAGGTGCTCCTCGCCCATGCGGATCACGCTGCCGACGTGGCTGAGGATCGCCTCGGCCAGCTCGAGGTCGGCATCCTTCGCGTGGGTCCCGGCCGACACCACCGACATGGCGGCATCCACCTGCACCGGCGTGTTGGTCATCACCCGCACGACGGGGACCTCGCCGGGGATCGCGTCCTGGATCGCGGCGGTCGTGGTGCCCGCCGCGACGGAGATCACGGTCTGGTCGGGGTTGAAGGCATCGCCGAGTTCGCCGACCACGTGGAGCAGCACCTGCGGCTTCAAGGCGATCAGGACCACGTCCGCCGCTTCGATCGCCGCACGGTTGTCCAGGGTCGCCTTGACCCCGTGCTCGCGCTCGAGCTCCTCGCGCCGGTGCTCGAGCCGCGTCGTGCAGATGACCTGGTGCGGCTCCACCCACCCGGAGCGCAGCAGGCCCCGCAGCAGCGCCTCACCGATGCGCCCGGTGCCGATGATGGCCAGCGTGCCGTTCAGGGGGTCCTCCTCGTGCGTGTGCCGCCGATGCTACGGCCGCGCACGGTCGGCCGCCTTCGCGGCGTCGATCCCGTCGGACGGCGTGGTGTCCCCGACCGGGTTCGGGGGGAGACCCGCACGCTCGCGCCAGCGCTGCTCGGCCGCCAGGTACCCGGCGAACCCGGTGCGCAGCACCTGGTTGAAGGTCTCGTCGGCGAGGCCCAGCACGGCACCGAGCAGCTCGTCGATGCCGCGCTCGTCCAGGGCGGCGTAGGCAACGGCACCCGTGATGATGACGTCGCCCTCGTCATCGAGCGCGAAGTGGACCGGTCCCGGGCGCTGGTTGCGTTGCAGGAGGATGCGGTAGACGGCCTCGTGCCCCTCGTCGAGCGCGCCGGTGAACAGGGAGGTCACCTTGAGGGTCCGGTCTCCCAGTTCGAACAGGACCGGGATCGTGCGCTTCCACTCGCCGCTGAGCGTCGTCATGAGGCGTCGCTCGTTCACCGGCGTCACCTCGAGCTCGGCTCCGGCCAACGCCGCCCGTAGCCGGTCGGCGACCTGCTCACGCATGCTCGACCTCCGTCGCGTCGGCACCCACGCTACGAGGTCCGCGAGGCACCCGCCGTCGGTGACGGCTCCGCCGACGCGGCCAGCTCCTTCACGACGGAACCCGCCAACGCCAACGCCCCGTCGGCGGTCAGGGCCTCGCCGGTGGCCTGGGCCTGCGCCGCGACGCTCACCCCGAGCCGCTGCTCCGCGCGGGCGATGACCGCGTCCACCTCTGCGCGCTCGTCCGGCGTCAGCGCCACCTCGCCGGTGGTCCGCAACATCTCCGACGCGGCGCACAGCTGCAGGGCGAGCTCGTCGCGACCGATCCCGGAGGCGATCGCGCCGACCCCCCGCAGATCGCGGGCGAGCCCGACGAAGTCGAACGCGCTTCGGGTCAGCTCCCGGACGGTGGCGAGGTTCTGTCCGTGCAGCGCGAGCGCCTGGTCCACGCCCCCCTGGCGACGAGCCACCCAGGCCCAGCCGAGCCGGGAGAGGCAGGCGCTCCACCGGTCCTCCGCGTCGAGGTACCAGCGTTCGCTGGCTTCGAACGCCGCCGCCGCGCCCGCCAGGTCCCCGGTGGCGGTCGCCAGGTGACCCGCGACGTCGGACAACCCGGCGAGCACCCACGGGTCGTCGCTGCCCTCGGCCTGCGCGTCGACGAGGGTGCGCGCCGCAGCGTCGGTCTGGCCGGCGATCTGCCGTTGCTGCGCGAGCCGCGCCCGGGCCAGGACCACCAGGTCGCGGTCGTCGACCTCCTCGGCCAGCCGCTCCGCGTGCTCGAGCCGCTCGAGCGCATCGACGGTCCGCCCTTCCACGCCGTCCAGCCGGCCCGCACCGTAGGTCGCCCGGGCCAGCGTCCGACGGTCGACGCTGGACTCGTCGATCCGCTCGAGCACGCGCGTGAGCCAGCCCGCTCCCTCGTGCGCGTGCCCGAACTGGAGCCAGAACCACCAGATGCCGGCGACGATCCGCAACGCGAGATCCTCGCATCCCTGGTCCAGCGACCAGGTCAACGCGGCCCGCAGGTCGGCGTGGTCGGTGTGGAGCAGGTTGAGCCAACGCACCTGGTCGGCGCCGGTCAGCTCCGCGGCTGCGGCGTCAGCCAGGTCCGCGTGCCAACAGGCGTGCGCCGCCGCGAGGGCGACCTCGGCGGGCGCATCCAGCCGCGACCGCGCGAAGGATCGGATCGTCTGGAGCAACGCGTGGCGAGCCGGCCCGATCGGCTCGGGGACCGTCAACACCAACGAGCGGTCCACCAGATCATCGAGGAGCTCGAGCACGAGCTCGGCGGGGAGCTGCTGCGCGTCGGCGCAGATGCCCTCGGCCGCCGCAACCGTGAACGGGCCCTCGAACACCGTCAGGCGGGTCAGCAGCTGCTGCGCCGGCGGTCGCAGCAGCTCGTAGCTCCACGCGATCGCGGCCTCGAGCGTCTGATGACGAGCGGGGACACCCCGTCGTGACGACCGCAGCATCCCGAACCGGTCGTCCAGTCGGTCGGCGATCTCCTCGACCGACAGGACGCGGAGGCGGGCGGCCGCCAGCTCCAGAGCGAGCGGGATGCCGTCCAGCTCACGGCAGATGGCCGCGATCGCCGCGGCGTCGTCCTCGGTCGGGGTGAACCCCGGCCGGACGCCGACGGCTCGGGCCACGAACAGCGCCGCCGCGTCGCTCTCACCCAGCTGGTCCAGCGACGCGTCGGCCGGGGGCAGCGAGAGCGACGGCACCCGCCACACCAGCTCCCCGTCGAGGTCGAGCGTCTGCCGGCTGGTCGCCACCACCTGCAAGGTCGGGCAGCGGCGCAGGAGATCCCCGATGACGGCCGCGCACTCGTCGACCAGGTGCTCAGCGTTGTCGATGAGCAGCAGGATCGGTCGTCCACCGATCCGGGAGACCAGGTCCTCGACGAGCTCCGGCAGGGGGGCGTCGTCGACCCCGAGCACCTGCGTGATGCTGCGGAGCACGCCGTCGGGCTCGCGCACCGACTGCAACTCGACCACCCAGGCCCCACCGGGGAACCGGGGCGAGGCGTCGCGGGCCAGCTGGAGCCCCAGCTGCGTCTTGCCGCAGCCGCCTGCGCCGGTCAACGTGATCAGCCGCGACCGCTCGAGTTCGTCGACCAGTCGTCGCCGCTGCTCATCACGGCCGACGAGGTCGACCATCGCCGCCGGCAGGTTGCCGGGGACCTCGACCGGTGCCACGACCACCGCTGCGGGTGGGTCGTCGGCCCGACGCCGGGGCGACCCGGTCTCCGGCGTCGCGCTCACGCGGGCACCGCCCGGCCCACGTGGCGTCGCCGAGTCGGCGAGCAGGTCGTCGACCGGTGGCGACAGCGACGGGTCCTGGGCGAGCATGCGCTCGTGTAGGTCGTGGAGCTGACGGCTGGGTTCCATACCGAGCGCATCGACCAGCAGGGCCCGCGCCCGCCGGAAGGCGGCCAGCGCCTCCGCCTGGCGCCCGGATCGGTACAGCGCCAGCATCGTCAAGCCGTGGAGACGTTCCCGCGTCGGGTTCGCCGCGACCAGTGGCTCGAGTTCGCCCGCCAACTCACGGTGACGGCCGAGGCTCAGGTCGGTGGCGATGCGCTCCTCGGTGACGGAGAGACGCAGCTCGTCCAGGCGCGTCGCCTCAGCGCGTCCCCGCTCCCCCAGGTCGGCACCCTCGGCGACCGTGCCTCGCCACCGTCCCAGCGCGCAGCGGAACCGATGCGTGGCCGACTCACCATCGCCGGTCGCCGCGATCTCACGGGCCTCGAGGATCTCCTGCTCGAACCGGACCACGTCGATCGAGACGGCCCGAGGGTGGAGCCGGTAGCCGGCCGAGGTACGCACCAGCGTCGCCGGCGCGTCGCGGGCTCCCCGGTCGGGTTCCAACGCCCGCCGCAGCCGGGACAGGTAGCTCTGGAGCGTGTCGACCGCTCCCGGCTGGGCGTCCTCGCCCCACACCTCCGCCACCAGTGCCTCGCTGGAGACCGGAGCACCCCCGGCCAACGCCAGCGCCGCGACGACGCTCGCCGGCCGGCGGCCACCGATCGCCACCGGCTCCCCCGCCGGGGTCAGCACCTCGACGGGACCGAGCACGCCGACGTGGATCACGCGCTCTCTCCCTCCAACTCGAGGCACCGGCCCTCGGGCTCCTCCCCGTCCACAGGTCCGGCGGGTGCCGCGAGCCTGCAGGGAAGCTGCAGGGTTCCCGCAACCGCCATCGGAGAGTCTGCCGCCTCAGCACACTCAGCGCACGAGCCGTGGTGGGGAGAGCCCCGCGGCGACGCCACCGGCCAGAGGGAGCGAGCGCATGTTCGACGTGGATGGGGCGGTCATCACCACGATGGCCATCTACCTGTTGATGATGGTGGGTATCGGGGTGTGGATGTACCTCCGCACCTCGAACCTCGATGATTTCGTGCTGGGGGGCCGGTCGCTGGGCAGCTTGCCGGCCGCGCTCAGCGCGCAGGCGTCCGACATGAGCGGGTGGCTCCTGCTCGGCCTGCCGGGAGCGATCTACGTCAGCGGCATCGGGGCGTCGTGGATCGGCATCGGCCTGCTCATCGGGACCTGGGCCAACTGGAAGTTCGTCGCGTCCCGGCTGCGCACCTACACCGAACGGGCGGGCAACTCGGTCACCTTGTCGGCGTACTTCGAGAACCGGTTCGAGGACAAGAGCCGGACGCTGCGAGCGGTCTCCGCTCTCGTCACGGTCATCTTCTTCTCGTTCTACGTCGCCTCAGGGCTCGTCGCCGGGGGCCTGCTCTTCGAGATGGTGTTCGGCATCGACCAGACCACCGCCATCACCGCCAGCGTCATCGTCATCGTGCTCTACACACTCCTCGGCGGGTTCCTGGCCGTGAGCTACACCGACGCCGTCCAGGGCGTGTTGATGGTCGGCGCGCTGATCCTCGTCCCGATCGTCGCGGTCGCGGCCGACGGCGGGTTCGCGACGATGGCCGACACCGTCCGCGCGGAGTCCCCGACGCTGTTGCAGATGTTCGGTGAAGCCGGGTTCGAGGACGGCGCGTGGACCGTCGGCGGCTCCCTCGGGGTCATGGCGATCATCTCGAGCCTCGCCTGGGGTCTCGGCTACTTCGGTCAGCCCCACATCCTGGCACGCTTCATGGGGATCCGCGACGCGTCGATGGTTCCGATGGCGCGCCGGATCGGTGTGAGCTGGGTCGCGATCTGTCTGGTCGGCGCGGTGCTGGTCGGCGTCGCCGGCATCGCCTTCTTCGACACCCCGCTGGACAACCCGGAGACGGTGTTCCTCAGCCTGATCGGTGAGACCGTCAACCCGTGGATCGGTGGGATCCTGCTCACGGCCGTGCTCGCCGCGGTGATGAGTACCGCCGACTCGCAGCTGCTGGTGTCCTCCTCGGCGTTGACCGAGGACGGCTACCGCGCCTTCGTCAAGCCCGACGCCACCGACACCGTCCTGCTGTGGGTCGGGCGGCTGACGACCGTCTTGGTCGCCGCGATCGGCTACAGCCTCGCCCTCGGCGGCGGCACCGTCCTCGACCTGGTGGCCTACGCCTGGGCCGGCTTCGGCGCCGCGTTCGGCCCACCCATCGTGCTGTCGCTGTACTGGAACAAGATGACCGGTGCGGGCGCCCTGGCCGGCATGATCAGCGGCGCCGCCACGGTCGTGCTGTGGGACCTGTTCGCGCCCGGCAACCTCTACGAGATCGTGCCTGGCGTGATCGTCTCCGCCATCGCCGTGATCGTGGTCAGCCGGATGACGACGCCACCGGAGCGCGACTGGTCCGAGGCCGCCGTCGCGACGTACGAAGCCGCTTGATGTCACGGGTGGGCGGGACGTCCGCTCCGCCCACCCGACCCCCTGTCCCCCTGCCCCCCTGTCCGAGCGCTGGTGGCGCGCCGCGCTCCGTGCAACGAGCATCGGTGACGATCCGGACCGGCGGACCCGAACCATCCGGCCGACATCGGCCAGCCCCCTCGACGACGGTCCGGCACAGGAGGCCCACGGATGCTCCGGTGGATGCTGCTACAGGCGGCCGACAACCCGACGTTGGCCGCGTTCGCCCGGTCGAGCTCCCTCGTCCGCGGCGTCGTGGACCGGTACGTGGCCGGGGAGTCGATCGAGGACGGCATCGCCGCGGCCTCCGCGCTGGCTGCCGGCGGGATCGACCTCACGATCGACCACGTCGGCGAGTTCGTCGACTCGATGGAGCAGGCCGAACAGGCCGCCGAGGTCTACCGCCGCCTGCTCGAGCACATCGGTGACCGCGAGCTGCCCGCGGGCGTGTCGGTCAAGCCCAGCCAGTTCGGCCTGTTGATCGACCGCGACGCCTGCGTCGCGCTGATCCATGACGTGGCCAAGCGCGCCGCTGCCGCGGGGGTCCACGTGACCCTCGACATGGAGGATCACACGGTCACCGAGACCACGGTCCGGCTGGTCGAGGAGGCCCACGCCGCCGGAGCGACCAACGTCGGCTGTGCCGTCCAGTCCTACCTGCACCGCACGCCCGAGGACGTCCGGCGCCTGACCCGCCTTGGCGCCAGCATCCGGCTGTGCAAGGGCGCGTACGCCGAACCGGCGCACCTCGCGCATCAGCGGCCGGTCGAGGTGACCCGCGCCTACCTCCGGGACGCGCGCTACCTGCTCCGCGAGGCGACCGAACCCCGGTTCGCGACCCACGACCACAAGCTGGTGGGCGCCATCAAGCGGGAGGCCGCCGAGCTCGGACGCGACCGCGGCAGCTACGAGTTCCAGATGCTCTACGGCGTGCGCCCGGACATGCAGCGCGCCCTCGTCGCCGACGGCTACCGGCTGCGGCTGTACCTGCCGTTCGGGAGCCAGTGGTACCCGTACTTCACCCGACGGTTGGCGGAACGCCCCGCCAACCTGGTCTTCTTCGCACGGTCGTTGACCGCCGCACCCCGCCCCGACCGTGTGGAAGAGCCCGAAACGGCCAGTTCGGACCAGGCCTGGTGAGACCAGCGCCCGTCCACGACCCGACCCGGTCCCCCGACCCCGGCCACCCGAGCACAGGAGACCACCCGTGAGCGACGGCATCGTCCGCGTCCCCGACCCCTTCAACGAGCCGGCACTCGGCTACGCGCCCGGCAGCCCCGAGCGCCGTTCGCTCGCCGAGACGATCGCCACGATGTCGGCACAGACCGCCGACCTGCCCTGCGTCATCGGCGGCGAGGAGGTCCGCACCGGCAACACCTTCACGCAGCGAGCCCCCCACCGCCACGACCTCGCGCTCGCGGAGGTCCACGCCGCAGGTGCGGACGAGGTGAAGCGTGCCGTCGAGGCCGCCAGCGAGGCCAAGGCCGACTGGGCCCGCCTGCCGTTCGAGCAGCGGGCCGCGATCTTCCTACGCGCGGCCGACCTGCTGGCCGGGCCGTTCCGTGATCGGATCAACGCCGCGACGATCCTCGGCCAGTCGAAGTCCGTGCAGCAGGCCGAGATCGACGCGGCGTGCGAGCTGATCGACTTCCTGCGCTTCAACGTCGCCTTCGCCGCGCAGCTGTACGAGGAGCAGCCGATCTCGGTCGACGGGGAGTGGAACCGCGTCGATCACCGACCGCTCGACGGGTTCGTGCTCGCGATCACCCCGTTCAACTTCACCGCCATCGCCGGGAACCTGCCGACCGCGCCCGCGATCGTCGGCAACACCGTGGTCTGGAAGCCCTCCGAGAAGCAGGCGCTCGCCGCGCAGGTCACGTTGGACGCGTTGCACGCCGCCGGGCTGCCCGACGGGGTCATCAACCTCGTCCACGGTGACGGTGCGCTGGCCGCGGAGGTCGCGACGGCCGACCCCCGGTTCGCTGCGCTGCACTTCACCGGCTCGGAGACGGTGCTGTCGTCGCTGTTCCAGCAGGTCGGCAACAACGTCGGCCGGTACCGCAACTTCCCGCGCATCGTCGGCGAGTCCGGCGGCAAGGACTTCGTCGTCGCCCACCCGACCGCGGACGTCGACCGGCTGGTGATCGCCCTCGCCCGGGGGGCGTTCGAGTACCAGGGCCAGAAGTGCTCGGCCGCGTCCCGCGCCTACCTGCCGCGCAGCGTCTGGTCACCGGTGCGCGACCGGATCGCCGACGTCGCGAACGAGCTGACGATCGGTGACGTCGGCGAGGACCTGTCGACCTTCATGGGTGCGGTCATCGACGGCAAGGCGTTCGCCAAGCACCGCGACGCGATCGCCAAGGCGACCGACGAGGGCGCCGAGCTGCTGGTCGGCGGCGACCTCGACGACTCGCACGGCTGGTTCGTGCCCCCGACGGTCCTGGTCAGCGACGACCCGCGATCGTCGACGATGACCACGGAGCTGTTCGGCCCGATCCTGACGATCCACGTCTACGACGACCACGGGTTCGAGGACGTCCTCGCCGAGGTCGACCAGGCCAGCGACTACGCGTTGACCGGCGCGATCTTCGCCGACGACCGTCGTGCCGCCGCGCACGCGACCGAGGCCCTGCGCCAGTCGGCCGGCAACCTCTACATCAACGACAAGCCGACCGGCTCGATCGTCGGCCGACAGTGGTTCGGTGGCGCCCGCCGCTCGGGCACCAACGACAAGGCCGGCTCGGTGCTGAACATGATGCGCTGGATCTCCCCACGCGCGATCAAGGAGACGTCCGTCGCGCCGACCGACTGGCGCTACCCGCACCAAGGCTGAGGCGAAGGCCTCCGCGGCGGGCGACGGCGGGTCAGCCGTCGGCCGCCGCGGCGCACGCGCGTCCGCACCCCGACCCCGGCACCGGGTTCAGCCCACCAGCGCGGCGACGTCGTCGGCACGGTGCTCGTCGACCACCTCGGCGTACGACTCGGCCAAGCGGTCGACGGTCCGGTCCCAGGATGCGGCACGGGCGTCGGCGATCCCGGCGCGCGACGCGGCCTGCCAGGCGTCCCGGTCGTCGAGGTAGTGCAGCACGGCCGCCGCGTGCGCCGCAGGGTCGTGGCCGGGGACCAACGTGCCACCGGCGCCGACGACCGCTTCGAGTCCGGGCACGTCGGCCGCGACCACGGGGGTGCCGCAGGCCTGCGCTTCGAGCGCGACGAGCCCGAAGGTCTCGCTACGCGACGGGGCGAGCAGCACGTCCGCTGCGTGGTAGTGCGCGGCCAGTTCCGCCTGGTCGACCGCGTCCACGAGCGTGACCCCGTCGGCGACCCCCAGCTCGTGCGCGAGCGCGCGGAGCTCGTCGGGGCCGGTGGTGCCGAGCCCCGCACCGGACGCACCACCGACGATGCGCAGGCGGGCGTCGGGCCGTCGCTCGCGCACCGCCGCCAACGTGCGGACCGCGACGTCCGGCCCCTTCAACGGCTGCAGGCGGCCCACGAACAGCAGGTCGGGAGCGCGATCGGGGCCCGGCCGCGGCGCCGGCTGGAACCGGTCCAGGTCGACCCCGGCCGGGACGACGGTCAGCTGGGCCCCGGACAGCCCGTAGGCGCGGTGCAGCAGCCGGGCTTCGCCGCAGGTGAGCACCAGGACACGGTCGGCGTCGCGGGCGACCCGCTCCTCCGCGATCAGCCGCAGCGGTGGCTCCGGCAGATCGCCGGGAGCGAGGGTGGCGTTCTTGAGCACGCCGAGGGTGTGGAAGGTCTGCACCAGGGGCACGTCCCACCGCGGGGCGAGCCGCCGTCCCACCCAGCCCGACAGCCAGTAGTGAGCGTGGAGCACATCGTGGGTCCCCGCCGTCGGGTGCCGCTGCAGGGCGAGCACGAAGCTGCAGAGGTGGTTGGCCAGCTCCTGCTTGTCGACCGGCCGGGGCGGGCCCACATCGAGGTGGTGGACGACGGCCCCGTCGGCGAAGGGGACGGAGGCCGGGCGTAACGGGTCGGTGCGGCGGGTGAACACATCGACCTCGACGCCACGCGCCGCGAGGCGGCGGGCCACCTCACGGACGTAGACGTTGAGGCCGCCACCGTCGCCGGTGCCGGGCTGGTCGAGGGGCGAGGTGTGGACGCTGAGCAGTCCGACCCGTCGCACGCCGGGGTCGATCGTGTCGGTCACCGCTGGCCCCGAACCAGCGTCAGACGCCGTAGCGGGCGGTCCTGGGCCCCGAACCGGTACTTGTAGTCCTCGTCGCCCCGCAGGAGGTCCAACACCGCGTAGCCCTCGTCGGCGGCACGCTCGATCAGCAGCGTGATGATCACCATCCCGGGTGCCAGCGACCCGAGGGCCGGGTCGAAGGCGGAGTTGTAGAGGCCCCACTCACGGCCGCGGACCAGCGAGATCGTGGACGCGGCCGGCAGCCCCCCGACGTACAGCTCGTGCAGTTGGAAGATGCCGTCGTCGACGAACTCGGTGGCCAACGCCTTGAACCAGGCATGGTGCTCCTCGCGCCGGAAGAACCCGGCCTTCTCCGGGAAGCTCTCCGCCGCCTGGTCCAGGAAGCCGTCGAGGCGTCCGACGACCTCCTCCGGCGGCACGGTCACCAGGTCGAGGTCGCCGGCGTCACGGGCGAGCTTCCGAGCCTTACGCGTCAGCTCCTGTCGCGCCCGACCCGGCAGGGACGCCAGGTAGGCGTCGTAGCTGCCGTGGAGCGGCACGCGGGGGCAGACGTCCTCACGATCGTCACCGAAGATGGTCAGGTCGTGGTGGTCGACCGCGCGGCGGAAGGCGTCCGGCCAACCGCTGTCCTCCGCGAGCCCGCCGGCGATGAACTCGTCCCAATCGACGTCGGCGGCGAGGTTGGCGAGGTAGGCGTCCGCGACGTCGTAGCGGTCCTCGGGTCGGCTGACGGGGCCGAGGTAGTCGGTGACCTCCGTGCCGCCCTGGAAACGGCGGATCTCCTCCGGTCCCGTCGCCGCTCCCGAGAGGTCGTTGGCGTCGGGGATGACGCCGATCAGCCGGCCATCGCGATGCACCGCATGCACGCGGACGGGCGTGCCGCTACCCAGCGTCGTCGCCCACACGCCGAGGAACCGTGGCCCGTGGAACACCGTGGCGTGCGGGTCCTCATCGAGCAGCAACTCCCACTCGGAGCGCAGGTCCGCGGGCAGCGGGCCCTGGTGCGTGCGCAGCTCGATCACGTCGTGCCTCACCTGGTCGGTCACGGGCGGTGAACGGACACCCGCACGGACGGCAGCTTGCGTCAACTCGCCCGGATGGTAGTGGACCCAACGACCCGGTCCCGGGCCAGTGAGCCCGCCGGGTGCGGTTGCCGTGTGGTTCGCGTCCGGGTCAGGCGCGGTCGCCGGGCGGACCCGCGCCGGCCAGGTCCCGACGGTGGAGCAACGCTAGACGGAGCGCTCGGATTCCTCACCCGGCGACGCCGCCTCCACGGCCGCGTCGTCCACGCCACCGGTGGTGACCGCGTCGAGCAGGGCACGCCGCCGGCTCACGCGGTTCGGTTGGAGCTCCGACAACCGCCGGAACGAGCGGTACATCTCGGTCAGGGCCTGCCGCTGGGCGTCGGTCAGGTGCGGGTCGAGGGCGATCGCCTCCTCGACGTCGTGCGGCGCGTCCCGCTCATCGAGGATGCCGGCCTTGACGTACAGCGTCTCCGAGGAGATCTCCAGGGCCTTGGCGATCGCCTGCAGGATCTCCGCGGACGGCTTGCGCAGCCCCCGCTCGATCTGTGACAGGTAGGGGTTGCTGACCCCCGCCAGCTTCGACAGCTTGCGCAGCGACAGCCGCGCCGACTCGCGCTGGTCGCGGATGTAGGCGCCCAGTTCATCGATCGCGGAGCGGTCGACGGCGGCGCCACCGGCGACGTCGTCATCCGCCGACGGTAGCCCCCCGTCCGGTTCCGGCACCGGCCCTGCGGCAGGCTCATCAGCCGACGGGCCGTTGGCGGCGGATGGGGACACGCGGCACGCTCCTTGCGGGAGGTGGCGGCAGGACACGGACCTACCCAGGTACGGACCTACCCGGGGACGGACCTTCCCGGGTCATGAACGGTACCGGAGGGTCCCTCCCCTTCAGGCGACGGCCACGGCCCGCGCGAGGTCGTCGACCGCTGCCGTGGGACGGATCCGACCGGCTGGCCGGCCGCCACCGAGCGGTGGTGGTGGCTCCCAGCTGCCGACCGGCACGACCTCGAGCCGCTCGAGCAGCGCGTTCGTCGCGGCAGCGACCCCACGCCCGGCCCCGTCGGTGGCCTTGATCGCCAGCCCCCGGCCTCGCCCGTCCGGGTCCCGCCAGCCGACGCCGTAGACACCCTCCGCGCCGACCTTGGCCACGACCCCCGCGTCGAGGAGCGCCGACTCCAGGCGCCCCTCGCCGCCGACCAACCCCGGGTGGGCCAGGCCGGCGTCGCGAACGGCCGCGAACCGGTCCTCGGTCGCCAGCCGCGCGAACGCCGTGGCCAGGTTCGACAGGGGGGCGACCACCGCGGGCGCGCCGCACCCGTCGACCCCGACGGCCGGCAGGGGGCCGATCCGGTCGTCAAGACCGGCCAGCAACCGGGACTGGAGCGGTCCGTCCGGGTCGAGCAGGTCGGGTCCGGCGCACCCGAGGGCCCGGCCAGCCAGGGCGAACAACGCGTGTTTCCCGGAGCAGTTGTGCTGCAGGCGCGTCGGTGCCGCGCCCGGGTCGGCCTGCGCGGTCGCTGGCGGGCAGGTCAGGGCCTCCGGCGGGACCTCGGCCCGGGCGAGCAACCCCGCGACCGCGTCGAGGTGGCGCGGCTCGCCCCGGTGCGAGGCCCAGGCGACGGCCACCTGCTCCGAAGACGGCGCCGCGATCCCGGCGGCTTCGATCAGGTCGAGGCAGAGCGCGGCCTGCAACGGCTTCACGGCGGAGCGGACGAAGGTGGCCGCTGCGGCGTCGCCGAGCGCGGCGAGCACGTGGCCGTCGGCGTCGGTGACCGCCGCGTGCGCGCGGTGCCACGACTCGACCCGCTCGGACCCGGTGCACACGTCCTGACGGGTCACCTCGGCGACCCGGACGTCGGCGGAGACCTCGCTCACCGCTCGATCCGCACGTCCTCAGCGAAGCGCAGCCGTTGCTGCCGCATCCCCTCGAGCTCGTCAGCGGTCCCGGCGTCCATGCGTCCCTTCCCAACGGCGTTGTACGAGCGGTCCTGGCGTCGTCGACACCGGCCGTCAGCGGGTCCGGTCCGCCTCGAAGGCGGTGACCTCGCGGAGCCGTTGGATGAGCTCCAACGGGCTGAACGGCTTGGTCAGGTACGCATCGCAGCCGGCATCGAGCCCGGCCTGGCGCTCCTGCGGCCCGCCGTGGGCGGCCAGCAGGACGACGGGCAGCGGTGAGGTGGCCGGGTCGGCCTTGAGCCGGCGACAGACCTCGAACCCGTCGATCCCCGGCATCGCGACGTCGCACACCACGACCTGGGGTTGGTGCCGGGCGACGGCGGCCAGCGCCTGCTCCCCGTCATCAGCTGTGACGACCGTGAACTCCTCGAGGTCGAGGACGGTGCTGAGGACCTCGAGCAGGACGGGGTCGTCGTCGACCAGCAGGACGTCACGGCTCACGGTCCGGCCCCTGGACGTGACCGGGTGCCCTCCCGCGTCACCGCAGCAGCTCCGAGACGTCCGCACGACCGTCCTTGTACCGCGCGGCGAGCTCATCGCGTAGCGCGTCGATACGTCGGAACAGCTCGCGACGCACGTAAGACAGGGACTGCTCCAGCTCGCCGAGCCGGTCGACCAGCGGCGCGAGCTCCTCCAGGTCGTGCTGCTCGAGGTCCCGCTCGTCGAGGGCGATCACGGCAGCGACCGCATCCTCGTACACGTCCGCGTTCGGTGGCACCCGCAGCCGGGTGGACCGGGCATGCAACGGGTCGCTTCGGGTGCCGTCAGCCGAGAGGATCGTGGGCAGCGCCGCCATCAGGTCGGCCGCCCCGGTCTCATCACGTCGGCCGAGCTCCGCTCGCAGGATGTCCAGCCGTCCCTGGAGCAGCCGACGGGCGTAGGAGACGCCCTCCTCAGCTTCCTCGCACGCCCGGCGGCGGGCTCGAAGTTCCGCCGTGGGCCACTCGCTCAGCGATGCGAGCTCATCCGATGGCAGCAGGTGCTCAGGATCGGCAACGGGGATCACCCCACCGACCTGGTCCTGCGATGCGGTCTCGTCCACACCATCCCCTGGCACTCGCTCTGGTGACGGACCGTACCCCGTGGTCGCGACGCGCGGGGAGGTTCGTGCCACGCCACCCTCGTTGGTCGGAGGAGGCCGCCCATCAGGGTCGGTCCCGGTGGAGCTACCCGCACGCCGATCCTGCCGTGCCACGTACGCTGGGGCCATGCGAGGCGACCTCTCCCGGACCAGCGCGGCAGACATCTGCCGCGACCTCGCGTCGCGCTCGGTGACCGGGACCCTCGTGGTGGATGGTCCGGACGGTCCCGGCACGGCCACGTTCGTCGATGGCCGGCTGGTCGCGGTGCGGTCACCACGACCGACCGGCCGCCTGCTCGACCGGCTCGTGGCCACGGACGTGCTCGACCCCGCGGAGGTGCCGGCTCCCAACGAGAGCCCGGGCGAGGCGACCATCGTCTCGCTCGTCGAGCAGGGCCTGCTGGACGAGGCGACCGTGCGCGCCGAGCGTGAGGAGCAACTGCTCGATGAGCTCCTCGAGCTGGCCAGCTGGCGCTACGGCACCTTCCGCTTCACCGACGAGGTGCCACCGACCTCGCAACGCGCCAGCCTGGACGTCTCCGATGCGTTGGAGCGGCTCGAGCACCGCCAGCGCGGATGGGAGGCGGTCCGCAAGGTCCTGCCCGACCTCGATGCGGTCCCCGAGCGAGCGGGCACGCATCCACCGGCAGCCGGTGGCCACACGCCGGCGCTGACGCGCCTGTTGGCCGCAGTCGACGGTCACCGGTCCGTCAGCGACCTCGCAGCCGGGTTCGGCTACGGGGAGGTCCAGACGGCCCGTATGGTCCACGAGCTGGTCGAAGCACAGGAGCTGACGGTCCGGTTGCCGAGCGACGAGGTCGGCTCGGCCCTCGAGGCGGCCCTGGCACCGCCCCCGGCCGATCCAGCGCCGGCCGCCACGGAGCCATCGCCGCCCACCCCAGAGATGTCCGACACCCCGAGCGTGACCGACGCCGCGGAGGTCGCCGACCCCCATCCGAGCGACCCGCCGGCCACCGAGCCCGAGCCGACGCCGTCCACCACCGAGCCCGAGCCGACGCCGTCCACCACCGAGCCCGTGCCGGCCGCCCTCACCACCGAACCCGGAGCGACCACCCCCGCCGCCGGGACGTCGGCGACCGACGACGAGACGGACGTCTCGGAGTTCCTGCGGGAACTCAGCCGACTCGCCGGCCAGGAAGAGGACGACGCTGACCCGCCCCCGGCCAACAGCCGGACACGTCAGCGTCAACGGTCCCAGCAGGCCCAGCCACGCGCCGGCGGGAACCGTGCCAACCAGGACCCGGCACCCGACGACCGCCCCCGGCGACGCGGGCTCTTCGGGCGGGGCTGAACCCATCGCACGCGTGCGCGACGGCACCGACGTCAGGAGGCGGTGGGTCGTCAGGTCGGGTAATCGACGGTCTCCTCGGGCCCTGGGTACCGCTCCAGCGCCTCGTCGATCACCTTGAGAGCGTCCTGCCGTGGCCGCCAACCCCGGACGTCGACGAGCTTCTGTTCGAGGTCCTTGTAGATGCCGAAGAAGTGCGCGATCTCGTTGAGCAGGTGCGGGGGGACGTCGTTGAGGAACCGCAGGTTCGTCCACCGCGGATCGTGGTCGGCCACGGCGAGGATCTTCTCGTCCTGGCCCTTGTCGTCGCTCATGTCGAGCATGCCGAGCACCCGCGCGTTGATCGTGCAGCCGGGGAACGTCGGCTCACCCAGGATGCACATGGCGTCGAGGTGGTCGCCGTCCATCGCGAGGGTCTTGGGGATGAAGCCGTAGTCACCCGGGTAGCGGACCGCGGTGAACAACATCCGGTCCAAGCTGAAGGCCTGCCGTTCGAAGTCCCACTCGTACTTGTTGCGGGACCCCATCGGGACCTCGACGAACACCTCGACGGTCTCCTCGCTCATAGCATCCTCTTCACGGCTTCGCTGACGGCCCGCAGGTCGCGGTGAACGGGCCGGGGGCTGGGTGGGATCGGTGGTGGGTGGCTGTGCCGGATCGGTGGTGGGTGGCTGTGCCGGATCGGTGGACGGTGGCTGGACGCGGTCGACGCCCGCAACCGGCGGGGGCACGGTAGCGGCGTGGCGGTCCACGCCCCGGCCGCGAACTGGTACCCAGGGACGAGACCGATGCCGTCGCCACCCACGACGGCCCCCACCGGAGGAGTCCCACCGTGCTCGAGCCAGGCCAGCCCGCACCGACGTTCACGCTCCCGGATCAGGACGGGCAGCAGACCCAGCTCGAGGCCTTCCGGGGCCAGCCGGTGGTCGTCTACTTCTACCCCAAGGACGACACCCCCGGCTGCACGACCCAGGCCTGCGCGATCCGCGACCAGTGGAGCGAGTTCGAGGCTGCGGGCGCCGCGGTGTTCGGCATCTCGCCCGACGACGTCGACTCGCACGCCCGGTTCGCCGGCAAGCACGATCTGCCGCACCGGCTGCTGGCCGACCCGGATCGCGAGGTGATCGAGGCCTACGGCGCGTGGGGTACCAAGAAGATGTACGGCCGTGAGTTCGAAGCGGTGATCCGTTCGACCGTGTTGATCGGCCCCGACGGCGAGGTCGCGGCCGTGTGGCCCAAGGTCAAGCCGAAGGAGCACGCCGACCAGGTCCTGGAGGCGATCGCCACGCTCTGACGCTGGCGGCGGCCCGTGCGGCGACGTCGGCCACGCCCGCGCGGTGACGCCGGCGGCAGCCCGTCAGGTGCTGCGCTGGTCGCGGCGGCGCGTCATCGCCGGATCGTGGCCCGGAGGCGACGGGTGGTCACCGACCAGCGCCACCACCTCGACGCGGCGGCCGTCCTCCGAAGCGAACACCTCGCCGACCGACGTGCCGCTCGGCACGTAGGCCAGCGCGTGGGTGCCGTCGTCGGTCACGGTCGTGGCCGTCACGGCCTTGCGGCCGCTGCCCGCCTGCCAGCCGGGCTCCAGCGAGCCGTCCAGCGCGTGCACGCTCGCCAGCCGCCGCCGCGGTCGGCCGAGCATCCACATCCGCGCGACCGCCTCCTGCCCGGGGTAGCACCCCTTGCCCAGGTGCACGTGCGTGGGCAGCAGCCCCGCTTCCTCCGGCAGGTGCGGCGCCACGACCTCCCGGCCCCAGGCCGGCACACCAGCGGCCACCCGCCACGCCGCGAGGTCCGCGGCGTCGCCTTCGCGGGCACCTGCGTCCACCAGGACGTCGCGCATCGCCATGACGGCGTCG
>SKJX01000170.1 GCA_007121785.1 Nitriliruptoraceae bacterium
CGGCGCTCGGGTGCGCGCCGTCGTCCGCTCGCCGGGGCGCCACGCCGACCTCCAGGCCGACGACGTCGACCTGGTCGCGGCCGACCAGCGCGACGTCGCCGCCCTGACCGCCGCGCTCGAGGGCTGCGACGCCGCCTACGCGATCGCGCCGAACGTCTCCGAGCACGAGATCGAGATGGGCGCCGCGATCGCCGAGGCCGCCGCCCGGGCCGGGGTGACACGGCTCGTCTACCACTCCGTGATCCATCCGCAGCTGCGGGCGATGCCGCATCACGCGGACAAAGGCCGGGTGGAGGAGTTGGTGATCGAGTCCGGCACCGACTGGACGATCCTGCAGCCCAACGCCTACCTGCAGAACCTGGGCGGCTACCTGGACCGGCTGCGCGACGGTGTCTACCCGGTGCCGTACGCGACCGATCGCGGCAGCGCCATGGTCGACCTCGACGAGGTCGCGGAGGTGGCCGCGCGCTGCCTGCTCGACGATGTCGGCGTGCACGCCACGTTCGAGTTGTCAGGCCCGGCCGAGGTCACCCCCGAGGACGTCGCGGCCGCCGCCGGCCGGCGGTTGAGCCTCGAGGTGGTGGCGCGGCGGCAGGACCCCGACGACTGGGCCGCGGCGAACACCTCGCTGCCCGCGGTGACGCGCGAGCGGCTGCACGCGATGTTCCGCCACTACGACCAGCACGGCTCGACGGGTGACGCCACGGTGCTGCGGGCCCTGCTCGGCCGCGAGCCACGGGGGCTCGATGACGTCCTCGCCGAGCTCCTGACCCTGTGAGCTCCGTGTCGGACCGTGACGGTCGCCGATGCCCGTCGGGGCTCACACCCGGCCGGGCCGTGCCGCTCACCGTAGCTCGAGGATGAGGTCGCCTGGTTCGAGGTGGGTGCCTGACGGCGCGACGACCCGTGCGACCCGCCCGTCGACGGGCGCCGTGATGCGCGACTCCATCTTCATGGCCTCGACGGTGGCGACAACGTCGCCACCTGTGACGTCGTCGCCCTCGTCCACGGCGATGGTGACCACGCCGGTGAGGCTCGCAGCCACGTCGCCTGGCTGATCGGGGTCGGCCTGCTCGCGAGCCGGGGGAGCCTCGGCCACGTTGCGGTCGCGGATCTCGATGGGGCGCGGCTGGCCGTTGACCCGGCACCACAGCGTGCGGATGCCGCGGTCGTCCGGCTCGGAGACGGCTTCGAGGTCGATGAGTAGCTGCTTGCCCGGCTCGAGGTCGATCGTGACCTCCTCGCCCGGCTCGAGCCCGTAGAAAAACACCCCGGTGGGCAGGCGCCACACCTCCCCGTGGACGGCGACGACCGACCGCTGGCTGCGTGCGGGTTCGGGGAGCAGCAGCTCGGTGAGGGTGTCGCGGCGGCGTGCCGGGTCGGCCAGCCCGGCGTCCTCGTCGTCGGTCAGGCTCGCCTGCTCGGCCCGTTCGTCGCCGACGGCGCGGGTGCGCAGCGGCTCGGGCCAGCCGAACGGTGGGGTCCCGAGCTCACCGGTGAGGAATCCGAGCACCGAGCCCGGAAGGTTGGCGGCCTCGGGGTCAGCCACGATGTCCTCGGGACGGTGGCCCGACGCCAGCATCGAGAGCGCGAGGTCGCCGACGACCTTGCTGGTCGGTGTGACCTTGATCAGCCCGCCGAGCAGCTCGTCGGCGGCGACGTAGGCATCGGCGATCTCCTCGAACCGTTCGCCGAGCCCGAGCCCCACGGCCTGCTGCCGGAGGTTCGACAGCTGACCGCCGGGGATCTGGTGGCGGTAGACGTCGCCGGTGGGGGCGCGTACCCCCGCATCGAACGGCGCGTATCGGGTCCGCAACGCCTCCACGTACGGCTCCAGTGAGACCACCGCGTCCAGGTCGAGCTCCGTGGGGCGGTCGTGGTGGTCCAGCGCAGCGACCAGCGCCGACAGCGACGGTTGGCTGGTCCCGCCGGCCAACGGTGCCGCGGCCGCGTCGACGGCGTCCACCCCGGCGTCGACGGCCGCGAGGTAGGTCGCCAGCTGCCCGCCGACGGTGTCGTGGGTGTGCAGGTGTACCGGCTGCGGGAACCGCTCGCGCAGCGCGGTGATCAACCGCTGCGCGGCCGGTGGCCGAAGCACGCCGGCCATGTCCTTGATGCACAGCACGTGCGCGCCGGCGTCGTTCAGTGCCTCAGCGACGCCGAGGTAGTGGTCGAGGGTGGCGCGCCGTTCGTCCGGGTCGGTGAGGTTGCCGGTGTAGCACAGGGTTCCTTCGGCCAGCGCCCCTGCCGCACGCACCGCGGTGATGGCGGTGCGCATGCGGTCGGGGTCGTTCTGGGCGTCGAAGACCCGGAAGACGTCGATGCCGGCCTCGGCGGCCTCCTCCACGAACGCGTGGACCAGCCGAGGCGGGTAGTTGCGGTAGCCGACCGTGTTGGCGCCGCGAAGCAGCATCTGCAGGCAGACGTTGGGGATCGCCTCACGCAAGCGGGTCAGGCGGTGCCAAGGGTCCTCGTGCAGGAACCGCAACGCCGCGTCGAACGTGGCGCCGCCCCAGACCTCGAGCGACCACGCACGGCTGAGCCGGTCGGCCAGGTGCGGGGCGAGTGCGAGCAGGTCGACGGTGCGCACCCGCGTGGCCAGGATCGACTGGTGGGCGTCGCGCAGGGTGGTGTCGGTGACGGCGACCTCGTGCTGGTCCCGCAGCGCCTGCGCGAACGCGCCCGCGCCATCGGCGAGCAGCCGATCGTGGCTGCCCGGTGCCGGCGGGGCGGTGGGCGCCGACGGTAGCTTCGTCGCTGGGTCGACGTCGGTGGGGCGGCGACCATGTGGGCGGTGCACGGTCACGTCGCCGATGAAGCTCAGGAGGCGCGAGGTCCGGTCACGGCCGACGTCGGCGGCCAGCAGCGCGGGCCGTTGGTCGACGAAGCTCGTGTCGAGGCGTCCGGCGGCCAGGTCCGGGTCGTCCAGCATGGCGAGCAGGAACCCGATGTTGGTGTCCACGCCGCGGATACGGAACTCCCGCAGCGCCCGGCTGGCGCGGCGGATCGCCGTGTGCAGGTCGCGGCCGCGGGCGGTGAGCTTGACCAGCAGCGGGTCGAAGTAGGGCGAGACGACCGCGCCGACGAACTCGGCCGCTGCGTCGAGACGGATGCCCGCGCCCGCTGCCGACCGGTAGGTCGAGATCGTGCCGGTACTCGGTCGGAACCCCTGGGCGGGGTCTTCGGTGGTGATCCGACACTGCAGGGCGGTGCCCCGCACCTGTAGCCGGTCCTGAGCGAGGTCGAGATCGTCGAGCGTGGCGCCCGCGGCGATGCGCAGCTGGGCCTGGACGAGGTCGACGTCGGTGATCTCCTCGGTCACCGTGTGCTCGACCTGGATCCGAGGGTTCATCTCGATGAAGACGTGCTCGCCAGATGTGGTGTCGACGAGGAACTCCACCGTGCCTGCGTTCACGTAGCCGACCTGTTCGGCGAAGCGCAGCGCATCGGCGTGCAGCCGGGTGCGCAGTTCGTCGTCGAGACCCGGTGCCGGCGCGATCTCGAGCACCTTCTGGTGGCGCCGCTGGATCGAGCAGTCCCGTTCGAAGAGGTGGAGCAGCCGGCCGTCGGCGTCGGCGAGCACCTGGACCTCGATGTGGCGGGGCCGGACCAGAGCGCGCTCGAGGAAGACGGTCGTGTCCCCGAAGGAGCCTTCGGCCTCCCGTCGGGCCGTGGCAACCGCGGTGAGCAGGTCCGCCTCGCGCTCGACCCGGCGCAGGCCTCGGCCGCCGCCGCCGCCGGCGGCCTTGACGAACACCGGGTAGCCGATCCGTTCGGCCTCGGCGAGCACGACGTCGTCCTCGAGCAGTTCGCCGGAGGCATCGAGGACGGGGACACCGCTGGCCACCGCGCGGTCGCGGGCACGCATCTTGTCCCCGGTCAGCGTGAGCACCTCCGCCGGTGGGCCGACGAAGGTGATCCCGGCCTCGGCGCAGCGCCGCGCCAGCTCGGCGCTCTCTGAGAGGAAGCCGTAGCCGGGGTAGAGCGCATCGGCGCCCGACCGTTCGACCGCGTCGACCAGGACGTCGATGTCGAGGTAGCCGGCGAGCGGGCGGTCGGGCGGGCCGATCTCGTAGGCCTCATCCGCCTTGAAGCGGTGGATCGCGTCGCGGTCGGGGTGGGTGTAGACCGCGACCGTGCGTAGGCCCAGCTCGACGGCGGCACGCAGCGCCCGGACGGCGATCTCCCCGCGGTTGGCGACCAGGATCTTCTCCACGGATCGTCTCCCTGCCTCGGTGATATCGCCGCCCCGCTCCTGCGTGCGGTCGGGTCCGTTCAGCGGTCCCCGCGGTCGGCGCCGGCCCGCTGCTCACGGACCGCCGCGACCAGCGTGGTCAGCACGTCACCGGCGTCGGCGTCCAGCACCTCATCGGCCCGGTCGTCGTAGGGGGTGGGCTGCTGGTTGATCACGACCAGCCGGGCGCCGACCTCCAGCGCCGTGCGGGGCAGCAGGGCGACCGGGTGGACCACCAGGGACGAGCCGATCGCCAGGAACACCTCGCAGCCCATCGTGGCGTCGTGGGCACGCTGGAGCACCGCTGGGTCGAGCGACTGGCCGAACGACACGGTGGCGGTCTTCTGGAGCCCGCCGCAGGCCTCGCAGCGTGGATCCGGATCGCCGGCGCGGACGCGCTCGAGCACCGGTGGGGACGGCACCCGCCGTCCGCACTCCAGGCACTCGACCTCGTGGATCGTGCCGTGCACCTCGATGACCCGGTCGTTCGAGGATCCACCCGCCTGGTGTAACCCGTCGATGTTCTGGGTGATCACGGTGTGCAGGTGGCCGAGCCGCTCGAGTTCGGCCAGCGCCAGGTGCGATCGGTTCGGGTCGGTGGTGAACGCCGGGTTCTCCAGACGCAGCTGCCAGACCTGCTCGCGTACCTGGGGATCGGCCAGGTAGGCGTCGATCGAGAACAGCCGCTCCTTCTCCGGCTGGGTGGTCCACAGCCCCTGCGGGCCGCGGAAGTCCGGGATGCCCGACCCCGTCGACACCCCCGCGCCGGTCAGGGCCGTGACCCGGGAGGCCGCCACGAGCCATCCGGCGATCCGCTCCACCGCATCGCGGTGCTCTGCACGCACCCCCGCCTCCTTCGACCGGCGGCCTAGGCTACTCAAGCGTCGCGGACCCACGAGACGGGTCGGCCGGTCCCGACCGGTGCGGCGGCGGCTCTGGCAGGGTCCGACAGGCGGGTGGCGGCCCTTCTGGCAACAGCTGCCGTCCACGACCGTCGAGAGCGACCGGTACGGTCCCAAGCCGCGGTGACGCACGGCGCTGGAGCGAACGGGAGCGACGAGTGGTTCGGGAGGCCCGCAAGGACCGGCGACGGGGTGTGGGGCAGCGTCGAGCCGTGGGCGGACGGGAGGTGCGCACGTGAAGCCGTCCGCGTTCGCCTACCACGCACCGCACAGCCTCGAAGCGGCCCTCGACACGCTGGCCGAACTCGGGGAGGACGGCAAGGTCCTGGCCGGCGGCCAGAGCCTCGTCCCGCTGCTCAACATGCGCCTGGCGGCGCCGGCGGCCCTGGTCGACCTGGCGCGGATCGACGGGCTGGACACGGTCGAGGTGACCGACCGCGAGGTCCGCGTCGATGCGCGCGTCACCCACGAGCGGCTGCGCACCCACGTGGCGGCGACCGACGCCATCCCGCTGCTCCGCGAGGCGCTCGACTGGGTCGCGCACCCGGTGATCCGCAACCGCGGCACCGCGCTCGGTTCGATCGTCCATGCCGACCCGGCGGGGGAGCTGCCGGCGGTGCTCGCGCTCCTGGGCGGACACGTCGAGCTCGCCTCGGCACCGGGACGGCGCACCGCGACCGCTGACGACTACCTCGTCGGCCCGCTGGAGTCCGACACCCGACCAGGGGAGCTGGCCACCGCCGTGGTGTTCCCCCGCCCCGAGCCCGGTACCGGGTCCGCGTTCGACGAACTGGCCCGCCGACACGGTGACTACGCCCTCGCTGGCGTCGGCGTCACGGTGACCCTCGATGACGACCGCAAGGTCCGGCGCGCCGACGCCGCGTTCATCGGGGTCGGCGCGACCCCGATCCAGGTCCCGCTCACCGATGCGTTGGCCGGGCAGGCCAGCGATGCGCTGGAACCCGACGACGCGATCGACCTCGCCCGCAGCACCATCGACCCCGAGGACGACATCCACGCCACGGCCCGTTACCGGCGCCACCTCGCTGGTGTGCTGCTCGGGCGGGCGCTGCAGACCGCCGCCGCCCGCGCGGCGGCAGGAGGGACCGCGTGACCGCCACCCACGGCACGACCACCCGGACGGCCGCAGCGCACGAACGCGTCGAGGTAACGCTGACCGTCAACGGCACCCCACGCACGGCGTCCGTGGCGCCGCGACGTCTGCTCAGCGACTTCCTGCGCCACGACCTGGAGATGACCGGCACCCACGTGGGCTGCGAGCATGGCGTCTGCGGTGCCTGCACGGTGCTGCTCGATGGCGCGCCGATCCGCTCGTGCCTGACGTTCGCGATCAGCGTCGACGGCCGCGAACTGACCACGGTCGAGGGGCTGGCCGCCGACGACGGCACCCTCCACCCGGTCCAGCAGGCCTTCCGTGACCATCACGGGCTGCAGTGCGGGTTCTGTACCCCGGGTTTCGTCATGAGCGCCTGTGGCTTCCTGGCCGAGAACCCGGACCCCGACGAGGACCAGATCCGCGAGGGGATGGCCGGCAACCTGTGTCGTTGCACCGGCTACGCGGGCATCCTCGACGCCGTCAAGCAGGCGGCCGGCGCTTTCGCGGGCAGCGCGACGCACCCGTGTGAGCAGCACCGCGTCGACGCGGACGCGACCGACGGACACGATCGGGAGGCTTGAGGTGACCACCAAACTGGTCGGAGCTCCCGTCGCTCGTTCCGAGGACCCGCGGCTGCTGCGCGGCGAGGGACGGTACGTCGACGATCTCGGGCAGGACGCCTACGAGGTCGCGGTGGTACGCAGCCCCCATGCCCACGCTCGCATCGAGCGGATCGATCTCGATGCCGCACTCGAGGTCGACGGGCTCATCTCGATCTACATCTTCGAGGATCTGCCGCAACGGCTCCAGGAACCGCTGCCACTGCTGATCCCGCACCCGGCCATCTCGCACGGCCGCACCCAGTACGTCCTGGCCAACGGCGAGGTCAACCACGTCGGTGAGGCCATCGCGCTGGTCGTCGCCGAGGACCGCTACGCCGCGGAGGACGCGGTCGAGCGCATCCTGGTGGAGTACGAGCCGCTGCCGGCCGTTGTCGGGCCCGAGCTCGCCCGCGACGCCGAGCACGCGGTCCACGACGACATCCCGAGCAACGTCGCGGCGCACCTCGAGCAGACGATCGGCGACGCGCCCTCAGCGATCGCCGACGCGCCGCACCGGCTGTCGTTCCGCCTGGACATCGAACGCTCGGCGTCCACCCCGATGGAGACCCGCGGCACCTACGCCCGTTGGGACGCCGACGACCAGCGTCTGCGTCTCTACAGCTCCACGCAGGCACCGACCAGCGTGCGCGCGGCCGTCGCCGCCTACCTCGAGCTCGACCTCGCACAGGTGGAGTGCATCGCGCCCGACATCGGCGGCGGGTTCGGGGTGAAGATCATGCACCCCTGGCCCGAGGAGATCCTCGTGCCGTGGGTCGCCAAGGTGCTCGGCCACGACGTGAAGTTCACCGAGGACCGCCGCGAGCACTTCGTGTCCGCCAACCACGAACGTTCCCAGGTCCAGTGGATCGAGGTCGGGTTCGACGACGACGGCCGCATCCTCGGGCTGGACGTGGAGTTCGTCCACGATCACGGCGCCTACATCCCTTACGGCCTGATCGTGCCGATCATCACCTCCACGCAGCTGATCGGCCCGTACAAGCTCGAGAACTACCGGGTCACCTTCGACAGCGTCTACACCAACACCACGCCGGTCACCCCCTACCGGGGTGCGGGGCGGCCGCAGGGCTGCTTCGCGATGGAGCGCACGATCGATCGCGTCGCCGCCCACCTCGGCAAGGACCGGACGGAGGTCCGGGCGGTCAACTTCCTCCAGCCGGAGGAGCTGCCGTACGACTTCGGGCTGATGTTCCAGGACGGCCGCGCCTACCGCTACGACTCCGGGGACTTCCCGGGCTCGCTGGCGGCACTGAAGGAACTGGTCGACTGGGACGGGTTCGCGCAGCGCAGAGCCGCTGCGCAGGCCGAGGGTCGGCTGCTCGGCATCGGGATGGCCGCCTACGTGGAGGGCACCGGGGTCGGGCCGTACGAGGGCGGCCACGTGCTGGTCGAGCCCAACGGCACCGTGCAGGTCTCCACCGGTCTGTCGACGCAGGGCCAGGGCCACCAGACCTCGTTCGCGCAGATCGCTGCGGACGAGCTCGGCGTCGACGTCGCCGACGTGAAGGTGGTCACCGGGGACACCCGCCGCTTCCCGTACGCCGTCGGCACGTTCGCGTCCCGCGCCGCGGTGATGAGCGGCAACGCGATCCACCTCGCCGCCCGCAAGGTCCGGGAGAAAGCGTTGCGGATCGCCTCCGAGGCGCTCGAGGTCGACGCACAGGACCTCGAGCTCGCCGAGGGACAGGTGCGCGTCAAGGGCAGCCCGGACACCGCGATCGACCTCAACGTCGTCGCGACGATGTCCAACCCGTTGCGCTACGCCTTCGACGAGGCCGCGCGCATCGCGACCCAGTTCGCTCAGCCCGGCGATCCGGACGCACCCCCGGTCGCCGATGACGACGCCCCGGGGCTGGAGGCGACCGACTACTACTCACCGACCCAGTCGACGTTCGCCAACGGTATGCACGCCGTCGAGGTCGAGGTCGACCCCGACACCTCCGACATCACCGTCCAGCGCTACGCGGTCGTGCACGACTGCGGGACGCTGCTCAACCCGACGATCGTCAAGGGCCAGGTGCTCGGTGGCGTCGCGCAGGGGGTCGGTGGGGCGTTGTACGAGCGGATGGCGTACGACGAGCACGGGCAGCTCCAGAACGCCAGCTTCATGGACTTCCTCATGCCGTACGCCACGGAGGTCCCGAGCGTGGACATCGATCACCTCGAGACCCCGTCGCCGCTGAACCCGCTGGGTATCAAGGGTGCGGGCGAGGCCGGGGTGATCCCCGGTTCCGCGGCGATCGCCGCCGCGATCGAGGACGCGACCGGCATCACGATCGATGCGATGCCGATCACCCCGTCGCAACTGCACGACCGTCGGCTCGCGGCGGCCTCGTCGACGAGTTGACGACCATCCGCGGCGGACGAGCCCGCCCGCGCCACGACCAGGACCGAGAGGCGAAGCGTGAAGATCGCAGGCAGCTACCGGATCGGCGCACCGCGTGACGTGGTGTGGGACGCGATGCAGGACCCGGCGGTGCTCGCCCGGACCCTCCCCGGCTGTGAAGCGCTCGAGGTCACCGGCGACAACGAGTACGCCGCGACGATCACCGCGGGTGTGGCGAGCGTCAAGGGCACCTACAAAGGCAAGGTCCACCTGCATGACCAGCAGCAGCCGGAGCGGTACCGGCTGCAAGCACAGGGGGCCGGCGGACCCGGCACCGTGCAGGCCGACGCGACGGTCTCGCTCGACGACGAAGGTGGCAGCACGCTGGTCAGCTACGACGCCGACGCGGTCGTCGGTGGCATGATCGGCGGCGTCGGCCAACGGATGTTGGCCAGCGTGGCCAAGCGCACCGCCGGCGAGTTCTTCGAAGCGGTGGAACGGGAACTGACCGGTGTGCCGGTGCCGGTGGAGACACCGGCCGGCGTGCCCGACTTCGGGGAGCCGGTCCCGGCCGGGGAGCGGGCCGCGCCCGCGGTCGGGCAGGTCTTCTCGAAGCCGACCGCACCGACGGCGGACTTGCGGGTGCTCGAACTGCTCGGTGCCGCGGCGCTCGGTGCGGCCATCGCGCTGCTCGGCGTGTCGGTAGGCCGCCGGTCGGTCCGACGAGAGAACTGACGATGAGCATCAGCGACCCATCGGACGCCGGCACGATCGGCTGGTCGGCGACCGCGATCGCGGCCGCGGTCCGCGCCGGTGAGATCACCGCCACGGAGGTGGTCACCGACCACCTGCAGGCGGTCTCGGATCGCGAGGGCGAACTGCTCGCCTGGGCGTACCTCGACCCGGACGCGGCCCTGCGCGCTGCCAGCCTCGTCGACGCTGAGCCGGCGGCCGCTGGTCCGTTGGCGGGGGTGCCGTTCGGCGTCAAGGACATCGTGGACGTCGCCGGCATGCCGACCACCAACGGGGCGGACATCCCGGCGGACACCGCGGTCGCCGACGCCGCTGCGGTGGCACGCCTGCGTGCGGCGGGAGCCATCCCGCTGGGCAAGACCGTCACCACGGAGTTCGCGCTGTTCCGGCCGGGACCGACGACCAACCCGCACGACCCGACGCGGACGCCAGGTGGGTCGTCCAGCGGCTCCGCCGCGGCGGTCGGTGCCGGCACCGTGCCCCTGGCGATCGGGACCCAGACCGCCGGCTCGATCGTCCGGCCGGCTTCGTTCTGCGGCACGGTCGGGCTCAAGCCGACCCTCGGCGCGGTGCCGCGCGACGGGGTGACGCTGTGCTCGTCGACGCTGGACACGGTCGGCCTGTTGGGCCGCACCGCGGAGGACGTCGGGTTCGGGGTCGGGGTGATGGCCGGGGACGTCGCGGCGTTCCGGCCGGCCGAGCTCGGTGACCGCCCCCGCGTCGGGTTCTGCCGGACCCACGAGTGGGGTGAGATCGACCCGTCGACGCGCGCGATCATCGAGGCCGGGGTCGAGCGGCTCGCCGATCACCTGGACGTGGTCGAGGTCGTCATGCCGGCGGCCATGCAGGGGCTGGTCGCCGCCCAGAAGGCCGTCATGGACGTCGAGGTGGTCGACCACCTGGCCGCAGTGCGGGCGCGGCACGGCGCGATGCTCAGCTCGCAGCTGCTGCGGCTGCTCGATGCGGGCGAGGGCTGGCGCTGGGCCTACGAGGCGGCGCTGGCACACGCCCGGCTCGGTGTCGACCACCTCACCAACCTCTTCGGCGACGTGGACGTGCTCATCGCGCCCGCGGTGCTGGGCGAGGCCCCACCGATCGAGACCACGGGTGATCCGCTGCTCTGCCGGCAGTGGACGCTGCTCGGGACGCCCACCGCGGCGGTACCCGGCCTGGTGGGTCCGTCCGGTCTGCCGCTGGGGCTGCAGACGGTCGCGCCGATCGGCCGCGACGATCTCGCGCTCGGTGCCGCTGCACGTGTGGCGGCGGCGCTGGCGGACTGATCGGCCGCGGCGCGCGTCGCGGCGGCGCTGGCGGACCGATCGGCCGCGGCGTGGCGCCCCAGCCGGTCTGGTGATTGTCGCCGAGTCGAGTGGGCATCCTTGGCGAAGATGCACGAGGGCCGGCCCACCGTCGGTCACTACGCTCGCTCGCGCCCCTGCAGTGCTGGCAGCAGCCCGTTGACTCGGCGAGGTCACCATGCGACGCATCCGGATCGGTATCGACACCGGCGGCACGTTCACCGACGTCGTGGCGTTCGACGAGACCAGCGGCCGGCTGACCACGACCAAGACCCCCTCGACCCCGTCGGACCCGGCCGAGGGGTTCCTCGCCGGTGTCGACAAGGTCCTCGGCATGGTCAGCGAACGGCAGACCGCCGCCGTCGACGGTGCGGACGTCGCCGCGGTCAGCCACGGCACGACCGTGGCCACCAACGCGCTGCTCGAGGACGACATCGAGCGGATGGGCCTGATCACCACCGAGGGGTACGGCTACGTGCTGGAGATCGCCCGGCAGTCGGTGCCGGACGGCTACGGCAACAGCTACTTCTGGGTCAAGCCGGATCGCATCGTGCCGGTCGACCGCGTCAAGGAGGTCGGTGGCCGGCTGGACGTCCGAGGCGACGAGGTCCGTCCGTTCGACGAGTCTCAAGCGATCGAGGTTGCCCGCTGGTTCCGTGACCAGGGCATCGACACGATCGGTGTCTGCTTCATCCACGCCTACGCGAACGACGCCCACGAGCGCGCGATGCTGGAGGTGCTCGGCAAGGAGCACCCGAACGCGGTCGTGTCGCTGTCCAGCGAGGTTCTGCGTGAGTACCGCGAGTACGAGCGCACGGTCACCACGCTGGTGGACGCCTCGGTCAAGCCGCGGGTCGGGCGCTACATCCGCGGGATCGCGAAGCAGCTGGATGCCTACGTCGCTCCCGGGCCGGGCAGCCGTGACGGCGACGCGGTCCCGGCCACCGACCCCGACGGACCCGACGGCGCCGGTGAGGCGAGCGCCATCCAGATCCCGTTCTACATCATGAAGTCCAACGGTGGGGTCATCAGCGCCGCCGAGGTGGTCCACCAGCCGATCACCACGGTGCTGTCCGGACCGGCAGCGGGCGCGCTGGGTGCGGCGCTGGTCGCGGGCGAGGCCGGCTACGACCGCATCCTCACCCTCGACGGCGGCGGTACCTCCACCGACGTCTCGGTCGTGCTCGACAGCGAACCGACCCTGACCACGGAGGGTTCGGTCGGCCGGTTCCCGTCCAAGATCCCGATGATCGACGTGGTCACCGTCGGCGCGGGAGGCGGCTCGATCGCCTGGATCAGCACCGAAGGCAACCTCAAGGTCGGGCCCCGGTCCGCCGGTGCCGACCCGGGGCCGCTGTGCTACGGCAAGGGTGGCACCGAGCCGACCGTCACCGACGCCCACGTCGCCCTCGGGCGCATCCCCCCGCACCTGCTCGGGGGTGAGATCGCGCTCGACGTGGACGCAGCACGGGCCGGTATCGAGTCGCTGGCCGCCGACCTCGGCATGGAGCCTGCCGATGCCGCCCGGGGCATCCTGGAGGTCTCCGCCTGGAACCAGGCCAACGCCATCCGCCAGATCACCGTCAAGCGCGGGCTGGACGTCCGCGATTTCGCGATGGCGGCGTTCGGTGGCTCCGGACCGTTGCTGGTCTGCCGGCTGATCGACGTGCTCGGTCTGGACGCCGTGGTCGTCCCGCGTGACCCCGGCAACCTCTCCGCCTTCGGGCTGCTCACCGTCGACGTGAAGAACGACTACGTCCAGACCCACGTGGTCAAGCACGATGAGCTGGACCACGACGTGATGTCGGCGATCTTCGCCGACCTGGAGACCAAGGCGGCGCAGGCGCTGACGCGTGAGGGCTTCGACGCGGACCGGCACCGGTTCGTGCGCACCGCCGACCTGCGCTACGACGGTCAGGCGTTCGAGGTGCGGGTCCCCGCGCCGGAGGGGCCGATCGGTCCGGCGTTCACCGAGGCCGTGCTCGACGCCTTCCACGACGAGCACGAGCAGCTCTACGGCTACGCCTACCGGGGACGCACCGACCGGCACCCGGTCGAGTGGGTGAACCTCCGGGTCACCGGCGTCGGCCCGATCACCCGTCCCGACATCGCGCGGCTGCCCGCTGGCGACGGCGACCTCACCGACGCGCAGACCTCCCGCCGCCCGGTCGCCTTCGACGCCGAGCACCGGGAGACGCCGGTGTACGACCGCGACTCGCTCGGTGCCGGGGACGAGATCGTCGGCCCGGCGATCGTCGAGGAGTTCGGCTCGACCGTGCCGATCCATCCGGGCTTCACCGCCCGCGTCGACGAACTCGCGAACCTGGTCGTCACCCGGTCGGCGACCTGATGGCCGTGGCGACCTGCGCGTCACCGCGACCCGGCTGCTCGACGGCCAGCCAGTTCCACCAGGTCCCCCCAATCGTCGTGGGCGTCTGAACCGCCGCACCCGTCGTGGCCACGTGAACCACCCGAGGAGCCAAGCCGATGCCGACCCTCACCGAGACCACCTCGAAGGACGTCGATCCGATCGTGTTGGAGATCGTCCAGGGGACGCTCGCCTCCATCGAGAAGGAGGTCGAGGACGCGATCGGTCGCACCTCCCGGTCGCCGATGATCCGTGACGCGCACGACTACCGCGCTGGGATCCACGACCGCGAGCTGCGCAAGCTCACCGGCCGGTCGTACTCCGCGCTGGTGCACCCGATCGCCCGTGACTTCCCTCTGGCAACGATGAAGCCGGGCGACGTCTTCTTCCACAACGACGTCTACCTGTCGGAAGGCGGGATCGGACACCTGCCGGACCTGTGCGTCACCGTGCCGGTGTTCGAACCGGTCGATCCGGCCGACCCGGACCGGCCGCGGGAGGTGGTCGCGTTCGTGCAGGCGTTCGGCCACCACGACGACATCGGTGGGGCGGTTCCCGGCTCGATGCCCTCGCACGCGACCAGCGTGTTCGAGGAGGGGCTGATGGTCCCGCCCATCAAGCTGTGGGACCAGGGCGTGCCCAACGAGGCCGCGCTGACCATCATGACGCGCAATTCCCGCATGCCCGACTCGCTGGCCGGCGATCTGGACGCGGAGTGTTCGGCGTGCCTGATGGGGTCCAACCGGCTGACCGAACTGTTCGAGCGCTACGGCCGCGACACGGTCGAGGCGTGCTTCGACGCGATCGTCGCCAACAACACCGAGACCTACCGCCGCGAGATCCTCTCCAAGATCCCGGAGGGCACCTACGTCTGGGAGGATTACGCCGAGCACGACGGGGTCGACGAGCCCAAGCTGCACCGTCAGCGGATCACGCTGACCAAGACGCCGGCCGACGCGCCCGAGGGCGGGAAGCTCATCATCGACTTCACGGGCACCTCGCCGCAGGCCAAGGGCCCGATCAACCACGTCGGCGACGCCGCGGACGGCAACTTCCTCAAGAAGTGGCTGGCGCCGATCCTGCGTAACCTCGCCGACTCGCCCGAGCGGATGGCGGAACTGGACGTCAACGAGGGCATCGTCGACCTGATCGACATGCGCTTCCCGGAGAAGGGCACGCTGCTGACGCCGGAGTTCCCCGCACCGACCAACGCCCGCACGTTCGTGATCCTGCGGCTGCTCGGGGTGCTGGCCGGGGTGCTGGCCAAGGCCGTCGACGGCTACATGCCCGCCGACCAGGAGACGATCCGCTACACCGGCGTGTACGGCCGGCGTGCGGACGGGTCGTCCTACCTCATGCGCGAGGTGCTCGGTGGCGGCTCCGGTGGCCGCTACTACGCCGACGGGGAGGACACGATCCACGTCGTGCCCGACTCGCGGAACCTGCCGACGGAGTTCACCGAGTCGCGCTTCCCGTTCATCGTCGAACAGCTCGGGCTCGCGCAGGACTCCGGCGGTGCCGGGCGGTTCCGCGGCGGCCTGGGCTACGAGAAGCACATCCGCATGCTCGAGGACGCCTACTTCATGTCGATCGCCGACCGGTCGATCCTGGCGTGCTGGGGCGTCAAGGGTGGCAAGGCCGGCCAACCGTTCCAGGTCACGATCGATCCCGGTGGCCCGAACGAACGCGAGATGGAAGGCCTCGTCGACGACGAACCGGTCACGGCCGGCGAGGTGATCCGGATCCGCACCACCGGTGGGGGTGGCTGGGGCGACCCGCTGGACCGGGACGTCGACCACGTCCGCCGTGACGTGCGGTGGGGCAAGGTCTCGCGTGACGCGGCGGCGTCCGAGTACGGCGTGGTGATCACCGGTCCCGATGACGACCCGGTCGTCGACACCGACGAGACGACCGCACTTCGGGCTCAGCTGCGCGCCGAGCGGGGTACCCCGGCGTTCTTCGACCGCGGGCCGGGCTACGCGCAGCTCGACCCCGAGGGTCGCTCGTTCCCCGAGGTCGATGCGGTCTGATCCGGCCCCGGGCACCGGCGCGTGTACCGGCTCGGTGGCCGGCGCTCGGGCGTGAGAGCCAGCGTTAGGCCGTGGGGCTGACGGCCCCGGATGCGTCCGGGCGCTGCGGGATGTCCGCGGGCGTCCCCGAGTCATCGAGCGCGTCGCGGAGGACGGCGAGACGTTCCGGCACGACACGGAACCAGGCCCACTTGCCGGCCGGCTCCCGGACCAGCAGGCCGGCGTCGACCAAGATCGACAGGTGGTGGCTGACCGTCGGTTGCTTGCGATCGACCAGCGTGGGCAGATCGCACGCGCACAGCCGTCCGTCCGGCGCGTTGGCGATCAACGACAGCAGACGGAGGCGGACCGGGTCGGCCAGCACCTTGAACATCGCCGCCAGGTCCTGCGCCTGCGGTTCGTCGAGCGCGGCGTCCAGCAACGGATCGCAGCAGCTCGCGATCTGAGGGACCTGCATGACCGGGACCTTCCGTCGCTGGCCGACCGTACCCGGGGGAGGTGGGCGCTGGACGGACATCGTATCGACGACCGTCGATGGATACGCGTAGGCTTCAAACATATCGATGAACCTCGA
>SKJX01000197.1 GCA_007121785.1 Nitriliruptoraceae bacterium
GAGTTCGCCCGCGCCACGAACACCTCGGTCACGGGCTCCTCGAGGTCGTCCCAGCAGCTGACCGTGACGTCGGCGACCGCGGACAGCGGGAGCACCGCGACGTCGAACTGCAGGCCATGCTCGTGCTCGTCGGTCACGTGCTGGGCATCGCCGGCGACGACGTGCAGCAGCCGTGTGCTCGTGATCAACCCCAGATGCACGTCGGTGTGCATGTGTCCGTCGTCGCAGACGTCGCGGTCGAGCCGAGCGGTCACGTGGAGCACCGACTCGCCGGCGAGCAGCTGCTCGACCCGGTCGGCGCACCTCCAACCGTGCTCGCCCTCGTCGAGCAGGTGCAGGTGGTGGTGCCACTCCGTCATCAACGATCCAGTCTGCGGTGCAGGCGGTCGACGAGGTGGGTCGCGGAACCGGGGGCGGGACCGCCGACCTCGTCGTGCGCCCGCGGCTCGGGTCCGCGGCGCGGACGTTCGTCACCGCCTCGGTCGGATACGTGCGTCGACGGCCCGGAGGGCCGATGCGCCACGACACCCTAGTCGCCGCACCACCTCGCGAACCGGTGCGTGTGGGCCTTGTGTCCCTGGTCATCGGACGGGGCCGTTGGATACTGACAGGTCGAGGGATACTGACAGGTCGAGGGGTCGGATGTCCGGGGTAGCCACCGGCCAGCCCGGCCGGCCGGTCGATGCCGGAGGGCAACCATCATGACACGTCGGGTGACCTTGGCCTGCTTGCTCACCGCCATCGCAGCCAGCGTGGCTGGCTTCCCGTTCGAGCCAGCCGGGGCACACGACTGGGCCGGGCTGTTCTTCGTGGTCTGGGCGCTGGCGGTGTTCGGCGCGGCGTCGCTCATGGGGATCCATGCAGGGCGCCACGGCGGGGACCTGACGGCTGCGGGCTTCGCCGCGGTGGCGATGTACGGGTTCGGGACGGCCCTGAACTCGTCCCTGCTGGCGCGAGGGCTGCTCGGAGCCAGCGTCGGGATCCAGCCCGGTGTCTGGGGCATGCTCGCTCTGGGCCTGCTGCTCATCGGTGCCGGCCGCCGGTTCCGTCCGTGGGTGCGTGCCGTCGGCGTGGCGTCAGCCATCGGGCACGCGGTGGCCAGCGCCGCGGTCCTGTTCGGCGCCGAGATGCCCCACACGGGAGCGGAGGCGTCGGACTGGCCGGCGCTGGTCGTCGCCGTCTCCAAGCTGCTGCTGTGGGTCACCATGGCAGGATGGATCGTCGACGTCTGGAACGCACCCGTCCCGGGTGAGCCGATGGAGGACCTGGACCACGAGGCGGCGGGGCGGGAGCAGGTCGTCCCCTGATCGACGGCGGCTGCCGCTACCCGCTCAGCCCAGTTGGGTGACCGCCGCAGCGGTCAGCGACGCGAGATCGAGCAACGGGGCCGGATCCATCCGCAGCTCCCAGCATCCGGGTCGGCCGCTGGCAGCGTCGGGCTCCCGGTGGTGAGCATGTCACCGCGGGGGCAGGGCGACCAGCGATCCCATCCCCGGCCCGGGGGCATGCCCTGCCCGGGACGGAGCGTCAGCACGTGGACCGTGCCGGTTCCCCGTCGAAGCGTTGGCGCGTCCACGTGAGCGCCTGCTCGGCGGACCGTCGGCCGAGGGTGAAGTGGCCGACGTCCGGGATGACGCGCAGATCCACGGTGACCCCGTCAGCGCAGCGCTCGGCGGCGTAGGCCTCGGTGGCCTCCGGCCGGATCACCGGATCGTCCGCCCCTTGGAGGATCAGGAGGGGAACATCGAGGTGGCCGGTGGGGGTGTTCGCCTCAAGGAACGCCGCCCAGTCCTCGGTCCCGGGGGTGTCGAGTGGTGCGACCTCGTCGATGAGTTGGACCGACTGCGCGACCGACGCGGGCAGGGACGTCGGATCGAGGCACCGTTCGGTGATGTCACGTGCGGTGTCGATCGCGTCGGCCGCGATGACCTCCTCGAGGTCGAGTTCGTCGCGAGCGTCGCTCCAGGCCACCGCGGCATTGACCGTGATGAGCGTGCCCAGCACGGTCCCCTGGCTCTGCTCGATGATCCGGGCGAGGTCAGCGGCCGGGGCGAAGGCGACCAGCCCGCGGACGCCCAGTTCGGGGGCGTAGGTCGGTGCCTGCTCGCCGGCGAACAGGGTGGCGTGACCGCCCTGGGAGAACCCCCAGATCGCGACCTGGTCGGTGTCGACGTCGACGAGTTCGGTGGTGCTGCGGGCGGCATCGAGCACCGCATGCGCGCTTGCGGAACCGATCATGTACGGGTGCGGTCCGGCGGTGCCGAGGCCGGGGTAGTCGGTCGCGCTCACGACGTAGCCGGCGTCGAGGGCCACCTGCGCCCCGGGCAGCGGGGCCAGGGGGCGCGGGGAGAGGGACGGCGCGCAGGCTTCGTCGATCCCGGTCGAGCCGTGGGCGATCGCCACCAGCGGCCGGGGGCCATCGGGCGGATCGGTCGGTGTGAGCACCATCCCGCTGACCGCGACCGGCTCGCCGTCGGCGTCCGTGGAGGCGTAGAGCACCCGCCAGCCCTCGACCCGGCGCGGGAGGCCACGCTCGACCGGCTCGGCGGCGAGCAGGTCGCCGGGCTGGCGACCAGCGAGGTCATCCGGTCCGGCGTAGAAGTCACCCGGTGGGGTGGGCTGGAGCCACACGAGCGTCCCCCCGCCGCCGACGACCACGGCGATGGCGAGGATGCCCGCCAGCCGGACGCGCCGCGATCGCTGGGGACGGTCCGTGGTCACCTCCGTCGACGCCTCAACGTTCTCGAAGAGCGAGTGAACCACCTCGACGTGCCGGGTTCGCTCCGCACCGCCCGGGACGGCATGCTGGGGCCATGAGCGATCCGACACCGCGGCCGCGTCCGGTCATCCTCGCTGAGCTCGGTGAGGTCCGCCGCTACCTGGCCGAGGCACCCCCGCACCACGGCTCCGGCCACCGCGATGCTCTGCAAGCCCGGGTCGCCAGCCTGGAGCGCGAGCTCGCCGCTGCCGATGCAGCCCGATCCGGCGAGGGAACGCGAGGGCACCAGCCGTGAGCCGTTCGACCGTCCTCGACGAGCGCTGCGCCCCGACGGCGCTCTCGGATCCGGATCCGCGCCGTCGGGGCGCTGCCGTCAACCGCCCAGGACCCCGAGCGAGGCCAGCTGCCAGGTGAACGCGACGCCCAGCAGGCTGACCGCACCCTGGTGCAGACGGACCGGCCAGGACCAGCCGGCGCGTCGCCACGCGACGATCGTGGCGACGACCACGACGACCGTCGCCACCGGCACGAGATAGCTCAGCGCCTCGGCGAGGCGCAGCGGCAGCGGCTCGATGACGAACGCCAGGTCGCCGCCACCGATCACCATCCCCGCCCCGAACGCCGCGGCGAACGCGACGACCGTCAGCGACAAGGCCAGCGCGGACCATCGGGCGACGCGTGCCGGGCCGGTACTCGGCCGGATCGAGGTCGTGGAGGGGGCGGTCTTCCGGCGACGCCAGGCACGGACGCCGCTGACGACGGCCCAGCCGAGCAGCGACAGTCCGAACACGACCAGCGGCAAGGCGACCGTCGCCAGGCTGACGCCCAGCCCTTCGAACCGGCTCGTCGGGGTGAGCGTGTCGTGTGGCGTCAGGGAACGGTGCAACGCCACCACCTCGCCGTCCTCCACGTCCGCCGCCAGCATGTCGGGGCCGTCAACCTCCGCGAAGACGTACTCGTCGACCTCCACGAAGGTGCTGGCCTCGTGACCGAGCGGGTGGGGGAGCGTCAGGCGGCCGTCACCCTCGGCGCTGACCCGCTGGTAGCCGATCGCCCCGAACAACCCGGCCAGCCCGTGCTGCGGCATCGCGGCCGAGGCGTACTCGCCGTCGAGCCGCTGTGCCCGCTCCGTTGCGCCATGGTCGGTGGTCGGGGCGTCGGGTCCTTCCTCGGGCGTGAGGTCGTAGACGTCGAGGACCGCCTCGACGACCTCCCACGGCTGGACGGCCTCGTCGCGGAGGTTGAAGGAGACGAACACGCCCAGGTCACGTTCGGGGAGCAGCACCATCTCGGTGGTCTCGTGCATCGTCGCGCCGCCGTGGCTGATGGCCGCACCGGCGGCACGCGCATCGTCCATGAACATGAACCGGAAGCCGGTGACGGCCGGGTGGCGGTCCTCGTGGACCTCGTGCATCTGCTCGTGCGTCTCGGGTGCCAGGATGCGCCGGTCATCGACCGAGCCGTCACCCAGGTGCGCACGCATGAACCGCCCCATGTCGGCCGCGGTCGCGGTCATCGAACCGGCCGGAAGCCAGCCGATGTAGGCACGGTCCGCGCGGACGGGCCCGGCGTCGGTCAGTTCGTGCGGGGCGGCGACCTCCCCCGGGTGGTCGTCGGGGATCGGCTGCGCGAACGCGCTGTGGGTCATGCCGAGCGGGGCGAAGATGCGTGCGTCGACGAGCGTCTGGAATTCGGTGTCGTACGCCTGCGCGACGACGTGCCCGGCCAGCGCTGCGCCGTAGTTCGAGTACGCCACCACCTCGCCCGGCGGCGCCATCCGGTCGGGCAGCCCGTCGGCGAGCGCGTCCTCGAGGTCGCTCACGCCGTCCGGATCGGTGGTCGCGCCCGGGTTGGCGGGGTCGTCGAACCCGGCGGTGTGGGTCGCGAGGTGCCGCAGCGTGATCGGCTCGTCGAACGTGTCGGGGAGCGTCACAGCAGAGTCACCGAGGTAGGTGTTCACGTCCTCATCGAGGTCGACGATGCCGTCCTCGACCCCCTGCATCACCGCGGTGGCGGTCACCGGCTTGGAGGTCGAGCCGATGTGGAACGCGGTCCGGTCGGGGTCGACCGGTGCTCCGGTGTCCACGTCCGCCGTCCCGTAGCCCTCGGCCAGGATGACCTCGTCGTCCTCGACGACCGCGACGATCGCACCCGGCAGCACCTCGCCCAGGTGCTCCTCCAGGCTCGCGTCGATGGCGTCGGCCACGTCGTCGGCCGAGACGTCGATCGGGTCGGCCGCGGCGGCAGCCGGGTGCATCGCCAGGCTGGTGGTGGCGAGCACCAGCGCGCCGAGCCCCGCGAACAGACGACGGGTCGCGTGCGCACGGGATCGGCGGGGGCCGTGGTGGGTCGGGGTGGCGCCCATCACCGGTGCGGTGACGCGGCGGGGAGTGGTCACGTGTGGCTGGTCGAGCTGCATGGCAGGTCCTCCTGGCCGGCATCGGCGCTCGGGACCTGCCCTTGGGGCACGGCCCGAGCGGCGCGCGGAAGCGGCACGTCGGCCGCGATGACGGGACCCACCGTGGTCGTCCAGCCGCTCGCCGCCATCGGCAGCGCTGCCCAACCTGCCCTCCGTCGTGAGGACGACCCCGTGCCCGTCGACCTAGGTCGACGGGCAGAGCCGTGGTCCAGCGGACGCGGTGGGCGCCGCCCGTCGGCGTGCGCCGGACGGGGCGTCGGGCCGGGCGCCGCCGGTCAGCGGCCGCCGGGCCGGGCGATCCCGTGCTCGTAGGCGAACACCACCGCCTGCACCCGGTCGCGCAGGTCGAGCTTGCGCAACACGTTGGCGACGTGGGTCTTGACGGTGCCGAGGCTGACGACCAGGTCCTCCGCGATCTCCGCGTTGGACCGTCCCTCCGCGACCCGCCGCAACACGTCGGTCTCACGTTCCGTCAGCTGTCCGAGCTCGGCCGGTGGCGGTGTCGGCGTGGTCGCCGACCGGGCGAACTCGTCGATCAGCCGACGCGTCACGGTGGGCGCGACCAGCCCGTCGCCGCGGGCGACGACCCGGACCGCTTCGATGAGGTCGTCCGGCTCCAGATCCTTGAGCAGGAACCCGGACGCACCTGCGCGGAACGCCGCGAAGACGTACTCGTCCAGGTCGAACGTGGTCACCACCAGCACCGCGACCTGGGACGTCGCGTCGTCGGCGAGTAGCTCCCGGGTCGCGTCGATCCCGTCGACGAAGGGCATCCGCACGTCCATCAGCACCACGTCGGGTCGCAGGTCGCGGGCCTGCTGGACCGCCGCCCGGCCGTCCCCGGCCTCACCCACCACCTCGATGTCGTCCTCGCGGTCGAGGATCGAGCGGAAGCCGGCACGGACGACCGCCTGGTCGTCGGCGAGCAGGACGCGGATCGTCATGAGGTGGCCTCGGGCAGGGTGGCTTCGGTCACGGTGCGCTCGGTCACGGTGGCTTCGGTCACGGTGGGCTCGGTCACGCGGTGGGAGCGCCGGGCGGCGGAACGGTCGGTTCGTCGCTGCGGTCGGGGGTGGGCAACGACACGCGAAGCTGCCACCCACCGTCGTTGGTCGGTCCGGCCGACGCCCGCCCGCCGACGAACTCCGCCCGTTCGCGCAACCCGACCAGCCCGTACCCACCGTCGGCGCGATCGTCAGGGCTGGGCAGCACCTCGGGGGCGTCGGCGGGCTCGGGAGGTGGCGGGTTGACCACCTCGACGTCCACCTGGTCATCGAGGTAGTGCAGCCGGACGTGGACCGCGGCACCCGGCGCGTGGCGGCGCGCGTTGTTGATGCCCTCCTGGATCGTGCGGTAGGCGGCGAGGTCGACGGTGAGCGGGAGCGGACGCGGCTGGCCGTCCTGGGTCCAGGTGACGTCGGTTCCGGCGGCCCGGGCCTCCTCGAGCAGTGACGGCAGGCGGGTGAGGGTCGGCTGGGGGCGGCGGACGTCGGCGTCGCGGTCGATCCGCAGCACGCCGATGAGCTGGCGCATCGAGTCGAGCGTGCCCTTGCCCTGCGTGCGGATGAACCGCAGCGCCTCACGGGCGGCCTCAGGGTCGTCCTCGACGATCCGTTCGGCGGCGCCGGCCTGGACCACGATGCTGGAGAGGTGGTGGGCGGCCTCGTCGTGGAGCTCGCGGGCGATGCGGGCGCGTTCGTCGATGACGGCGCGGCGGGCGCGCTCCTCCCGTTCGCGGGCGAGCCGGTCGGCACGGTCGATGAGTTCGGCGGTGTAGGCCCGCCGGGTCTGGACGTAGGCGCCGAGCAGCCCGGGGAGGACGACCGCCAGCAGCCCCAGCGAGAGGAACACCTCGAGCGAGCTGGTCGACAGCTCCGGTTGGGCGTGGTCGTAGCCCGGTGGCGGTGCCAGCAGGACGAGCAGGGCGAGGAGGCCGATCGTGATGCCGCCGGCGGTCAGGACGATGCGGCGTGAGCGGTACGCGCCGAGGCTGTAGGCCGCGATGGCCTGGCCCAGCCCGAGGTTGGTGAGCGGCTCCGGCTGCAGGTACCAGATCGGGATGGCGAGCATCGTGAGCGTGAAGGTGAGGATGGGGGTGCGCCGGCGGAGCGCCAGCGGCGCGCCTTCGAGCAGGATCAAGGCCACGGCCAGGGTGACCGGGCCCGACGGAGGTTCATCGATCACCCCGGCGGTCCCCGCGACGTCGACGAACAGCACCAGGTTGATCAGCCCGAGGCCGATCACCAGGGCGGCGAGCAGCGCGTCCCGGCCGGTCGCGGTGCGCACCCCGACCCGGGCGAGCGCCGACTGCCACCAGCGCACGGCGGGCCTTTCCGTCGGGAGGGGACGGGTCGGTTCGGTGCGGACGCACCCGGCCGGTGATGGGTCGTGCGCGGGTGTCCGCCGCCGCCGTCGAGCGTAGAGGTCGGCCCGGCGGGCTGCGGTCCGCGGCGGTCGGCGGCGGTCTCGGAGGTCGGCGGTGGACCGCGTGATCCGAGCCGTTCGGCCCTGCCCGAGCTGGCCACCTCGGCCGGATGCTGGAGCGTCGGAAGGTCCCGGTGATGAAGATCCTGCTCGCGGCGATTGGCAGCTTGGTGCTGGTGATCCTCCTCGGCTGGCTCGGGCTACGGGTGCCGCCGCGGCCCTTGCCCGAGGTCTCCCTGGCGTCGACGCCGCTGCCCACGGTCGCGTTGCCCGACGACCTTCCGGCGCCGGTGGCGCGTTTCTACGTGGAGCTGTACGGCGACGACGTGCCGGTCATCGACAGCGCGATCATCTCCGGCCGGGGCACGATGCGGGTCAACGGTCTCACCCTCCCGGTGCGCTGGCGGTTCATCCACGACAGCGGTCAGGACTACCGCCACCACATCGAAGCGACCGTCTTCGGGATCCGGATGCTGACCGTGCACGAGACGTTCATCGACGGGACGGCTCGGTTGGAGCTGCCGTTCGGTGTGAGCGAGGGACCAGCGGTCGACCAGGGGGCGAACCTGGGGTTGTGGGCCGAGGTGGTCTGGATGCCGTCGGTGTGGGTGACCGATGCGCGGGTGCGCTGGGAAGCGGTCGACGACGACACCGCGCTGTTGTACGTCCCCTCCGATGACGGCGAGGACGTCTTCGTCGCCCGGTTCGATCCGGAGACCGGGCTGCTGGCACTGTTCGAGTCGATGCGCTTCAAAGGGGAGACGGCCGAGCACAAGACCCTCTGGATCAACGAGGTCATCAGCTGGGGCGAGTTCGATGGGCGCATGCTGCCGGTGGAGACGTCCCTGACCTGGCTGGACGACGGCGACCCGTGGGCGCAGCTCACCACGGAGGACGTGCGCTACAACGTCGACGTCGCCAAGGTCCTGCGCCAGCGCGGTCCGTAGCCGCCCTCCGCCTAGCCTCGTGCGGGTCGTGTTCACCACGCCGCAGGAGCCCCACGATGCCGACCGACGGGCACGACCCCGCCACCGGAGCACGGCGCGAGGCGGACGTCCGCACGGCTGTCGATCAGGCGCTGGCCCGGCACGTCGGTGACAGCCAGGACGCGCTCACCCCCGGCGCGGCGGTCATCGTCGAGTGGGGCGGCCAGACGGTCGTGCGCGAGGCTCTCGGATGGGCCCAGCTCACCGCCGATGGTCGGCCCGAGCGCCGTCCGATGGACGCCTCGATCCGGTTCGACCTGGCGTCCATCACCAAGGGACTGGTCACGACCGCCGCCGTGATGCGCCTGGTCGGTGACGGTCGGCTGGATCTCGACGCGCGGGTGGCCGACGTCCTGCCCGCGTTCCACGGTCCCGGCAAGGCTGAGGTCACGTTCACCCACCTGCTCGGCCACACCTCCGGGCTGCCGCCGTGGGCGCCGGTCTACCTCCACGCGACGGACCGCGACGAGGCGTTGGCCTGGGTGGCCTCGCAGCCACTGGTCGCTGCTCCCGGGCAGGCGCATGCGTACTCGGATCTGGGCTTCATGCTGCTGGGTGGTGTGCTCGAGGCCGTGACCGGCCGGCGTCTGGACACGGTCGCCGACGTCGAGGTGGTCGAGCCGCTCGGGCTCACGGCGACCGCCTATCGCCCTCGCCCGGACGTGCCCGCGGGTGCGTCGGGTCCGCGGCCCGCGGGTGCGTCGGGTCCGCGGCCCGCGGCTGCGTCGCCGTCGGATCTCCGCGGTGGCGGGTTCGCCGCGACCTCGCACGGCGATGGTCACGAGCGGACGATGATCGCTACGGGGGTGCCGTACCCGGTCGAGGGCGACCCGGACGACTTCGATGGCTGGCGGGAACACACGCTCGTCGGTGAGGTCAACGACGGCAACGCCTGGCACGCGTTCGGCGGCATCGCCGGCCACGCCGGGGCGTTCGCGACCGTCGATGACGTCGCCACCTTCGCCAGGCAGCTGCTCGCCGGCGCGTTGGGACAGGACAACGCGCTCGCCCCGCCGCCCGTCGTCGACCGGTTCTGCGAGCTGACCGGATGGGACCGGCAGGCCCTGGGATGGTGGCGCGATCCTGGCGATGCGCAGGCCGGCGGACGGCTGGTCGGCCACAGCGGTTTCACCGGTGGCCGGCTCGCGGTCGACCCCACGAGCCACGCGAGCATCGTGCTGTTGGCCAACCGCCAGCACCTCGGTCACCCGGCACCGGACATCACCCCGCTGTGGCGCGAACTGGTCGCCGCGCTGCCCACCCGTCCACTCGATCCTCGACGTGGGCCGTGACCCGTCCACTCGATCCTCGACGTGGGCCGTGACCCGGCCAGTCGATCCTCGACGCGGGCCGTGACCCGGCCATTCGATCCTCGACGCGGGCCGTGACCCGGACGTGTGGAGCGTTGTGGGGGTTGGGTGCGGGTGGCGCTCCACGGATCCGTTCGGGCGCGGGCGCGGCGCGAGATGTGTGGAGCGTTGCGGGGGCTGGGCGCGGGTCGTGCTCCACAGGTCCGCTCCGACGGGTCCGCGACCGCTCGCCTCGGCCCGTCGTGCGGCCGCGACCGTCAGGGCCGGGGCGGCGCCACCTCGACGGTCAGTTGACGATCCGCATCCCGGCCGGCGGCTCGACCCGGACCGTGGCGGGGAACCCGTCGGCCCCCGGGGTGAGGTGGCCGAGCAGCGACGCCTGGTTCGCGCCGGTGCACGAGGCGACCGTGCCGGGGATGCCGTGCAGGGTGCAGAAGCCGAGCACCGCGAACCAGTACGCCTCCTTGGCGCCGCTCGGGATGCCTTGGTCATCGATCGTGCTGACCTCGACGCCGGTCGCGCGCGTCCGCAGTTCCTCCATCAGCACCGGGTTGGCGGTCCCACCGCCGCTGGCGATGAGCTCGACCACGCCGTGCTCGCCGGCGGCCCGCGCGATCGTCTCCGCGGTCAGCGCGGTCAGCGTCGCGACGACGTCGTCGCCATCCAGTCCTGGTGCGTCCGCCAGGAAGCCGGCGAGGTAGTCGCGGTGGAACAGCTCCTTGCCCGTCGACTTGGGCGCCGGTTGCGCGTAGTAGGGGTCGCGGAGCAGCGCCTCGAGCAGGCCCGGATCGACCCGACCACGGTGGGCGCGCTTGCCGTCCCAGTCGATGCGCTCCGCGCCGTCGGTCTGGTCGGTGACGGCGGCGTCCATCAGCGCGTTGCCCGGTCCGGTGTCGAACGCGAGCGCGGTGCCGTCGGCGCGGCGCAAGGTGAGGTTCGCGATGCCGCCGATGTTGAGCAGCGCGTGCGCGCCGTCGCCGCTGACCGCCCCGCGAGCCCGGTCGGCCAGTAGCAGCACGTCCGGGTAGGCGACCAGCGGGGCGCCGTGCCCGCCGACGGCGATGTCGCGGTTGCGCAGGTCGGCGACCACCGGCAGACCGGTCGCTTGGGCGATCCATGCCGGTTGGCCGAGCTGCAGCGTCCCGCGCGCGGTACCGGCATCATCGACCCAGTGGTGGATCGTCTGCCCATGGCTGGTGACCAGCTCTGCTCGACCACCGGCCAGCTCCGCGTCGGCCTCGGTCGCGGCCTGACCGAAGGCCTGGCCGAGCAGCGCGTCCAGGCGGCACAACTCCTCGGGGCCGGCGTCGGTGGGTGGCAGCGCATCCCAGAGGGCGTCGCGCAGCTCGCCCGGGTAGTCGACGCTGCGCTGGCCGAGCGGCTCGAGCCGGATCGTGTCGCCCTCGAGCGAGACGTCGGCCACGGCGGCGTCGATCCCATCGGCGCTGGTACCGGAGATCAGGCCGATGACGATCATGGGTGCTCCGCTCGTTCGCTGGGGTCGTCCGGTTGGTTGGGATGGCCGCCGGCGGTGAGGTCGTCGGTGCAGACGCCGTGCTCGCGTGCCACCACGTGGCAGGCGACGTCATGGTCGGTACCGAGCCGCACGAGCGGCGGGTCGTCACGGCGGCAGACGTCCTCGGCCAGGGGACAGCGCGTGTGGAAGCGGCAGCCCGGTGGCGGGTTGGCCGGATCGGGAAGTTCACCGGGCACCGGCCGGGACTCCCGGCTGGCTTCCAGCTCCGGGTCGGGGAGCGGCACGGCGGCGTGCAGCGCCTGGGTGTAGGGATGCAGGGCGGCGTCGGCGACCTGCGACCAGGGTCCGATCTCCACGATCTGGCCGAGGTACATCACCGCGATGCGGTCGCACAGGTGGCGGACCATCCCCAGATCGTGGGAGATGAACACGTAGGTCAGACCGAGCTCGGTCCGCAGGCGCTTGAGCAGGTTGACGATCTCCGCCTGCACGGACACGTCCAAGGCCGACAGCGGTTCGTCGAGGACCAGCAGCTCCGGTTCGACCGCCAGCGCCCGGGCGATGCCGACGCGTTGGCGCTGCCCACCCGAGAGCTCGTGGGGGTAGCGGCTCGCGAAATCGGCCGAGAGGCCGACCAGTCCGAGCAGCTCGTTGACCCGGTCGCGCTCCTCTTTGCCCCGTTGCGTGCGCTCGTGGACCCGCAGCACCTCGGCGATCGCCGCGCCGACCCGCAGCCGCGGGTTGAGGGACGCGTAAGGGTCCTGGAACACCAGCTGGGCGGTGCGTCGCAACCAGCCAAGGTCGCGATCGGACACGCCGACGAGTTCGTTGCCGGCGAGGTGGATGCTGCCGCTGCTGGCGTCCTCGAGGCGCACGATCAGCTTCGCGGTGGTGGACTTGCCGCAGCCGGACTCCCCGACGATCCCCAGGATCTCCCCGCGCTCCACCTCGAAGGACACGCCGTCGACCGCCCACAGCTCCTCGCCCGTCGAACGGACGGGGAAGCCCTTGCGCACGTCGGTCAGTCGGAGCATCACGCGCTCCAGTCCTCAGGCGGCACCCAACAGGCGGCTCCCTGCTCACGACCACGGTCCAGCAACGGTGGCAGGTCGGTGGCGCAGCGTTCGACCGCCTGCGGGCAGCGGGGTCGGAACGGGCACCCGGCCGGATGCTGGCCGGGCTGTGGCGGCGCGCCGGGCATCTGGATCAGGTCCTCGCGCCCCCCGCCGGGGGAGGGCAGCGCCCCCACCAGCCCGGAGGTGTAGGGATGGCTCGGTCGGCGGAACACCTCGCGGGTCGGGCCGGCCTCGGCGACCCGGCCGGCGTACATCACCAGCATGCGCGAGACCAGCCGCGCGATGATGCCGAGGTCGTGCGTCACCCACACCACGGCCATGCCGCGGTCGCGTTGGAGCTGGACGACCAGGTCGATGACCTGCTGCTGGATCGTGGGGTCCAGGGCGGTGGTGGGTTCGTCGGCGATCAGCAGCTCCGGGTCGAGCACCAGGGCGCACGCGATCACCGCGCGTTGGCGCATGCCGCCGGAGAACTCGTGGGGGAAGGCGCGGGCGGCCCGTTGCGGCTTGGGGATGCCGACCTCACCGAGCACCTCGATGGCCTTGTCGCGGGCATCGGAGCGGGACCAGCCGTGGGCTCGTAGGCCCTCCGCGATCTGGTCGCCGATGCGCATGAGCGGATTCAGTGACGTCATCGGGTCCTGGTAGATCATCGCGACCTTGCTGCCACGCAGCCGCCGCAGTTGCTTCTCCGGCATGCGGGCGACGTCCTCACCGCCGAGCAGGATCGACCCGTCGGCGATGGCCGTGCCCGGCGGGAGCAGCCGCATGACCGACAGCATCGTCAGGGTCTTGCCGCAGCCGCTCTCACCGACGACGCCGAGCGTTTCGCCCGGGTGGACGTCGAAGGAGACGTCCTCGACGGCCGCGGCGCCGCTGGGAACGGTGATGCGCAGGCCCCGCACCGACAGCAACGCGTCCGGGTCGGGCTCCACGGGGACCGTGGCGTCGACGGTCTGCTGCTCGCCGGTCATCGGTCGTCCTTGGGGTCGAGGACGTCCCGCAGCCCGTCGCCGAGCAGGTTGAGCCCCACGACCACGATCACGATCGCGGCCGACGGGGCGATCAGCAGCCACGCGCCCTGGCCGACCAGGTTGCGGCCGTCGCTGACCATCAGGCCGAGCGACGGCATCGGTGGCTGGGTACCGAGCCCGAGGAAGCTCAAGGAGGACTCGGTGATGATGGCCCAGCTGAGCGCGAGGGCGACCTGGACGATCACGGCGGAGCCGAGGTTGGGTAGCAGGTGGCGCAGCAGGATGCGGCTGCGGGAGAACCCGAGCACGCGGGCGGCCTGGATGTAGTCGACCTCGCGGAGCGCCAGGACGGGGCCGCGGGCCACTCGGACGAACAGCGGGATGAACACGATGCCGATCGCCAGCGCGGTGTTGCGCCAACCGGAGCCGAGCGCGGACACGATCGCCAGCGCCAAGAGGATGGCGGGGAAGGCGAAGAACACGTCGTTGATACGCATGATGGTGCGGTCGATCCACTCCCCGAAGAAGCCGGCGACCAGCCCGACGAGCGTGCCGATGGATGCGGCGATCGCGACGGAGCTGACCGCGACGAGCAGCGACGACACCAACCCGGACATGATCCGGCTGAGCACGTCGCGGCCGAACTGGTCGGTGCCCAGCGGGTAGGCGGCGGTGGGGGACTGGAACCGCACGGTGGGGTCCTGCGCGGTCGGTCCGTACGGGGTGAGCCCGAGCGCGGCGAGCACCGCCAGGATGATCGCTACCGACACGATGATCGTGCCGGCGAGCCCCGACTTGGTCTGCCACAGCCGGGTCAGCCGTGGCCGCCGGCTGGGGACGGCGCCGACCGGGGCGCTGCTGGCCTGGGCGATGTCGCTCATGACAGCCTCACGCGCGGGTCGATGAGGGCGTAGAGCAGGTCGGTGAGGAAGTTGACGAAGACAAACAGCCCGGCGATGACCAGCACCGTGCTCTGCACCACGGCGAAGTCGCGCTGAGCGATCGCGGTCAGTACCAGCCGGCCGAGGCCGGGTACGGAGAAGATCTCCTCCACGACGACGGTGCCGCCGAGCAGATAGCCGAACTGGATGCCGGTGATCGTCACGATCGGGATCAGCGCGTTGTGCAGCACGTGCCGCCAGCGGACCCGGCGCGGATGCACTCCCTTGCCGGTCGCGGTGCGGACGAAATCCTGCTGGCGCATGTCGAGGTAGCTGCCGCGGGTCGTGCGCATGACCGTCGCGGCCAGCGCCGTGCCGAGCGTGATCGCCGGGAACAGCTGCTGCTGGAGGTTGATGGACGGGTTCTCGAAGAACCCGACGTAGGCGCCGGCGGTGGGCAGGTAGCCGAACTGCGTGGACAGCACCCCGATCATCAGCGCACCGACGACGAAGTTGGGGGTCGCCAGGCCGAGCAGCCCGAACCCTTGGGCGCCGGCATCGCGCAGGCCGCCCGGCTTGCTGGCCGCGACCATGCCCACCAGCAGGCCGATGATCGCACCGATGACCGTTGACATGACCGCCAGCTGCACCGTGATGGGCAGCCGGCGCGCCACGAGGTCGCTGACCGATGCACCGCTGCGCAGCGACACCCCCAGGTTGCCGGTGAGGACGTTGCCGATCCAGCTCGTGTACTGCACGAGCAACGGTTCGCCGAGCCCGTAGTAGGCCTCCAGCGACGCTCGCTGTTCGGGACTCAAGGCGGCCGCCTCGGTGCCGAGCATGACGGTGATCTCGTCGCCGGGGATCATGCGCAGCACGATGAACACGATCACGCTGACGCCGAACAGCGTCAGTACCGCACCGAAGGCGCGTCGGGCGAGGAACCGGAGCGTCATCGTGGCTTCCTGCGGGTGGACGGCGGGTGGACGCGCCGCGTGACGCGGCGCGTCCACCCGCAGGACGCGCTACTGGCCGATCCGGGTCTCCCGCAGCGTGCGCAGGGAGCCGTCGGAGTACCCGGTGAAGCCGTCGACCTCCGGTTGCACGACGCGGTACTCGAACCCGGTGTAGAGCCAGGTCCAGGGCGCTTCCTCGATGAGGGTCTCGCTCAGCTCCTGGTAGGTGTCCTGGCGGGCGTCGGCGTCCTCCTCCATGCGGCCGGCGTCGATCAACTCATCGAGCTCGTCGCTGCCGTGGGTGGCCACGTAGTTGAGGTCCCCGTCGGTGTGGAAGTACCGGGCGTACATGTGGTGCGGGTCGGCGCGGCCGCCGTTGCGAGCCAGCGCGATATCGAAGTCCACGTCGATCCACCGCTCCACGTACACGCCGGACTCCAGGACCTCGAGCTCCAGGTCGATGCCGACCTCGGAGAGCTGTGCCTCCAGGGTCTGGGCCTCCGAGACGGCGTTGGCGTACCCGTCGGAGTTGATGATCATCGACGCGGAGATGCCGTCCTCGTGACCGGCCTCGGCGAGCAGGTCCTGCGCCGCCTCCGGGTCCGGTGCGTCGCAGGGCAGCCCTGCGTGCGGGTCGAACTGCCACTCCGGTGCGGTGAACGGTCCGGTGACCCGACCTTCGCCGAGAGCCGCGGACTCCACGACGCCTTCGCGGTCGACCGCGCAGGCGATGGCCTGCCGGACCTCGAGCTGGTCGAACGGTTCGACGTCCTGGTTGAGCATCAGCGTGTGGTAGGCGAGCGCGTCCGGGCGCTGCACGTCCAGCTCGTCCTCCGGCAGCGTCAGCACGATGTTCGGGTCCTCGATGACGCCGATGTGGAAGCTGTCGGCCTGCATGCCGGCCGCGATCGACGCCTGCTCCGGCTCGACCC
>SKJX01000039.1 GCA_007121785.1 Nitriliruptoraceae bacterium
CCACCGCGGACCTTGGAGAAGCCGAGGTGGCGGACGACGAACCCGACCGTCGAGTGCGACGGGTCGAGCGTCCAGGTGCCGGTGGTCAGGGGGGCGGTCGTGGTGGCCGTGCTCATCTGGGAACCTCGCTTGGTGGGTCGGGAGCGTGTGGGAGCGCCGGGCAGGTGGACCGGTCGGGTGCGGTCACCGGGCCGGTCCGGGGGACCGACGGGAGCTTTGGTTGCGATCGCAACTGACGTCACCGTGCCAACGATTCACTGACATGTCAAATATTGCTTCGGTACGCTTCAGGTGCGGGGCGGCACGTTTCCCGTCCGGAACCCAGGAGCGCCACCGTGACCACCTCCGACCTGCCACCCGACACCGCGGCCGACCGGGATCCGATCCCCGGCATCGACGACCCCGGGATCGACACCTACGGCCGGCTCCTCGAGGTGGTCCGACGGCTCGACCGCGTGTTCCACGCCACCATCACTCAGCGGTGCGGCGTCCCCGGACCACGGTTCGAACTGCTCCTGCGGCTCGGTCGATCACCGCAGGAGCAGCTGTCGACCTCCCAGATCGCGAACCAGCTCGGTGTCACCGCCGGTGGCGCGACGCGACTGGTGGACCGGGCGGTCGCTGACGGGCTGGTGGAGCGCCGCCCCTGCGACCAGGACCGGCGCGTGCAGTGGGTCCAGCTGACCGAGGCGGGCCGCGAGCAGCTCCAGGAGGTCCTCGAGCAACACCGCAAGGACCTCGCCCGCGAGCTCACGGACCGCCTCGATCCGGCCACCCGCGAGCAGCTCCACGCGATCCTCGACCGACTGCGGCCACCGCCGGGCCAGCCGTTGACGCCCGGGCGCGACTGACCGCGCACTCAGCGTCCCCCACGTCCGCTCCAAGCACGCGCGGATGGGTGATGCCTCGGCAGGCGGTTCCCCCACCGCCCTCTAGGGTCGGGCGTACCGGACCGTGCGTGGCGTACGTCGAGGTGCGTCGGGGTGGGCTCGGTCGGCGTCATCCGCAGGGACGGGGAGGAGCGGGCGTGCAACGCATCCGGCATCTGTTCAACACCATCGGCACCAACTGGTCGGAGCAGCCGGCCGCTCGGGGTGCGGCCAAGATGGCCGCGGGGGCGGTCCTCGCCGCCGAGGGCCTCTTCGGCGTGATCTCCAACCGGTTCCGTCGTCGACGCTCCCGCAGCCGCGGCGCCGGCGGGATCTTCGGCGCGGTGGTCGGCGTCATCATCGGCGTGGTGTTCGTCGTCGTGGGCTCGTTCATGGCCACCGACATCGAGGACGAACAGCGCACCACGGGCACGGTCGTCGACGTCGATCAGCACGTCAACGACGAGGGCAACACCCAGTACACCCCGACCTACGCCTACGAGGTCGACGGGCAGGAGCACACCCTCCGCTCGAGCGTCTCGACCAGCCGGCAACCGAGCATCGGCTCGGAGGTCGAGATCGGCTACGACCCGACCGACCCGAACATCGCCCAGCGGGTCGACGGCATCGAAGGCAACTTCCACCTGATCTTCATGGGGGTGGGAGGCCTCGTCGCGCTGATCAGCTTCGTCCAGCTGCTCATCAGCCTGGCCCTGCTGATCTTCGGGATCAAGCTGTTCACCGACGGCCGCAAGGAACGCGCGGAGGCCGGCGAGGACGAGCAGGGGTTCTTCGCCGACCTGTTCAGCCTGGCCAAGCGCGCACGCAACGGCGAGATCGACGTCGACTCGACCGCCGCCGGCGCCAAGGGGTCCTCGGTCGGGGTCCCGGACGCCGCGTCACGCTTCCTGGCCAGCGTCGGTGTGGGCGCGGGTTCGGCCCCCGCATCGGCCCTCACCCCCGAGGCCACACACGGGTCCACGCCCGGCCAGGCACCGCCGGCGGGCATCCAGCCGGCACCGACGAGCCCCCCGCCCGGCCAGCCCGCGTCCGAGGCCGTCCCCACCGGTCCACCACCGGGCTGGTACGACGATCCCGACGGCCACGGCGGCCACCGGTGGTGGGACGGAGCCCGCTGGACCGAACACCGCTCGGCGCCCGCGGCACCCCCGCCGCCGGGGACACCCCCAGCGCCACCGAGCTGATCACCCGAGGGCGCGCCGCCGCCGGTCAGGTCCGGTCCCGCGAGCCCCTTACGCTGCGGACCATGCGAACGCTGTTGGACCGCAGCCTCACGGGACTGGCCCGACTCGCGCTCCGGGGGTTCTTCCGACGGCTCGAGATCGTCGGACAGGACCACCTCCCCCACGACCAGCCGACCCTGCTGGTCGCCAACCACTTCAACGCGCTGCTCGACGCGGTGTTGCTGATGCGGGCGATCCACGGGCTACCGCGCTTCGTCGCCAAAGCGGCCCTGTGGCGACCGCCGTGGGCCCGGCCCTTCCTCTGGCTCGCCGGCATGGTGCCCGTGGAACGCCGCCAGGACGGTGGCGACCCGAGCCACAACCAGCAGATGTTCGCCTCCTGCTCGGAGCACCTGGTCAACGGCACGCCGGTCGCGCTGTTCCCCGAAGGTGGACTGGCACCGACACCGGCGCTCCGTCCGGTTCGCACGGGGGCCGCCCGCATCGCGCTCGCCGCCCGCCGCGCCGGTGCGCAAGGGCTGGCGATCGTCCCGGTCGGCCTGCTCTACGAGGACAAGGTCGCGTTGCGGTCGCGTGCCCTGGTCCGCATCGGCGAGCCGATCGACCTCGACGAGCAGTTGCGCCGCGCTGGCTGCGAGCACGCGGACCCATCCGACCAGGCCGCGGTCCGGGTGGTCACCGACGAGATCGAAGGGCGTTTGCGGACGCTCGCCCCGGCGTACCGGGACGAACGTGAAGCGGCGGCCCTCGGCCTCGCCGCCGACATCGTCCTTCAGCCGCGGGACCAGCTCCCACCCGGCGAGGTGCCGCTCGCACAGCGTGAGGAGCTCGCCCGCCAGCTGGCTGATGCGCCGATCGACGCGAAGGAGCGTCTCCTCGACCACCTCGCCCGCTACCAGCTCGGCCTGTCGCTCGTGGGGCTGCGTGACGCGTACCTCGTCGCGCCGTACCGCGTCCGACGGCTGGCCGGGCTCCTGGTGGCCGCCATCAGCAAGCTTGCCCTCGTCGCACCGTTCGCCGCCGTCGGCGCGATCGTCAACGCGCTGCCCTACTGGGGCGTGCACTGGGCCGGTCGCTTCGTCCACGAGCCGGCCCTGCGGGCCAGCGCTCGGCTGCTGGCCGGCGTGGCACTGTTCCCGACCACCTGGCTGGTCGTCGCGTGGTTGGCGCCCTGGGACACCTGGTGGGCTCGTGCCATCGTCGTCGCCGCCGCACCCGCGCTCGGGCTCATCGCCGTCCGCGCACTCGAGCAGATCGTCGAGGTGCGACGCACCTGGCGCGGGTGGATCTCGCTGATCGAACGCAGCGACACCCTCGAGCAGCTCCGCACCGAACGCCAGCACCTGGTCGACCTGGTCGGAGCGACCGCGGCACCGTCGAGGTGACCGGCGTCGTCCTTCGAGCTCGCACCACCGACCGGCGCGACCGCTAGACGATCTGCAGCGACAGGTACTCGACGAAGCTGAGGATCTCGTCGAGATCGAACGGTTTGGTGATGTAGTAGTCCGCGCCAGCCTGCCAACCCGCCCAGACCTCCTCGTCGGTGGCCTTCGCGGTGAGCAGGATGACGGGGATCGACCGCGTCCCCTCCTGCGCTCGCAGGTCGGAGAGCACGTCGAGCCCGTCTCGACCGGGCATCATCACGTCGAGGATGAGCAGGTCGGGCCCGAACGACCCGATGGCGCCCGGGACCTGGTGGCCGTCCTCGACCGAGTCGACCTCGAAGCCCTCGGCGCTGAGGTTGTAGGTCAGCACCCGGCGGATCCCCGGATCGTCATCGACCACCAGGATCCGTCGGATGACACCGTCAGCAGCGACCATCGCGTCTCCCAGCTGTCCCTCAGCGGCCATCACGCCTCCCAACCGTCGGCACGTGTCCGTCCAACCTCGTGGGGTTCGTCCGTATCGAGGTCGACCGTCCGTACCGTGTAGTGAAGTGGTCGTGCGTTGGCGGCGCACCCATCTCCGGCTGGCCGTGCACCGGATCGTCCACCACGACCAGGGGCAGCCGCAGCACGAACCGGGCACCCCCACCGTCCGCAGCTTCGGCCCAGAGCTGACCGCCCAGCTTGTGGGCCAGCTGTCGGCTCAGGTGCAGTCCCAGGCCGGTGCCGCCCTGTTGACGTGTGGACGACTGGTCGAGCTGCACGAACCGCTCGAAGACGCGCTCTCGTTGATCCTCGGGGATGCCGGGACCGTCGTCGGTCACCGTGATGTCCAGCGGTCCGTCCCGCGCGGCGATGCCGAGTTCGACGGTGGCATCCGGCGCGTACTTGCGTGCGTTCTCGAGCAGGTTCGACATGATCCGGCGGAGCTTGTCCTCGTTGCTGAGGACGGTGGTCACCCCGACGTCGAGGTGGGTCCGCAGGCCGTGGGGCAACCTCGGCGCGAACTCACGCTCCAGGCTGGCGACCAGGTCCGGGAGCCGGACGGGCGCCTGCGGTACCTCAAGTCCGTGGTGGTCGGCGGCGGCGACGACCAACAGGTCCTCGATGAGCGCCTTCAAGCGGTCTCCCTGCTCCAGCGCGAGCCCGACCAACTCGTCGCGTTCGCTCCCCGGGACCCGTTCGCCGAGCCGTCGCAGGGTCTGCATCGCACCGGACATCGATGCCAGTGGGGTCCGCAACTCGTGGGAGACCGCGGCGACGAACTCGCCCTTCTGCTGGTTGAGCCGCCGCTCCTGTTCGAGGGCACGTTGCACCTCGACGTGGAGGCGGACGTTCGCCAGGGTCGACGCGGCGTGGGACACGAAGGCCGCGAGCACCGTCGAGCGATGCCCCTCGTTGCCGTCCGAGGTGAAATCCCGGAACACCGCGACGATGAGGCGACTGGTGTCATCGGTCGGACGGGATGCCCAGTGCATGGTCGCGAACGGTGGCAGGTCCCGCCGCAGCGCGCGCGACAGCGGCCCTGCGGACGCCTGGCCCTGGTCACCGGTCGCGACCGACAGCACGGCCCCCGACAGCGATCGAGCGGCGCGCGACGCACCGTCGTCGTCGACGAGCATCGCATCGACGCTGCCGTCGTCGTGGACGATGCAGGCCACCGCCGCGGTCCCGGTCTCGATGGTGCGAGCCTCTCGCGCGACGAGCGCGAGCATGTCCGACACCCCCACCAGCTGGGCCAGGTTCGACGAGGCGTTGTAGAGCTGCTGGAACCGCTCACGCTCGGTCCGCTGCCGTGAGAGCGCCCGGGCACTGGCGTGCAACACCAGCATGATCGGTGCGATCAGCAGCACGCCGGGACCGGTCTGATCGAGCAAGAGCAGCGCGATGACCCCGATCGGCGCGGCGACGGCGAGGTTGACGACGACCGCCGGGGCGAGGCTTCGCATCGTGCTGGTGACGGGCTCATGCTCGGAGATCGCGAGGACCAACGCGCCGACGAGCACGTCCCAGCAGGCGATGACCGCCAACGCGAGGAACGCACCGAACCACGCCACGGGATCGAGGGGATCGCTCCGCCCGAAGGCACCGAAGACGGCAGCACCGACGGCGGAGCCGGCCACCATCGTGATCAGGTTGAACACCCGCTTGATGACCGGCTGGCGGACACGCAGCGTCACGACCACCTCGGCGAGCGCCACCGCGAGGACGAAGCCCAGCGGTCCCAGCACGAACAGGCCGATGACGAACGCGCCGTCCGCTGGGGTGATCCAGCTGCCGTGCCGTCGCAGCTCGATGTAGATCGGCGGCAGCAGCGTCAGCAGCAGCAGCGCCACCGTGTACAGCACGAACGTCCATGCGGTCGTCTGGATGAGGCTGTCGGACGACCACAGCACCGACGACAGCGCGATCGACGCCGCGATGATCTGCGCGGCGCCGAGCGCGGCGATGCTGCGGGTCATGGCGCGGGTGGATCGGACCGTGAGGTGGCGTCCCACTTGACGGCGCTCCAGGCGCCGTCCGGCCAGGCGTCGTCCATCCAGCGCACCCGCTGCCAGTCGCCGTCCATCCACCGGACGCGCTGCCAGTCGCCGTCCATCCAGCGCACCCGGGCCCACTGGCCGTCATCCATCCACCGGACGCGAGCGAAGTGGTCGTCCATCCACCGGACCCGCTGGAAGGTGGCGTCCATCCACCGGACGCGAGCGAAGTGGTCGTCCATCCACCGGACCCGCTGGAAGCTGTCGTCCATCCAGCGCACCCGCTGCCACTCGCCGTCGTCCATCCAGCGGACCCGCTGCCACTCACCGTCCATCCACCGGACCCGCTGCCACGCACCGTCCATCCACCGGACCCGCTGCCAGGTCTCCTCCACGGTGGGGGCATCGTCGGCGGCCCAGGGCATGCGGTTGCTCGACTCACCGGGCGGCGCGACGAAGCTGGTCGGGTGGTGCTGGCGCCAGGCCTGATCCGCCTCGGCGTCGTCGGCCGCCTTCAGGTCGAGCGCACGACCCTGCGCACCCTCGACCGGATGGCCGCTACTGACCAAGGCGCCCTTGACGTCATCGGGAGTGGCGAACGATCGCATCTCGAGCAGCACCGCGGCCGCGCCGGAAGCCAGCGCCGCGGACATCGAGGTCCCCGTGCCCCGGAAGTAGTGGTCGTCGACCCGAGCATCGGGGTGGTCCTCGTCGACCGTGGAACCGGTCGCACGCAACGACACCACGCTGGTCCCAGGGGCGAGCAGTTCGGGCTTGTCCGTGCTGGTGACCCGGCCCTCGCCGGACCACGTGGGGACCTCGTGGTTGCCCACCGCCGCCCGGTCGGAGTACAGCGCACCAACGGTGATCGCGTACGGGTCGCGGCCCGGCGAGGTGACCTGCCCCTGACCGTTGCCGTTGGCGTTCCCGTTCCCGTTGCCCTGGCCGTTGCCGTTGCCCTGGCCGTTGCTCGACGCTTCACCCTCGTTGCCGGCGGCGGCGACCACGGTGATGCCGGAGGCCCACGCGGTCTGCGCCGCCGCGACGAGCGGGTCCGCCTGCGGCGAGGCGGGGGTCGGGACACCGATCGAGAGGTTGAGGACCCGGATGTTGTGCTCGTCCTGGTTGGCGATCACCCAGCCGATCGCCTCCAGGACCCGTGAGAGCGACGTCTCGCCGGATCCGTCCGCGACCTTGACCGAGATCAGCTTCGCGCTGGGAGCCAGGCCCGTCGGCTCACCCGAACTGGACGTGCCGTCGCCGGCGATCAGCCCGGCCATGAACGTCCCGTGCCCGTACTCATCGAGGCCGTCGCCGCCGGTCAGGTCGTGGCGGACCACGCGGCCCTCGAGGTCAGCATGCTCAGCGACGCCCGTGTCGATCAACGCCACGCCGACGCCCGCACCGGTGCCCGTCGACCAGTGGTCCGGTGGGTTCGCCCCGGCGAGCTGCGGGCGCTCGCTGCTGGTCAGCAGCTCCGACCCCGGGTCGCCCGACTGGAACGCGAGCGGGCGATCCGGGGCGATCTGCAGGTCGGTCGAGCTCTCCAGCGCCTGCACCGCTGCGGCGTCGAGGTCTGCGGCGACAGCACCGATCGAGGGCAGCGTGGTCGTGACCGCGCCGCCGACCTCGTCGACCGCGGCCTCGGCCGCTGCGCTCGAGTCGCCCCACACGATGACCGCGTCGGGTTCGTCGACGACCGTGGGCCCCATGGGGACCACGGCCGCCCCGACCAGCAGCACGGTGGCGAGCCATGCCGTCCAGGTTCGCGTCTTCGCCATGGACCCGCCCTCGCTGTCGGTCGCGGCGTGCGCCGCCCATCACCGGCCCCCGACGATATCACTCTAAGTAGTCAACGACCACTGAGAGTGGTGACATGGCGCCAGGTGCCCCTCCATCGGCACGAGGTGGGCCGTCGTTGAGGACCGAGCCGCACGTCGGCCACCGGGGACCGCGCAGCGCACACCCCGTCCGGCCGTTCGATGAGGATCAGGTCACCGGCGCGAACGGGGTGCGGCCGCGAGCCAACATCGTCGCCGCGAGGCCGAACGCGATCGCGCTCAGCGGCCAACCCAGCGCCAACCGGGCGATGCCCAGCCACCCGACCTCGCCTCCGAGGTACAGCGGCAACTCGACCGCGGTCCGGACCGTGGGTGGCGCCAGCAAGATCAGAGTCAGCCGGTCCGCCACACGCAGGACCCCGCGGTCGGAGCGCATGGCGCTGGTGTCGTCGAGCGCCCAGCCGACCGCGTACCCGAGCAACGGCCGCCGAACGAGGATCGAGACCAACAGGAGCAGCGCGAAGGCCCCACGCTGGACGATGTTGGGCAGGAACACGTCCTCGGCCTGCCCGGTGACCGACGCGAGGACCGCACCGATCCCGATGGCGACGATCCCGTTGAGGACGAACTGCTTGGTCGACCGCTGAACCAGCCGCACGACCAGCAGCAGGAGCGCCACCGAACCCCCAGCGATCAGCGAGGGTTCCAGCGCCTCCGTGATGACGTAGGCCAGCGCGAAGGCCGCCAGGGGCACCGTGGTCTCGAGCCCACCGCGGACGCCGCCGAACATCGCCGCGAGCTGGGAGCGAACGGCCTCCTCGACGGTGCCTGACCGTGCCCCGTCATCGGCCTCCGGCGACCCCGCCGAGGGCTCCTGCCCGCCCGTCGTGGAGGCGCCAGGCAGGTGGTCGCGCGGGACGCCGCTCGCCGTGCGGTCACGCTCCATCGGCAGCACCTCCTGCCCGGGTCGCGGCTGCCCTCACCTACGGTAGCGACCGGCCCTCTACGTGATCGTGCGGTGCAGAGGTGCCGCCACCAACGTGGCGCAACGGGCGCGACGCGGCGAAGCCGCAGAGCAGAGCGACGTCAGGAGGCCCGTGCCGCCAACTGGATGTAGACCGGTTCGCTCGGCGTGAGGGTGACCCCAGCCTGGACATGCAACTCCGTCGTGACGGGTTGCAGCCTGAAACGCTGCAGGATGCCTGCCAGCGCGATCGTCGCCTCCTGTAGCGCGAAGCGCCGACCGATGCAGGCACGCGGGCCCCCGCCGAAGGGGAACCATCCGTAGCGATGGCGCTCGGCGACCTCCGGATCGTCCCACCGATCCGGATCGAAGCTGGTAGGCGATGGCCACCAGCGTGGGTCGCGGTGCGTCACCCATTGCGAGACCGCCACCGTCCGACCCCTGGCGATGGTGTGTCCACCAACCTCGCTGTCCTCGGTGCACTGCCGCGTGATGCCCCACACCGGCGGGTACAGCCGCATCGACTCGTGAAGGGCCCGGCCGATGGCGGTCAGGTCATCGATGTCGGACGCTTCGCAAGCACGTCCAGACAGCACGTCGTCGACCTGTGCGCGGACCTCGTCTTGGACCTCCGGGTGCTGCGCCAGCAGATACAGCGTCGTGACCAGCGCGGTGGCTGTGGTCTCTTGGCCAGCGAGGAGGAACGTGACGAGCTCGTTGACGATGTCGGTTCGGGACATCGACACCCCCGTCTCGGGGTCTTCTGCGGCCAGCAGCCGGTCCACCAGATCCTCGCGTCCGGTTGGTTTCCCTTGCTCGATGCGTCGGTCAACGACCGCCCGAGCAGCCGCGGTCACCTTGGCTCTTGCGCTCTTGGCTCGGATATTGCTCGGTGACGGCAGGTGCGCCCCGAAGGGCACGGGGCTGGTGAGCCGCCGCAGCACATGACGATTGAGCACGGGGTAGGCACTGGTGATGGGTCTGAGGGCGGCATCCGCGTCACCGCCCATCAGGACACGGCTGAGCAGGAGCATCGTGAACGCCGCCATGTCCTCGTTGACATCCACGGGGATGCCCGAACGTGCTGCAGCCATCCACCGATCCACGAGCTGGTCGGTCTCGGCGGCCATCAGGTGGTCGAACGCGGCGACCTGACGAGCGGTGAACAGCGGCTGCAGCATCCGCCGGCGAACCCGCCAGGGCTCACCGTCCATCATGAGCACACCGTCCCCGAACCACCGGCGCATCTCCACGAAGGTGGGATCACCCTTCGCGTACACCGCGCCGCCCGCCGCAAGAACGTGCTGCACGCCATCCGGATGAGACACCAGGTGCGGCGACGGACGCGTCACCACGGGTCCGATCCGCAGCGTGACGACATCGCCGTGCTGGGCGGCGTCGGCGTAGGCCGCGAGCGGATCACGGCGGATGGCGAGCGCCGAACCCATGAGCCGACCCGCTGTCACCTCCGGGGGCGCATGCGGACAGCCGGTCATGGGGACGCGCCCTGACCCCGCGATCGCCGCTCCATGCGGACGTAAACCACCGCAGAGCCAGCCAGCACCAGCACGATCCAGGCAACGAACACCCCGGTCAGTGGCCCCCCGTCGAGGTCGTCCCAGGCGCGCACGGTAGCCACGGCCATCAGCCCCAGCATGATCCAGGCGACCTGGATCAGCAGCCGGACGGACCGCCACGAAGACCTGCGGGCGATCCCGATCCCGGCACCGCCGAGCACGAAGATGGCGCCGACGACCCGGCCGGTCAGTGGCGTCAACGACCATGGCCACACTCGGAGCACCAGTTCCGGCCACACGGTCAGCGCGAGTGAGACGGCGACCGCGAAGGTGCCGAGCGCTGCGGCGACGGCACGGGTTCGTGGCGTCAGGGAGAAGCCTGCCCCGAGATGGCCGTCGTGGCGGTGAGCGACCCTGGTGTTCCACCACCAGGCAGCCAGGACCAGGACGGGCGTCGAGAAGTACAGCGTCGCCCAGGCGACGAACGCGCTGTGCCCATGGGTGAACAGGTCCCAGTGCACCGCCGTCGCGACCCCCATCAGCGTCGCGAACCCGATGACCGGCAGGAAGCCAAGCCGGACCTCCTCCCACGCACGCGCCGTGACGACGCGCACGAAGAACCATGCTCCCCCGAGGTAGATGCTGCCCAGGAGCATGGCGGTCATCGGCGGCTGAACTGGCCAGGCGAACCACCGGCCCGTGTCCTCCGGGACCAGGAACAGGATCGCCCAGGCAACCACGAGGAACGGCACGATGACCGCCCCCAGCACACGCGTCACGCCAAGGACTGGAGCCCCGGTGGCGGTGCCGCGTTGATCGGATGCGCCCGCTGCGGTCACGCGATCCCTCCGCGTGAGTTGGCCTTGCTCTCCCAGCAGCCCTGCGCCTGCGTTCAGGCTGCGCTCGTTGCTCGCTCATCGATTCTAGGTGGCTCTTGAGCTACCTGCACGTGTCCCTCCAGCTTCAGATCGGCTCGCCTGGAGGGCGACCCAGCCGGGTGCCGGCGAGCGGGGCGGGCCGTGCGAGGTGGTGGCCCTGGGCCTGGTCGACCCCGAGCGATGTCAGCAACTCGAGCGTCGCCTGGTCCTCGACCCCTTCGGCGACGGTGACCAGGCTGAACGCTCTGGCGAGCGAGACGACCGCCTCGATGACGTGGCGGCTGGCAGGGTCGGAGACGGCGTCGCGGACGAACTCGCGGTCGATCTTCAGCAAGTCGACGGGCAGGTGCTTGAGGTAGGTGAACGCGCCGTAGCCGGTACCGAAGTCGTCCAGCGCGAGCTGACAGCCAAGCCGGTGCATGTGCTCCGCGAAGGTGCTGGCGGCCTCATCGTTCTGCAGCAACGCGGTCTCGGTCAGTTCGAAGACCAGCCGTGATGGCTCGGCACCGGAGTCGTGCAGCAGCTGCTCGATCAGGTACCGCAGCGACGGGTCCCCGAAGGAGCGGGCCGAGAGGTTGATCTCCACCGCGTGACCCGCCGCGACCAGCTCGATAGCTCGGCCGATCACCCACCGGTCGATGGCCAGGATCTGTCCGTACGCCTCCGCGGTCGGCAGGAACGTCGCTGGGGAGAGCAGACCCTCGTCCGGGTCGTCCAGGCGGATCAGTAGCTCGTGCTGCACCACCTCACCGCAGTCGAGATCGAACAGCGGTTGGGCATGCAGCACGAACCGGCCCTCATCCAGCGCGTCCTGGATCCGCGAGATCCACCGCACGTCCTCCGCGTCGCGCTGCAGCTGCTTCTCGTGCTCGAGCCGTTTGGTGATGTCCCGGAACACCGCGACCCAGGAGCTACCTTGCCCAGCCTCGTCGTGCGGGAGCTCGGTGACCACGTATTCGATCGGCAGCACGGTGCCGTCGGTGCGCAACAGCCGATCCTCGGCCACCTCGCCGGGCACCGCGCCGTCGAAGTCCGCGCCGATGAGCTGTTCGGTGACGTCCCGCGGCGTGCCGTCCTCGCGCATCCCGAGCAACCGGTTCACGAACGATCCACCCACCGCCGTCCCATCGGCAGCGCCCAGCAGGCGTTCCCCCTCCGGGTTGACGTACGCGATGCGCCCCTCCGAGCTCAGCGTGCACAGCCCTTCGCCCATCCGGTCGGTGATAGCCCGCAGCCACGCGTTGCGGTGGGCCAGGTCCCGCTCGATCGCGACGCGCTCGCTGAGGTCGACCGAGACACCGACGACCCCCTTCGGGGCTCCGTGGTCGTCGAGGATCAGTCGATCCCGCACGTGGACCGGTACCGGGTCACCGTCACGGCCCGCGATGTGTCGCTCACCCTCCCACTCGCCATCCGCGAGCACCTCGGCGAGGATGTCGTCGACGGGGAGCGTCCCCTCGGACGGAGTGGTCAACACCGCGACCGGCTGCCCCACCGCATCAGTCGCCCGCCAGCCGTAGAGCCGCTCAGCCGCGTGGTTCCAGACCTGCACCACCCCGTCCAGGTCGGTGGCCACCACCGCGGCATCGACGGCGTCCAGCAGTTGCGCCCCGACCTGCACCTTGTCGCGTTCGAGCTTCTCGCTGGTGATGGCGTTGTGGCGGATCACGATGCGTTGCGGCCCTGGCCCCGTTGCACGGTTCGCGGTCATCCGGAACCAGCGCTGCTCGTCCGGTGAATGGCACGGGTACTCGAACTCGAACCCGTCGAGGTGGTCCGCAGCGACCTCCCGCAACCTCTCGAGCACCTCGCGCGCCGACGGGTCGCCCGCGGTCTCGCACACCTCGAAGTAGTTGGCGCCGACACCGACCCCCAGACCACCGTTGGCCGCCGCGAAGTCGTCCCAAGCCCGGTTGACGTGGATGATGCGCCCCGACGCATCGATCACGGCGAGGTGGCAGTCCAACGCATCGAGGATCCCCGCCATGAGCGGCTCGGCCCACTCCTCGACGACCGGTGCGCCGCCGGGGTCCGAACCACGGGCCCGCAGCGAACGTCCCGGGACTCGGTCGGCGGCGGATCGTCCGGTCGTCAGCGGGAGGGACTCCGGCGAGGTCATGGCAAGCACCGATCGAGCCGCTCGGCTCCGGTGGACGTCGCCACCAGCGTAGGCGCGCCGAGCGTGACACTCTCGCGTCCAGGGCATGACCCTGATGTCGGCGGCGAACGCGGGCTCGGTCGGACCCGTGCTGCGAGCGCGCCCTGAGTTCGCGTCACAGCGATCGCCGCCACGGTGGGAGCTGCGCGACCCCGACCCGTCGAGCGTGACGGGCTACCTCAGTGCGGGCCGTTCGGGGCCAGCGGCGAGGGCCCCGTCCCTCACCGGCTGCGGACCAGCTCGTCGACGAGCTCGTCCAGCAGCTGCTCCTCGTGCACGGCGCGGCCTCTGGCCGCGATCGCGGGCGCCAGTTCGGGGTCCCAGATCGCGACGGGTGGCGACGCCGACAGCGGCCGGCCGGTGATCTCGGCCGCCGTCTCATAGTCCGCCCGACCCATCCGCCACGGCGCGGCACCGAACCGGTCGACCAGCAGGTTCCCGATGCGGATCCCGCCGCCGTCGAAGTCCGCGTGGAACGCCAGCGCCACCCCGACGTCAGCGAGCTGGGCCAGCAGGGTCTGCACCGCCCCGGCGGGCTGCCCGTCGGTGCACACCAGTGGGGGCGTCGAGGGCCCACAGCGGTCGGTCACGGCCGCAACCACGGTCGGGTTCTCCACCACCAGCACCGACTGGCCCCGCAGGGACGCCCAGGCGGCGGGGTGACGAACCAGGGCGCGCAGGGTGACGCGGTAGGGCTCGCCCGCGGTGGCGTGCGCCCGCAGCGTGGTGTCGAGCAGTCCGTCGCCGCCCGGGCGTAGGCCAGCCACCAGCGCCGGTGCGGACAGCTCATCGAGGAGCACGCCGGCGCGGGCCCAGATCGCCCGCCGCTCGGCGGCGCTACGGTCGCGCCGCGGCAGACCGGTCGTCGCCTCGATGCCGCGCAGCACCAGCGTGGCGAGCGTCGTGTCATCGTCGAGCGCGTGGCTGTCGCCCAGGGTGGTGGCGGCCAACTGGGAGAGCGGCACCCCGTCGGCCGGCAGTCGGCCCAACACCGCCAACGCCCGTGCACCCAGGTCGGCCGCGGTGGCGGCGTCTCCGGCCAGCCGGCGCAGCAGCCCGGCAGCAGCGAGCTCGTCGGCCCAGCCCGCCAGGGCCGGGTGCACCGTCGCGGCGTCGTCACGCAGTTGCTGGTGCACGGCCGCCCACCGCTGATGCTCGGCCACCGTCGCGGCGGCGCGGTCGATCACGGGGCCGCGCAGCGCCTCGACGAGCGCACCCAGATCGTCGGCGATGCCGGCGCGCGACAGGATCCGTTCCAACTCGACCACCTCGATGCTGATGGAACGGGCGGCGGTGGGCCGGCGACCGACGAGCCGCTCGAACGCGTCACGTTGCGCGTCGGTGGCGTCGGTCAGGCGCAAGCGGCCTTCCAGGGAGCGTCCGCGCTCCAGACGGGCCTGGAGGCGGTCGACGATCCAGGCCAACTCCCCACCGAACAGCTCCTGCGCCCGCGTCCGGTCGACGGTCACGTCGAGGGCTCCGGCCCACCCGGACCGCCGGGCACGCCGCCGTCGGTGCCGACGACCTCGAGGCGGTCGCGGCCGTTCCACACCCAGCGGTGCACCCCGATCGCATCGATGCCCGGCCGGGTCGAGAGCTGCTGGATCGCGATCGCCGGCACCGACGGATAGCACGCCCACTCACGTTCGGAGGTCATGACGACGTCGAGGTCGAAGCGCACCAACAGATCGAGGCACTTGGCACGCATGTCGCCGTCGATGCCGACGAAGGCTTCGTCGAGGGCGATCAGCCGCGGCGCGTGCTCGTCGGCGCTGCGGTAGTGGGCGGCGGCCGCAGCGAACTGCGGGACGGTCAGCGCCAGCGCCTTCTCCCCGCCCGAGCCGGTGCCGTGGGTCCGGCGGGTCAGGCGCACCCAGGTGCCTTCCTGCTCGCGCTCGACGGCGAACAGGTGCCAGCGGCGGTAGTCCAACGCCCGGGTGAGGTGCTCCTGCCAGGTGGCGGTGTCGTCGGCGTCGCGGACCTCGCGGATGCGAGCCTGCAGGAAGGCGCCCAGCGCCTCACGGTCGTCCGCCGACCACACGTGGTCGGCTGCCAGCAGCCGCCGGCGGGCGTCAGCCAGCGCCTCAGGCCCGTCGGGGCGGGGTTGCCAGCTGAAGCGCAACCGCATGCCGGTGCTGGTGGGCCGGGCGGCCAGTTCGGCGTTCATCGCGGCGACCATCGCCTCGCCGCCGCGGATGAGCTCATGCAGCTGGGTGGCGACCTCACCGACGAGGTGGTTCTCGAGCACCTCACGTTCGCGAGCGTCGAGCAAGCTCTGCCGGTGGGTGACCTCGTCGGCGAGCTGATCACCCAGTTCGGGCATGGAGGCGCTGCGTCCCTGGAAGGTGGTGGTGACCACGAACAGGTCGTCGTCGAAGGTGCCGGTGGGCTGCAGCGCATGGGGCAACAGCGCCTGCTCGAGGGTGGTGTAGTGCCCGTGCAGGCCACGCTGGACGCGTTCCCAGTCGGCGTCATCGGCGGCGACGTCGGCCAGCTCGTCGTTGACCAGCCGGGCGGTGCGTACGGCCGGATCGGGTGCCCAGGGCTCGTCACCGTCGGGCACCTCGAGGTCGAGCTCGACGCCGGCGACGGCGAGGAAGCCGGCGCGCACCAGCCGCCGGAAGTGCTCGACGTCGGCGGCGCGGGCGGCTTCCTGCTCGGTCAGCGTGCCGGTGAGCTGATCCGCTTGGGTGGCGGCGCTGGTTCGGGCGACCACCTGCTCCTCTCGCTCGCGGACGATCTGCTCACGCTGCTCGGCCAGCTGCCGTTGGCGTTCCCGGGCCTGTTCGACGCGGGCGACGATCTCGGCGGCCGAACGGCCGACCGCCTGCTCGAGCGTGTCGCGGCGGGTGGTGGCGTCGGCGGCCGCGCGCTCGGCGGTGCGGGCCTGCTCGACGCGGCGGTCGCGTTCG
>SKJX01000037.1 GCA_007121785.1 Nitriliruptoraceae bacterium
CGAGGACGGGTTCGTCGCCGAAGGCACGGGCGAGAACATCTTCGTGGTCCGCGACGGGACCATCTTCACCCCGCCGCTCTCGGACGGCCCGTTGGCCGGGATCACGCGCGCCGCGGTCATCGCCATCGCCCGCGACCTCGGCTACGAGGTCATCGAGACGTCCCTGGCGCGTACCGACCTCTACCTCGCCGATGAGATCTTCCTCACCGGTACGGCGGCGGAGCTCACCCCGGTCCGTGAGGTGGCCGGGTACGACATCGGCAAGCGCGGGCCCGTGACCGAGGCGGTGCAGTCGACGTTCATCGACGCGGTCCGCGGCAAGCTCGACGCCTACCGCGACTGGCTGCACGTCGTCGAGCTCTGAACGACGTGGCACCGACGGTGCCGGTAGGAGGCTGGTGGTGAGTTCGGCCCCGCCTGACCCGAACGTCGTCGATCCGGCCCCGTCGTGGCGTGCCCGTCTCGTTCGCGCCATCTTCGTCGCGTCCGTCCGCGCGGTCCGTGAGCTCGGCGCCGGTGGGCTACCGGATGCCGACGCGCCACCGGCGGAACTCGAGGCGTACGCGTTGCAGATGCGTGAGGCGATGGAGTCGCTGACGGCCCGAGTCCCGGTCCGTCGGGACGTCACCATCACCTCGGCGACCGCCCTGCCGGTACCCGGTCGGTTCGTGGTGTCGGCTGACGCTCTCGGGGCGGTCGGCGATCCGGTGGAGACGGGTCCCTCCGGCGGAGTCGACCGACCGGCGTTCGACGACGACCTGCTCGGTCGGGTCGAGCGGGTCGTCCTGCACCTACACGGTGGCGTGTACTGCCTGGGATCGTCGACGACGCACTCCGCGTTCGGTGCGGCGCTGTCGCAGCAGGCGCGCGCTGCGGTGGTGCTGCCCGACTACCGGCTCGCGCCGGAGCATCCCTTCCCGGCGGCGCTCGATGACGCCTTGGGCGCCTACCGGTGGCTCCTGGAGGAACGGGGCATCGCCCCGTCGCGGCTGGCGGTCACCGGCGACTCCTCCGGCGGGGGACTCGGGGCGTCGCTGCTGGTCCGCGCCCGGGAGCTGGGCCTGCCGCAGCCCGCCTGCTACGTCGGCATCTCGCCGTGGACGGACCTGGCCGCCACGGGGGGATCGATCGAGGCGCTGGCCGAGCGTGACCCGTGGCTACCGGCTCCGCTGGTACTCCCGGCGGCGAAGGCCTACGCGGGTGAGGCTCCCCTGGACGACCCGGCGATCTCGCCGCTGTACGCCGACCTGACCGGTCTGCCACCGGTGCTGGTCCATGTCGGCGGTGACGAGATCCTCCTGGACGACGCGACGCGGTTCGTCGACGCCTGCCGAGCGCACGGCGTCGACGCCTCCGTCGGCCGGTTCCCCGGCCTGTGGCACGTCTTCCACCTCTTCCCCGGCATCCCGGAGGGCCGCGATGCCCTGCGCGAGATCGGGGGATTCATCCGCCGGCACATCCCCGACGGCGGCGTGGCTCCGTCGCTCCGGGCGTCCCCCACGCCTCCACCGTCCCGCGACGCACGCACGGGAGGTCCCTGATGGTCTCCACGCCCCACACGGATGCCGTCACGCTGGACGGGGTCGACGACGCTGGCCTGGCCGCTTGGGCCGGCGCGTTCAGCCAGGTGTTCGGTTCGACGCTCACCGACGACCGGCTCGCGAACATGCGTGCGGTCCTCGAGCTCGACCGGCTCGTGGCCGCCACCGATGCCGACGGCGAGGTGGTGGGGACCTCGGGTGCCTACTCCTTCGACCTGTCGCTGCCCGGCGGGACCACCGCTCCGTGTGCGGGCGTGACGCTCGTCAGCGTCCGCGCCGACCACCGGCGTCGTGGCCTGCTCACGCGGATGATGGAGCGGCTGCTCGACGACGCGGAGGCTCGCGGCGAGCCGTTCGCGGCCCTGTGGGCCTCCGAGAGCCCGATCTACGGCCGATTCGGCTTCGGGTCGGCGGCCCCCACCGTGAACGTGGAGCTGCGTCGTGACGCCAGCACGCTCCACCTCGACGGCCCGGTCGACGAGGTGGAGCTGCTCAGCCTCGATGCCGCCACCGAGCGGTTCCCGGCGATCCGCGAGGCACACCGGGCGACCCGACCGGGGGCGCTGTCCTACGACGACCGCTGGTGGCGCGGACGGATCCTCGCTGACCCGGCGCATCGTCGTGAACAAGCCGGGCCGGTGCGTTGTGCCTGGCTGCCGGACCGTGGGTTCGCGGTCTACCGGGTCTCGCTCGACTGGGCGGAGGACGGCCCGGCCGGCCGGGTGGAGGTCGAGGAACTGGTCGCGCTCGACCCGGCTGCGCACGCCGCCCTGTGGCGGTTCGTGATCGACACCGACCTGACCGCCTCGACCTTCGCGGTCCGCCGGCCGGTCGACGATCCGTTGTTCGCGCTGCTGGTCGACCCCGAGCGCGTGCGGTACCGGCCGGGCGGGCCCCTCGAGCTGCGGCTCGTGGACGTCCCCACGGCCCTGGCGGCGCGTCGCTACGGGGTGGACGGGACGGTCGTGTTCGAGCTCGCCGACGGCTTCCGGTCTCGCAACGCCGGCCGTTGGCGCCTGGAGGTCCGCGACGGGACGGCGACGTGCACCCGGACCGAGGACCCGGTGGACGTTCGGCTGGACGTCTCCGACCTCGGTGCGGTCTACCTCGGGGGGACCCGAACGACGCAACTGGTGTCCGCTGGGCGTGTTGACGCCTCCCTGGCGGCGGCGGCGACGCTCGACCGGTTGTTCGCCACCGATATCGCCCCGTGGCACGGCGGGATGTTCTGACCAGCAGACGCGAGTGAGACCTTCATGACCAGCACGTTGCACCCCGCCCGGGTCCCCGACGACGATCTGCTGCGGTTCGCTCGAGCCGTCACGCGGCACTTCTACGAGGGCGAGGAGGACGCCGACGTCCAGCCGCTCGCCGATGTCGCCGCTGAGGACTTCCGCGCCTGGTGGGTGCTCGACGACGACCGGGTGGTTGCCAACCTCGGGGTGTTCGAGACCGATCTCAGCCTGCCGGGTGGCGCCCGGCTGCCGACCGCGGCGGTCACGACCGTCGGCGTCGCCCAGACGATGCGACGACGCGGGCTGCTGCGCGCCATGATGCGGGCCTGCCTCGACGAGGCGCGGGACCGCGGGGAGCCGCTGGCGGCGCTGTTCGCCTCCGAGTCGGAGATCTACGGGCGGTTCGGGTTCGGGATCGCGGCCCGCCACGTCGCCTACCGGACCATCCGATGGCGGGTGCGCTTCCGCGATCCGGTGGACGTCCGGCTCGTGCGCGAGACCATGCCGGAGGAGGCCCTCAGGGTGTGGCCGGCCATCCACGACCGGATGCGCGATCAGCGAAGCGGCAGTGTCGCCCCGACGACGGCGGCCTGGCGGCTCGGGGTACTGGTGGACCCGCCGGGGTGGCGTGACGGCGCGACCACCCGGCGGCTCGTCGAGGTCCCGGGCCGCGGCTACGCCCGGTACCGGATCAAGGACGGCGACGCAGGTGACGGTCCGGATGCCACGGTGCTCCTGTCGGAACTGGTCGCCACCGATCCCGAAGCCGAGGCGGCGCTGTGGCAGCACGTCTGCGACCTGGATCTCACCGCCCGCACGCGGACCTGGCTTCGCCCGGTCGACGACGCGCTCCCGCACCTGGTCACCGACCCGTTGGCGCTGGGAGCCTCCACCGGCCCGCCGCTCTACGTCCGGGTCCTGGATCTGCCCCGGATCCTGACCGCGCGCACCTACGACCGGTCGGGTTCGGCCACCCTGCAGGTGGTCGATCCCGACGGGTACGTCGACGGCCGCTGGTCACTGGAGGCCGGCCCGGACGGCGCGAGTTGCGAGCCGGCCACCGCCGAGCCGGACCTCGTCGTGCCGGTGGAGACGGTTGCGTGCCTGCTCTTCGGTGGTGTGCCAGCCACCGCGCTGCTCGCCGCCCGCCGCCTGGAGGAGCGCCGCCCGGGCGCCGCTGCCGACCTCGACCGTCTGCTCGCCACCGACCGGGCCCCTTGGACGAGTGCCGAGTTCTGACGCGTCCCGCCGCGCCCGGGACCGCACTACCGTCGCTGACGACGACCCTGCGAACGAGGAGCCCTAGGTGTCCAACGTCTACAAGAAGGTCGAACTGGTCGGCTCGAGCCGCGAAGGCGTCGATGACGCCATCCGCGGGGCGATCCACAAGGCGAGCGAGACGATCCGCAATCTGGACTGGTTCGAGGTCAAGGAGATCCGCGGCTGGATCCAGGATGGCGAGCCGCAGCACACCCAGGTCACCCTCCAGGTGGGCTTCCGCATCGAGGACTGAGGTCGACGGTGCTCGACGGCTGAGGTCGTCGGCGGCGACGCCACCCCGGGTGGGCCGTGCGGGCGGTACGCGCCCCGTCCCGCCGTGCGCGCGGTGTCGTCGCAGGTGGTTCGACACCCCGACGAGCCGGCCGGTAGCTTCGTCGGAAGCGACGAACCTGGCGGGAGCACCCCGACGTGTCCACGGTGTCCGAGTACCTCACGGCTGACGTCGTCGTGCTCACCCGTGCGCACGTGTGCATCATTACGGGACCGCTTCCGTAGCCGGTGCGGACCGGGCTGCGGGAGCGGCCCGGTCGACCACCGTCCCGCTCGCGCCCCGCCCACCACCCGCGGAGGACCCGTCGGTCCCTGGCGCGACGGAGAGGCAGCACGGTGAGTAGCACGGCAGGCGATGCCCCCCTTCCGGATGCACGGCCCGGACTGGATCTGTACGACACGACCCTGCGCGATGGGACGCAACGCGAGGGTGTGACGCTGTCGGTCGACGACAAGCTCAAGGTCGCGCGGCGCATGGACGAACTCGGCGTCGCCTACATCGAGGGCG
>SKJX01000225.1 GCA_007121785.1 Nitriliruptoraceae bacterium
AACGGCACGGCGCGCTACGGCGCGGCGCGGTACGGCACGGCGCGGCGCGGCACGGCGCGGCACGGCACGGCGGAAGTGTGTGCAGATCAACGCAGATGTGATCGCAGGTGCACACGCTTCGGTCGGCCGAGGCCGTGCGGGCCTCGGAGGTGCCGACCGGCGGCCCTACACTTGCGAAAGGTTCGCGATGAGGAGCACCGTGTCGTCCGGCGACGTTCCATCGGCCGTGGGGTCACCGGCGGTCGACCTCGACGGGGTGGCCGTCGGTTACGGCGGTCAGACGGTGCTGCGTGAGCTGAGCCTGACGGTGCCGCGCGGCAGCTTCGTCGGGATCGTGGGGCCGTCCGGCTCGGGCAAGACCACGTTGCTGCGGCTGCTGACCGGTCGGGCGGCACGGCACCAGGGACGGGTCGAGGTGCTCGGGCGTGCGGTGCGACCGTCGAACGTCCCGGCCGGCGTCGGCTACGTCCCCCAGCTCGAAGCGGTCGACTGGGAGTTCCCGTTGACGGTCGAGCAGGTGGTCCTGCTCGGCGAGGCCGCGACGAGCGCTCCCGTGCCGTGGTTCTCTCGGGCGGAGAAGCAGCGGGCGCGGGCGTTGCTCGAGCGGCTCGGTCTGGGTGGGCTGGAACGCCGCCGGATCCGTGAGCTGTCCGGCGGGCAGCGCCAGCGGATGTTCCTCGCCCGGGCGCTGCTGCGCGACGCTGAGCTGCTGCTCCTCGACGAGCCGACCTCGGGGGTGGACCTGGCCACGCGGCGGGATGTGCTCGAACTGCTGGGGCAGCTCCATCACGAGGGGCTGACGGTCGTGCTGACCACCCATGACCTCAACTTCGTCGCGGCGCACCTGCCCAGGGTGGTCTGCCTCAACCAGGTCATCACGGCGGACGGGCCACCGGCGGAGGTGCTGACACCCGACGCGCTGCGGCGAACCTTCGGTGCCCCGCTCCAGGTGCTGCGCGACGGCGCCCGGATCGTGGTGGTGGACGCGGAGCAGGTCGATCTCCACGACGCCGCCGCACATCGTCGCGAGGCCACGTACCGCGGGGATGGCTGGCAGGGCGACGACGAGGTGGAGCTGCCGTGGTGATCGACTGGTTGCTCGAGCCGTTCCAGTACACGTTCTTCACGCGGGCGATGCTGGCGGGGGTGGCGATCGGGGCGATGTGCGGCGCGCTGTCCACGTTCGTGGTGCTCCGCCGGATGAGCTACATCGGTCACGGGCTGGCGCACAGCGTGCTCGGCGGGGTGGCGGTCGGCGTGGCGCTGGGGGCGGATCTCTACGTCGGCGCGATCGCGGCCACGGTGCTGTCGGCGTTGCTCATCGATCGGGTCACCCGCCGTCCGGAGCTGCACGTCGACGCCGCGATCGGGATCGTCACGACGGCGATCTTCGCCATCGGTGTGGCGACCCTCTCGGTGGTGCCGACCCGGGTGAACGTCGAGGCGATGCTGTTCGGCAACATCCTCGGCGTCGACCGCACCGACCTGACGGTCGCGGTCGTGGTCGGGGTCGCGTTCGCCTTCGTGCTGGTGACCCTGCACAAGCGGCTGGTCGCGGTGACCTTCGATTCGGAGGTGGCCGGCGTGCACGGGGTGCGGACGCGGGCGATGGAGCTGGTGTTCAGCCTGAGCACGGCGGCGGTCGTCGTGGCCTCCGTGCGGGTGCTCGGGGTCCTGCTGATCGCGGCGGCGGTGGTCATCCCGGCCGCGACGGCGCGACTGGTCACCCGCTCGATCGGCGTCATGCTGTGGGCGTCGACCGGGCTGGGCGTCGCTGCCAGCGTCATCGGTCTCTACGCCTCCTTCCACGTGGACGTCCCGAGCGGCCCGACGATCGTGCTCACCGGCGCTGCCGCGTTCGTGGTGGTGTTCCTCGTCACTGGGTCGCTCGGCCGGCGACGGCTCCGACGGGCACGACGACCCGTGCCGATCGCGACCGGCGCGGTCGGGGACGAGCCAGGCGACCACCGGGAGGGCGGCGCCGACGGTCGGCCCGTAGCCGACCGAGGGCCCATCCGGTAGAATGCGAGGCGTTCGCAATAACGTCGCGCGTGATGCTCGCCACCGGCGTGCGCGGCCGGCGGTGCGTGACCGATCCTCGTCCCCCAGGAGCTCCTCGATGGCGAGTACCTCGATGGCGTCCCCTCGCGTGCTGGCCGGGCTGGTCGTGTTCGCCCTCGCGCTCGCTGCCTGTGGGACCGACGTCGAGAACCAAGCCGGTACCGGGTCCGATGTCGCCGAAGCCGGGGGAGCCGACGCATCCGAGGGTGGCGACCTGGACGACGATGCCGGCGACGATGATGCCGCCGCCGACGCCGATGACGCCGAGGTGGTGGATCCGGCCGCCAGCGTCGTCGCCACGGTCAGCCCGATCGCGGACCTGGTGGCGCAGGTCGGCGGGGACCGGGTGGAGGTGACCTCGCTCGTGCCGGCAGGCGCGGACGCGCACACCTACGAACCCCGACCGCAGGACGTCGTCGCCCTGTCCGAGGCGGACGCCTACCTCGGCATCGGTCTGGACCTCAACGACGGCGCCCTGCAGTTGGCGGAGGAGCGGTTGCCCGATGGCGCGCCGCTGGTCCTACTCGGCGAGCTCGCTCTGGACGACGACGACCTGGTGTTCGACCACAGCCATGACGACGGTGATGGTCACGGGCACAGCCACGATGACGGTGATGGTCACGGGCACAGCCATGATGACGGTGATGGTCACGGGCACAGCCATGACGACGACCATGCCCACGGCGACGATGAGCTCGGGCCCAACCCGCACGTCTGGACGTCGGTGCGCAACGCCGCCGGCCTGGTGGACGCGATCGCGGAGACGCTCAGCGAGATCGACCCCGACGGCGCGACGACGTACGAGGACGCGGCGACGAGCTACCTCGACGACCTCGACGATCTCGACCAGCGGATCGCGGCCGCGACGGAGACGATCCCGGACGACGCACGGACGCTGGTGACCTACCACGACGCCTGGACCTACTTCGCCCGGGACTACGGGCTGGAGTACGCCACGGCCGTGCAGCCGACGGATCTCTCCGATCCATCCGCGTCCGAGGTCCGCGAGGTCATCGACCTCGTGCGGGACCTGGAGGTCCCCGTGGTGTTCGGGAGCGAGGAGTTCCCGACGCCGGTCCTCGAGCGCATCGCGGAGGAGACCGGCGCGGCCTACGTCGACGATCTGGCCGACGACGTCCTACCCGGCGAGCCGGGCGACCCCGAGCACACCTACCTCGAACTGATGCGGCGGAACGCGGCGACGATCGTGGACGCGCTCGGCGGGGACGCGAGCGAGCTGGGCTGAGCGAGGCCACCGGGTCGCCATCGACCGGGGCGCTCGGGTGAGCCCGGGGACGGCCTCGGTCAGTCCACCAGGTCGTCCGGGCCGGTGACGGGGTCGATCGCTCCGGGGCCGAAGACCTCGGGCGGCTCGCCGGTCCGCAGCCGCCAGGCGATCCCACCAGCGCCGGCACCGGCGGCGACCACCGCAGCCAACAGCAGCTTCTTGCCGAGCCCACCGGAGGCGTCCGCGCCGTCGAGCGGCTCGTCGGCTTCGATCCGGGCGAGCGCTCGCGCCAGCGCCTCGGCCTGCCGCTCCACCTCGGCGTCCGCCTCGCGCCGGGTCTTGCGGCGCTTGCGGACGGTCATGGCGATCGCCAGGGAGGTCACGGCCGCGAGCGTGCCGCCGCCCACGGTCAGGGCGGTCCGGCGGGTCTCCTGGCTGATCTGGGTGGGATCGGGGGCGCGTCCCTGCAACGCCTGGAGGTCACGGCCCATGGCCTCTCGGAGTCCACGCAACCGCTCCGCCGCCTCGTCGGGCGTCTTCGCGGGGCCACCCCGGCGCGCCTCCAACGCGGCGCTCAGCTCGGTCTTGACCTCCTCGACGGTGTTCTTGGCCCGCTCCACCTCCGCTTTGACGCGGTCCACGGGGGAGCCGACCCCGGACGTCCCCTGGGCGGTCCCTCCGTCAGGGCCGGTGCGGTCGTGGTGGTGGGTCGCGTCGCTCATCGTTGCACCTGCTCCTGCGCCCACGTCTTGAGGGTCTCGAGCTCCTGTTGGGTCCGTTCAGGCTTGACCGGACGCTTCATCAGCCTGACGCCGACCAGCGCCAGCACGATGGTGATCAGGAGGTACACGCCGGTGATGATCAGCCACGCGGCCCACAACGGCAGCACCAGCGCGAGCGCGTGGGCGCCGGTGACCCCGACGAACGCCAGGACGAAGAACCCGAAGAGCCCGGCGCCGATGAACAGCCCGACGGCGATGCCCTTGTCCCGGGCGATCCCGGTGACCTCGAGCTTGAGCAGTTCGAACTGGGTCTTGAGCAGGGCCTGGAGGTTCGCGATCAGGGAGGCGACGACCTCCGAGGTCGCCCGCTGATCGCTGTCGCCTGCCCCCGCGGGGGTGTCTGGCTGCATCGGTCGCTCCTGCGCCACGTGCGGCTCCACGCCGCGTCCGGACGGTCCGGCACCTTAGGGCAGCACGTTCGAAGCCGCTGCGCTCGCGGGTGGGCGGGTCGCCGCGGCGACCCCTATCTTCGGCACGCCGAGATGCACGAGACCGACGAGGAACGGATCTGGCCCGTGGTGGTGAACGGCGGTGACGAGAACGGCGTCCTCGAGCGTTCGAGCACGATCCGCGCCGGGGTGTTCGGGGTGCAGGACGGCGTGGTCTCCAACTTCGGTCTCATCATGGGGGTGGCTGGCGCGCAGATCAGCCCAGGGGCGGTGCTGGTCGCCGGCGCGGCCGGACTGGTGTCCGGTGCCATGTCGATGGGTGCCGGCGAGTACGTCAGCGTCCGCACGCAACGGGAACTGCTCGAGGCCGGTGCCTCGATCGATGAGGACGCGAACGTCAGCCCTTACCGCGCCGCCGCAGCGAACGCGGGCCTGTTCGCGGTGGGCGGGTCCGTCCCGCTGCTGCCGTTCGTGTTCACGTCCGGCATCGTCGCGGTGATGAGCAGCATCGTGATGAGCATGTTCGTGCTGTTCGGTGCCGGCGCCGCGCTCACCAAGCTCACGCAACGGCACCCATGGCGCTCCGGGTTGCGGATGCTGATGATCGGCGGCGGCGCGGGGGCGCTGGGCTACGGGCTCGGGACGCTGCTGGGGAGCCTCGTCGACGTCGCCTGACGGCCGGCCCGGTCGATGATGATCCTGACGAGGCCGCTGACGAGCTCACCGCTGGCGTGGTCGATCTCGACGCGGAACCGTCGACGCTCGATCGACGGTGGGGCGTGGTCGTGTGCGGATACCGATCGAGGCGAGGACGCGTCGAGGCACGGTGCCGGTGAGCCACGTGGCTCGGGGAGCGCGGCCCACACCGAGGCCTGGCGCTAACGCAGAGTGGTCGACCGGATCGCGGGAACCTGGTGGAGGGGGCCTGCCCACCGGGGGCGGGCGCGCTCGGGTCCCCGTCTTCAGCGCGGTCCCCTCAAGCAGATCCACGTCATCCCTGCGGTTCGCAGGATCGGGCTGGACGTCGCGCATCAAGCGGTGGTGCGTTGGCACCCTGGGATGGCGAGTGCAAGCCCGGTACCCTCGGCCGGTGACCGACCTGGAGGAGGTGCCTCGTGACCGTCGCCGATCGACGCCCAACCCGGGGCGCATCCGCCTCGCCGCCGCCGGGCCGTCCGCGCGACGGCCTGGACGTCACGGACGTCCCCGACGACGCGGTGCGCATGCGCGTCCCGCTGCGCATGGACGCGACCGCGGAGCGTCCGGACGCGCCGGCGAGCGACGAGGAGCTCGACGACCGCAAGCGGCAGGTGCTGCGGGCGGTGGTCTCCGAACACGTCGCTCGCAGGGAACCGGTCGGCTCCAAGCGGGTCGTCGAGGTGGCCGGGCTGAACGTCTCCGCCGCGACCGTCCGCAACGAGATGGCCGCCCTGGAGAGCCTCGGCTACATCATGCAGCCGCACACCTCCGCCGGTCGCGTGCCGACCGACAAGGGCTACCGCCGGTTCGTCGACGACCTGCGCGCCGACGCCGCCCTGGACGGTCCACGCCGCGAGCTCGTCCACGAGCTGCTGGGTTCCGCGACCGACGAGGAGGACCTGCTGGCGCGCACCTCCTCCGTGCTCAGCCAACTCACCCGGCTGGTGTCCTTGGTGATCGCCCCGACGGTGGAGACCGCGCGGCTGAAGCTGGTCGAGCTGGTCGAGCTTGCGGCCGGCTCGGCGCTGCTGCTGCTCGTGGCGGACACCGGCCGGGTGGAGAAGCGGGCGATCGAGCTGCCTGCGGGGACCACGGAGACCGACCTCGACCGGGTCCGTTCGGTCCTCAGCGAACACGTCCGTGGACGTCGGCTCGGTGAGGTCAACGCCGCCGTTCGCAGCCTGGTCGACGAGGCACCGTCGGATCTGCGGGAGCTGTTGCGCGCGGTCGCGGACGCCACCCACAGCGGCCTGGCCGACGACACGATCCACCAGGTCTTCGTCGGCGGTCAGGCCTCCCTGGCCGGTGATGACGCGTTCGAGCGCGAGCATCTGTCACGACTGCTCGAACTGATCGAGGAGCGGGCGACGCTGGCCCGGCTCGTGGCCGACGCCACCGCCGACGACCACCCCACCGTGCGCATCGGCCAGGAGAACGAGGTCGAGGACCTGCAGGCCGCCTCGCTGGTGGCGCAGCGCTACCAGCTGGTCACGGCTGGTTCCCTGGGCGTCCTCGGCCCGACGCGCATGGACTACGTCAGCGTCCTCGCGACGGTCCAGGCCGTCGTCGACCAGCTGCAGGAGAGCCTCACCGACCTGTCCAGCTGACCCGCGTCGTGGCCACCGTCGCCACGCCCCACGGCACCGAACCCGCTGCGGCGGCGCGCCGACCCGCGCCCGCCCCCGTCCGATGTTCCACCCGTCCGTCCCCCCACCTGCATGAGGCCGCCCGTGTCCGACCTGTACGAACTGCTCGATCTGCCGCAAGGTGCCTCGACCGACGACGTCAAGAAGGCCTACCGCCGCAAGGCCCGCGAACACCACCCGGACACCGGGGGTGACGAGGAGACCTTCAAGGCCGTCACGCACGCCTACCAGGTGCTCTCCGATCCGGAGAAGCGGGCCCGCTACGACCGCTTCGGCGACGACGGCACCTCGAACGGTCGAGGTGGTGGCCAGGACCCGTTCGGCTTCGGCGGGCTGGGCGACGTAATCGATGCGTTCTTCGGCGCGGGCGCCTCCGGCGGGTTCGCGGGGGCCGGCGGCGGGGGTGCTCGTCGCAACCAGCCCGGTCGCGACGTGCTGGTCGTCGTCGACCTGACGCTCGAGGAGGTCGTCACCGGCGTGCACCGCGAGGTCGAGGTCGACGTGGCGCGCGGGTGCGACACGTGCGGGGGCGCTGGCTCGGCCGACGGGAGCGCGGCGGAGCGCTGCGGGACCTGCGGCGGGGCGGGTCAGGTCCAGCGCGTCGTGCGCACGGCGTTCGGTCAGCTGGCGACCGCCGCGCCGTGCACCGACTGCCAAGGGTCGGGCCGGCGCCCGACCGAGCCGTGCACCGCCTGCGGCGGCGAGGGTCGCCGTCCCACCAAGCGCACGCTCGGGGTGGACATCCCCGCCGGCCTCGAGGACGGCGACCGCATCCCGGTCCGCGGCGAAGGCGAGGCCGGCCGGCAGGGTGCACCACCTGGCGACCTCTACGTCCAGGTCCGGGTCGCGACCCACGAGGTCTTCCAGCGCGAAGGTCGAGACCTGACCGCGGAGGTGAGCGTGCCGGTCACCCAGGCGGCGCTCGGCGGCACGTTGACGGTGCCGACGGTCGACGGCGAGGACGCGGAGGTCCCGGTCCCGGCGGGCACGCAGCCGGGGGACATCCTCACGGTCCGCCGGGCGGGGGTGCCGGTCCGCGGCGGCGGCCGGCGCGGCGATCTCCACCTCGTCGTCAAGGTGGAGGTCCCCACGGGCCTCGACGCGAGGCAGCGGGAGCTGCTCGCCGAACTGGCGGAGGTCCGCGGCGAACCGTTGAGCTCCGAGGGCGCCGGGCTGCTCTCCCGCCTACGCGGCGCCTTCCAACGCTGAGGTGAGCCTGCGCCCGTTCGTCCATGTCGATCAGCCGCTGCCGGACGTCGGTGACACGATCGAGCTGGGCGGCCAGGAACGCCACCACCTCGGCACGGTGCTGCGGTTGTCGGCTGGCACCCCGGTGGAGCTCAGCGACGGCCAGGGACGCGTGGCCACCGGGGTGTTCCACGGAGACACGATCGCGCTGGCTGAGCCGCCGTGGACGGTGGCCCGACCCAGCCCACGGCTGGAGCTGGCGCAGGCGCTCGGCAAGGGTCGCAAGGTCGACGAGGTGGTACGTCTGGCCACCGAGCTAGGGGTCGACACGATCCACCCGATCGCGGCCGAGCGGTCCGTGGCACGCCTGACGGGGGAGCGGGCAGAGAAGGCCCGGACGCGCTGGACGGCCGTCGCCCGCGCTGCTGCGGAGCAGGCGCGCCGCGCGTTCCGGCCGGACATCGCGCCGCTGTGCGCGCTGGACCGGCTCGAGGTGGACGGCGCCGAACTGCTGATCGCGGCGCCGGCAGCCACCGCGCTGCCGGACGTCGTCGACGACCTGCGCGACGCCGCCCGGGTGGTGCTGGCGATCGGCCCCGAGGGGGGCTGGACCAACGCCGAACTGGCGGCGGCGACCGCCGCAGGTGCGCGCCTGGTGGGGTTGGGCCCCACCGTGCTGCGCACCGAGCACGCTGGCGGCGCCGGGTTGGCGGTGCTGGCGGCCGGCCTCGGGCGCTGGGCGACCGGGTCGCGCGATGCCCCGTGACCCTGCGGACATCCGGTAGCCGCGTCCGTCGTGCGATGAACGGCCATCACGCCTCGTGTCGCGCGGTGGTCACGCTGGCCGGACACCCAGAGCGTTCGGGCCAGCGCACAGCGTCGTTGCCGCTCACGCAGCGTCTACGTGTTTCGCCACCCGTTGTGGTCGGACTAGCGTACGATAGAGGGAGACGGCGGAAGGGTCGCCGGTGCGAGGTGGAGGGACCCCGGTGGCCTCGGACGACGGCCAGTACGCGCGAGCGCTCGGTGAGCGCCTCCGTCGCGTCCGCCAGCAGCAGGGCCTGTCGCTGCACGACGTCGAGGAGCGCTCGCACGGTGAGCTGAAGGCCTCCGTGGTCGGTGCGTACGAACGCGGTGAGCGAGCGGTGTCGATCACCCGCCTGCACCACCTGGCGGACTTCTACCGGGTGCCGGTGGGAGAGCTCCTGCCGGACAGCGCCACCGCCCCCCGGTTCGAGGATGCGGGTCCGGAGCTGGTCATCGACCTGGTCGCGCTGGAGTCCCGTCGCGCGGAGGAGCCCGCCCTGCGTCGCTACGTGGACGCGATCCAGGCCCGCCGCGGTGACTACAACGGTCGGGTCCTCACCGTCCGCGCCAGCGATCTCGACCTGCTCGCCGCGGTGCTGGAGTCCAGCCCCGACGAACTGCGTGTTCGCCTGGCCTCCGCCGGCATCGTCCGCTGAGCGTCGGCACCGTGGTGTGATGAGGCGCCGCGACGCGTCGGCGCCCTGACGTGCTGTGGCCGGCCCCGATGACGGCGGTCTCGACCCCTCGTCCGATGGCCTCGGCGGCGGTACCCTCGCCGCAGCCCCCCATCCCCTTCGCAGGAGCCACCCCCACCAGTGGCGAGCCGTCAATCACTCGCGGCGGACGTCGACACCGCCGAGCGCCAGGCCGAGACCAACGGATCGGTGACCGCCGTCAAGGTGCTCGTCCCCGGGGAGCACGCGATGGTGTCGCTGCTCGGGACGCGCGATGAACTCCTGAAGGTGATCGAGGACGCCTTCCACGCCTCGATCCACGTCCGCGGCAACGAGATCGCGATCTCCTCGTCCGAAGCGGACGAGACCGACCGGGTCGCGCGCCTGTTCGAGGAGTTGGTCGTGCTGCTCGACCGGGGCCAGTCGCTGGACCGCGCGACGGTCCGGCAGACGGTGCGCATGATCCGTGCCGATGACGACGAGCGTCCCTCCGAGGTGCTGTCCGAAGCGCTCATCACCCACCGGGGTCGCACGATCCGCCCGAAGTCGATCGGACAGAAGCGCTACCTCGACCACGTCCGTGAGAACACCGTCACGTTCGGGATCGGCCCCGCCGGGACCGGCAAGACCTACCTGGCGATGGGCGCGGCGGTGCAGGCGCTGCGAGCCAAGCAGGTCAACCGCCTGATCCTCACCCGCCCGGCCATCGAGGCCGGCGAACGGCTCGGGTTCCTCCCCGGCACGTTGCACGAGAAGATCGACCCCTACCTCAAGCCGCTGTGGGACGCCCTGCACGACATGATGGAGGCGGCCGAGCTCACCGACCATGTGGACCGCGGCACCATCGAGGTCGCGCCGCTCGCCTACATGCGTGGGCGGACCTTGAACGACGCGTTCATCGTGCTCGACGAGGCTCAGAACACCACCCCCGAGCAGATGAAGATGTTCCTGACCCGCATCGGCTTCAACTCCAAGGCGGTGGTCACCGGGGACGTCAGCCAGGTCGATCTGCCGTCGGGGACGCGCTCGGGCCTGAAGGTGGTCCACGACATCCTCGCCGGCATCGACGGGGTCGGGTTCTCGCGGCTGGAGTCGGGGGACGTCGTCCGCCACCAGATCGTCCAGCGCATCGTCGAGGCCTACGAGGACTGGGACGCCCGACAGGAGGACAGCTGAGGTGGCGGTCTTCCTCGCGGACGAGCAACACCTGACCGTGGACACCGACGACCTGGTCGCGCTGGCTCGCCACGTCCTGCAGGCTGAGCGGGTGCCGGAGGACATGGAGGTGGCGTTGCTGCTGGTCGACGAGGAGTCGATCAGCGCACTCAACGAGCAACACCTCGGCCACGAGGGCCCGACCGACGTGCTCGCGTTCCCGATCGACCAGCCCGGTGAGACGCCGCCCGACGTGCCGGCGATCCTCGGCGACGTGGTGCTCTGCCCGGCGGTCGCCAGCGCCCAGGCGCCCCGGTTCGGCCGTGGGACCCACGACGAACTGCGGATGCTGACGGTCCACGGCCTGCTGCATCTGCTCGGGATGGACCACGCCGACGAGGCGGAGGAACGCGCCATGTTCGGGCGCACCGACGAACTGCTCGCGAGCTTCGCGGCGCAGCAGCCGGACCCGTGAACGGGCAACCCTGGATCCTGGCGGCCGTCGCCCTCGTGCTGTTGCTCGCCTCGGGGTACCTCGCCGCGGTGGAGACGGTCGTCAGCCGCCTGAACGTGGTCCGCGCCCTGCGCCTGGCGGAAGGTGAGACGGCCGGCCGTCCACGCGCGCTGCTGTGGCTGACCGAGCACCGCGCGACGTCGCTCGATGCGCTGATGGCGGTGACGGTGATCGTGCGGGTCGCCCTGGTCACGGTCGTGATCGTGGCGGCCGACCGGCTGATCGGCGGCACCGTCGGGGTGGTCGCCGCTGCCGCTGTGGTGGTGCTGGCGAGCCTGGTCGTCGGCGAGATCGCGCCACGGACGGTCGCGCTGCGCCATCTCGAGCAGGTCGGGTTGGCGCTGGCGCCCTCCGCTCGGCTGCTGGTTCGTGGCGCCTCGCCCCCCACCCAAGCCCTGGTCGGTGTCGGCCGGGCGCTGGTGCCGCGCCGCCACGAGGTGTCCGGGCCGCACGCCTCCGACGACGAGTTGCGGGCGTTCGAGGACGACGACGAGGACGAGCAGCTCGAACCGGAGGAGCGGGCGATGATCCGCTCCATCTTCGAGCTGCCCGACACCCTCGTGCGCGAGATCATGCAGCCGCGTCCGGACATGGTCACGGTCGGTGATGACGCCGACCTCGACGCGGTGGTCACGACCGCGGTCGAACGGGGCTACTCACGGCTACCGGTCCACGACCCCGAGGACCTCGACCGGATCGTCGGCGTGGTGTACGCGAAGGACCTGCTGCGCCGCCTGGCCACCCTGCCCGAACGACAGCGGTGGCACGACCTGATCCGCGTCCCGACCTTCGTCCCGGAGACCAAGCGCATCGACGAGCTGCTCCGTGAGTTGCAGGTCGGCACCGTCCACCTGGCGTTGGTCGTCGACGAGTACGGCGAGCTGGTCGGTCTGGTCACGATCGAGGACATCCTCGAGGAGATCGTCGGCGAGATCGTCGACGAGCACGATCACGAGGAACCGCTGGTCGAACCGCTCGCCGGCGACCGGCTGCGGGTCGATGCACGGCTCGGGGTCGACGACCTCAACGAGCTGCTCGGCGTGGAGCTGCCGGAGGAAGGGTGGGACACCGTCGGGGGGCTGGTGTTCGCCACCCTCGGGCGGGTGCCGGTCGAAGGCGAACGGCTCGAGCTCGACGGCTCGGTCATCACCGTGGAGTCGGTCCAGGGCCGCCGCGTGGGCAAGGTCCTCATCGATCCTCGCCGGGAGGTCGAGGAGCTCGTCGATGATCGCCCCGAGGAGCCGCCGACGTCGCCGGGCGAGCAGGTGGCCGGGGCGTTCGCCGACGCGGCATCGCGACCAACGACCGACCCGGACCCTGGGGTAGGAGGTCCTACGGCCCGGGGACCTGCGGCCGCTTCCGAGACCGAGGACACTCCCTAGCGTGGCTCCAGGCACGGCCGCACCGTCGTGCGTTCGAAGGGACCCCACCGATGTCGACCACCGCACCTGACGCCCCCGCCGTCTCGGAGGACGCCGCCGCCGGTCAGGAGAACCCACCGGTCGCCACGATGGACGGCAACGATGCCGTCGCGCACGTGGCCTACGCGTGTTCCGAGTCGATCGCGATCTACCCCATCACGCCGGCCTCGCCGATGGGCGAGGCCGCCGACGCCTGGTCCTCCGAGGGACGCCCGAACCTGTGGGGCGTCGTCCCATCGGTCGTGCAGATGCAGTCCGAGGGAGGCGCGGCCGGCGCCCTGCACGGCGCGGTGCAGGCCGGATCGCTCGGGACGACGTTCACCTCGTCCCAGGGTCTGCTGCTGATGTTGCCGAACATGTTCAAGATCGCCGGCGAGCTCACCCCGGCGGTGGTGCACATCGCGGCTCGCACCGTCGCCACCCACGCCCTGTCGATCTTCGGGGACCACTCCGACGTGATGGCGGCCCGCATGACCGGCTGGACCATGCTCGCGTCCGGCTCGCCGCAGGAGGCCCAGGACCTGGCCGCCGTCTCCCACGCCGCGTCGCTCGCGTCGCGCGTGCCGGTCATGCACTTCTTCGACGGGTTCCGGACCTCGCACGAGCTCAACCGCGTGGAGTTGCTCGGCAACGACGACCTCCAAGCGATGCTCTCCGAGGAGGACCTGCTCGCCCACCGCCAGCGTGGGCTCGATCCCGACCGGCCGGTGCTGCGCGGCTCGGCGCAGAACCCGGACGTGTTCTTCCAGGCGCGCGAAGCGGCCAACCCCTACCACGACGCCGTCCCTGCGGCGGTGCAGACCGCCATGGACCGGCTCGCTGAGCGCACCGGTCGGGCGTACCGCCTCGTGGAGTACCACGGGGCGCCCGACGCGGAGCGCGTCGTGGTCCTCATGGGCTCCGGTACGGGCGCGGTCCGTGAGGTGGTCGACCACCTCGTCGCTCAAGGCGAGAAGGTCGGGATGGTGGTCGTGCGCCTGTACCGGCCGTTCCCCGTCGAGGTGTTCCTCGACGTGCTCCCCGACACCGTCCGGGACATCGCCGTGCTGGACCGGACCAAGGAGCCGGGCGCGGTCGGGGAACCCCTGCTGACCGACGTCCTGTCCGTCCTGGCCGACGCGGTCAACACCGGCCAGCGTGATGCGCTCCCGGAGGTGATCGGGGGCCGCTACGGGCTGTCCAGCAAGGAGTTCACCCCGGGCATGGTCGCCTCGGTGTTCGCCGAGCTGGCGAAGGACGACCCCAAGCGCCGGTTCACCGTCGGCATCATCGACGACGTCGGCCACACCTCGCTGGAGACCGACACCGACTTCCGGCTCCCGCGGGCCACCACGGACCTGGCCGCGATCTTCCACGGCCTCGGCTCCGACGGCACCGTCGGTGCGACCAAGAACACCGCGAAGATCCTCGCGGACCAGATGGGCCGCCACGTCCAGGGCTACTTCGTGTACGACTCGAAGAAGTCCGGGGCGGTCACCGCCTCCCACCTGCGGGTGTCGGAGACCGACATCCGCTCGACGTACCTGATCGAGCGTGCCGACGTGGTGGCCGTGCACCAGTTCGGGCTGCTCGAGAAGCTCGACGTGCTCCGGGAGGCGCGTGAAGGCGGCATCGTCCTGCTCAACTCGCCGTTCGGGGCCGACCAGGTGTGGGACCGGTTGCCAGCCGACGTCCAGCGGGTGATCGTCGACCGCGACCTGTCGCTGCACGTGGTCGACGCCTACGGGCTCGCCCGCGAGGCCGGGCTCGGTGGCCGCATCAACACCGTGATGCAGGTCGCGTTCTTCCTGGTCACCGGCGTGATCGAACGCGACGAAGCCCTCGGGGCGATCAACGACGCGATCCGCACCACCTACGGCTCACGTGGCGAACAGGTGGTCGCGCGCAACCTCGACGCGGTGGAGCGTGCAGCGCAGGCCATCGCGGAGGTCGATGTGCCCGGTCAGGTCACCGCGACCTGGCAGCGCCCCGAGCCGATCGAACGGGCGTTGGGTCTTCGCTCGGCCGGCCCGGAAGACGTGCCCGACTTCGTCCAGCGCGTCACCGAGCGGCTCATGGCCGGTCAGGGCGACCTGCTCCCGGTCTCCGCCATGCCGGTCGACGGCAGCTTCCCGACCGGGACGGCCCGGTGGGAGAAGCGCACGATCGCCACGGAGATCCCGACCTGGGACCCGGACCTGTGCATCGACTGCGGCAAGTGCGCGATCGTCTGCCCGCACGCCGCGATCCAGATCAAGGTGTTCGAGGAGGACAAGGTCGCCGACGCTTCGGCCGACTTCAAGTGCAAGCCGTTCAAGGACCGGGGGCTCACCGACCACCTCATCACCGTGCAGGTCGCGCCCGACGACTGCACCGGCTGCGGGGTCTGCGTGGAGAGCTGCCCGGCGGTCAGCCGCAGCGACGTCGGCCACAAGTCGATCGACATGACGCCGATCGACCAGGTGCTGGACGAGGGCGACGAGCGGACCGTCCTGGACGTCGAACGTGACCGCTTCCGTGAGTTCGAGGCGATCCCCTACCCCGACCGCACCGAGATCCGCACCGACACCGTCAAGCACAGCCAGACCCTGCAGCCGCTGTTCGAGTTCTCCGGGGCGTGCGCCGGCTGTGGTGAGACGCCCTACCTGAAGCTGATGACCCAGCTGTTCGGGGACCGCTCCGTGGTCGCCAACGCCACCGGGTGCAGCTCGATCTTCGGCGGCAACCTGCCGACGACCCCGTGGGGGACCGACGTCAACGGCCGCGGTCCGGCCTGGTCGAACTCGCTGTTCGAGGACAACGCGGAGTTCGGTCTGGGCATCCGGCTGGCGATCGACGAGACCCGACAGGTGGCCATCCACCTGCTGCACGAGCTGGCGGGCGACCTCGGTGACGACCTGGTCACCGGCCTGATCGCCGCCGCACAGCACGACGAGACCGGGCTCGCGCAGCAGCGGGCGCGTGTGGCGCAGCTGCGCGACCGGCTGACCGGCGTCGGTGGCCCCCGTGCCGCCCTTGCGCGTCACCTCGACGTCATCGCCGACGTGCTGGTCCGTCGCGACGTGTGGATCGTCGGGGGTGACGGCTGGGCGTACGACATCGGCTTCGGCGGCGTCGACCACGTGCTGTCGACCGGCGCCGACGTCAACCTGCTGGTGCTGGACACCGAGGTGTACTCCAACACCGGTGGGCAGGCCTCGAAGGCCACCGCACGCGGGGCGACCGCCAAGTTCGCCACCGCCGGGAAGTCGACGCCCAAGAAGGACCTGGGGGCGCTGGCGATGCAGTACGGGCACGTCTACGTGGCCCGGATCGCGATCGGCGCCAACGA
>SKJX01000093.1 GCA_007121785.1 Nitriliruptoraceae bacterium
CGCCGCCCCGGCGGTGTGCCCCGGTCCCGGCGGTGTGCCCTCCCGGCGCCGCCCCGGCGGTGTGCCCCGGTCCCGGCGGTGTGCTCCCCGGCCCCGCGGCCCCGCCAAGGTCGGTGGGATGTGTGGAGCGTTGCGGGGGTGTGGTGGCGGCGTCGCTCCACGGATCCGGGCCGCGGCCCGGATCGGCTGGGATGTGTGGAGCGTTGCGGGGTGTGGTGGCGGTGTCGCTCCACGGATCCGGGGAAGCGGCCGTGGCTGCGGCCGTGGCTGCGGCCGTGCCCGCCGCCGGCCCGCCGTGAGGGCCGCGGTCGCACCGCGTCGTTAGGGTGCAGGGTCCGCGGTCAGCCGCCGCGGGAACGGCCGTCCCAGGGAGCGGATGCCCCGTGAGGTTCCTGCACACCAGCGACTGGCAGCTGGGCATGACCCGCCACTTCCTGGCGGGTGAGGCACAGGTGCGCTTCGACCAGGCGCGGCTGGACGTGATCGGTGCCATGGCGGCGTTGGCCGACGACCGCGGGTGCGCGTTCGCGGTCGTCGCCGGCGATGTGTTCGAGACCAACCAACCGGACGAGCGCACCGTCGCCCGAGCCCTCGAGCAGCTCGGCCGCTTCACCATCCCCGTGTACCTGCTGCCCGGCAACCACGACCCGTACGACCACGCCTCGGTCTTCCGCCACCCGCGGTTCGCGGACGCCTGCCCGGCGCACGTCCACGTCCTCACCGACACCACGCCCCAGGCACCGGTCCCGGACGTCGAGGTGGTCGGTGCCCCTTGGCGGAGCAAGCGGCCGCTGTCGGACCTGGTGGCCGACGCGTGCGAGGCGCTGTCACCGGTGGGGGCCGACGGACCCCGGCGGGTCGTCGTCGGGCACGGCAGCATCGGCGAGGTCAGCGGCACCTTCGAGGTGGCCGGAGCGATCGGGCTCGACCGGATCGAGCAGGCGATCGAGCAGGGACGGGTCCACTACGTCGCGCTCGGCGACCGCCACTCGTTCACCCCCGTCGGACGGACGGGGCGCGTGTGGTTCTCGGGGGCTCCGGAGCCGACGGCCTACCCGGAGGAGGACCCGGGGACCTGCGCCATCGTCGATCTCGATCCCGACCCGCCGGCGGTTGAGCGGGTACCGATCGGGGCTTGGCGCTTCCACGAGCTCGTGCAGTCGGTCGACGACGCGGCCGACCTCGACGAGCTCGAGTCCCGGTTGGATGCGATCGATGACCCGGCCCGCTCGATCGTGAAGGTCAAGCTCGAGGGCACCCTCGATCTGCGGCAGTTGGCCCGGCTCGACCAGCTACTTGAGGACCGCGCGCTGACCTTCGCCGCGGTCGAGCATCCGGAGCGGCACCGCGATGTCGCGGTCCGCCCGAGTGACGACGATCTGTCCGAGCTGCCGCTGACCGGTTACGCCGCCGATGCGCGCGACGCGCTGCTGGCACAGGCCGCCGGCGACGGTGGCGAGGCGAGCGCCGCGACGGATGCGCTCGGTCTGCTGGTCCGCCTGGCCGGCGACGGAGGGCAGCGATGAAGCTGCACCGGCTGACCGTCGAACACGTCCGGGGGCTCGCCCACGCCTCGGTCGACCTCGCCCCGACCGGGGTGACCGTGATCGAGGCGCCCAACGAATCCGGCAAGACGACGCTGCTCGACGCTTTCGACCTGTTGCTGCACGAGAAGGACTCGACCCGCAAGCAGGCCGTCCGCGACCTGCAGCCGGTCGGGCAGGACGTCGGCAGCTTCGTGGAAGCCGAGCTGTCGTGCGGACCGGTGCACCTCACCGTCCGCAAGCGGTTCAACCGGCAGACCATGACCGAGCTGGAGGTGCACGCGCCGCAACGCCAGCAGCTCACCGGCGACGACGCCCACGCCCATCTGCGCGACCTGCTCGGACAGCACACCGACCTGGCGTTGTACGAGGCGTTGCGGTTCCGGCAGGGGCGCGCCCTCGACAGCGTCACGCTGGGTGCCAGCGGGAGCCTCGCCCGCCGGCTGGACGAGATCGCCGGTGGGACCGGCGACGGCGGTGACGATGCGCTGCTCGACCGTGTCCGACAGGAGTTCGAGCGCTACTACACGCCGAAGGGCCATGACGGCAAGGTCCTCAAGGACGCCGAGGCGGACGTGACGGCCGCGCGAGCGCATCGCGACGAGCTCGCTGCGACGGCCGACGCCCTCGAAGCGGACGTCGCTCGGATCGAGCAGCTCACCCGCGAGCAGCGCGAGGCCACCGACGAGCTGGCGACGCTCGAGCCGCAGCTGGCCGAACACCGCCAGCGGCGTGATCGGGTCGCCAGGCTGCGCGAACAGCTGGCCACGCTCGAGGCGCGGGCGGAAGCTGCTGACGCCGAGGTGGAGCGTCGACGCCGCGACCGCGACGAACGCGTGGAGCTCGCGGGCGAAGTCGACGACGCGGAGCGGACGATCGCCGCCGACGAACCGGCCGTGGCACGTGCCCGCCAGCGGTTGACCGACCGGCAACAGCGGCTGTCGGAGCTGGCCGAGCAGGTCCACGCGGCCGAGCAACGCGAGCTCGAGGCGCGCGAGGCCCGGGATGCCGCCAAGGACCTCGCGGAGCTGGGTCGTCGCCGCCGGGAGCTGGAAGCGTTGCGGGCGCGGTGGCACCGGATCGAGCAGGCGCAGGAGGACGCCAGGGCGGCCGAGGCCGCCCTGGCCGCCAACCCCGTGGATGACGACCAGTTCTCGGTCGTCCGCGACGCGGACGAGGCCGTCCGCGTCGCGGAAGCACGGCTCGGCGATGCCGCGCCCGTCGTGACCGTCACGGCGCACCGCGACCTGCAGGTGGAGGTCGACGGGGACGTCCGGACCCTCGGCGCGGGCGAGGTGCTGGAGGAGCCGGTCCCGGAGGCCTGGCAGGTGTCGCTCGCAGAGCACCTCGACGTCGCGGTGCGGTCCGGGACATCGCTGGCTGACCGACAGGCCGAACTGGTTCGGGCGAGGGAGCAACTGGCCGCGGCCTGCCGGCAGGTCGGTGTCGAGGACAAGGCGGCGGCGGACGCCCTCGCGGAGGAGCAGCGGGCACACCGGCGGGCGCTGGAGGAACGCGACCGGCTGGTCGAGCGCGAGCTTGAAGGGGCGACCCGTGAGGAACTCGACCAGCTGCTGCGCACCCGGTCGGCTGAGCTCGACGGGCTCGAGTCGAGGATCCAGGACCGTGAGGACGGACAGGCCCCGCAGCTGACCCTCGACGTCGACGCGGCCGAGGACCGGCTCGTCGAGCTGGAGGCCGCGGAGGCGGCGGCCCGACGCGACGCGGACCAGGCCCGCCGGGAGCGCGACGCGCTGGCGGCGGAGGTGCAGCAGCTGGAGGGACAGGTCACGGTCAGCGAGACCGAGCTGGCGGGGCGACGGCGTCGATGGGAGGAGCTGCGAACCGAGCTGGCCGCCGAGCGGGAACGTGCTGACGACGCCAGGCTGGAGCAGCGCTTGAGCCAGGCGACCGAGGCCGCGGAGGAGGCACACGAGGCGGTCGCTGCCGTCCGGACGGAGCTCGACGAGCTCGGCGCCGACGAGGTGGAACTGCTCGCCGCGAACCACGAGCAGCGGCTCGAGGGCACGCGCCAGCGGCTCAGCGAACTCAGCGACGAGCTCACCAAGCTGCAGGTCGGTGTCGAGCTGCGCGGCGGTGAGGGCATCGGCGAGGCCCTGCAGGCCGCTGACGCGGAGCTCCGACGGCTCGAGGAACAGCAGCGACGGCTCGAAGCGCGGGCCCGTGCCGCGAGGACCCTGCTCCGCGCGTTCGAACAGGCACGTGACGCCGCCTACGCCGCGTACCGCGAACCGCTGCGTGAGCGGATCGTGCGCAGCGGACGGGTGGTCTTCGGCGACGACCTCGACGTCGACCTCGACGAGCAGCTGACCGTGGTGGCGCGCCACCTCGGCGGCACCCGGTTGACGTGGGACCAGCTCAGCGCGGGTGCCCGGGAGCAGCTGGCGATCCTGACCGCGCTGGCGGCGGCGGACCTCGCGGGGCGTGACGGCAGCGACGGGGTGCCGCTGGTGCTCGATGACACGCTCGGCTACACCGATCCCAGCCGACTGGAACGCCTCGGTGCTGTGCTGGGTGCGGTGCAGGGGCCGCAGGTGCTCGTGCTCACCTGCGTGGGGGAGCGCTTCCGGGCCATCGGCGGCGCGCAGGTGGTGCGGCTGCAGGATCGCGGCCGAACCGGCTGAGGCGTCCGTGTACGCCGGCCGGGACGGTCGTGCGGGTACGTCCCGTCACGCGTCGTCGACCGCCTCGAGCCACGCACCCCAGAAGGCCCGCCACGGTTCCACCTCGTCGTGGGTGGGCAGCCGGTGATGCTGGACGGTGACCTTGACGCGGCCGTCGTCGCGTGTCGCCAGGGAGATCTCCGCCGTGCCAGGACCGACGGTCACGCGGACGTTCTTGGACGTGGCTCGCGACCGCAGTTCGGTGTCCAACCCGGGGAAGAGCTGCGATCGCCCGACCCCGTCCAGGAGCATCCGCCGCAACGCGTCCGGGTCGGTGTGCAGCGTCCGGGAACGGTTGATCGTGAAGGTCCCGTCGGGCTGCTGGTACGGCAGCCTGCGCCCGGTGATGCGTTCGTAGCCGACCGTGACGGTCTGCGCCCACCAGCCGTCGACCCCGTGGTGCTCGCGGACGTAGGTGGCGATCGCGGTGTGGCCGGCCTCCGTGCCGGACCAGGCGTCGAGCAGCTGACGCCACTCGTCCCACCCGCGGCCGGTACCAGCTCGGACGGCGTCGTCGCTCAGCTCCGGTTCGGCCACCCAACCGCTCGGCCGGGTCCCGTTCGTGCGGTCGGGCGCCGGCCGCCGGGTCTCCGCGTAGCGCTGGACAGGCGCGGCCATGCGCTCGCCGATGCGCTGCTCGAACGCGGCTTCTCGCTCCATCCGTCGCTCTCCCTCCCTCCATCGCGTTCGTGTCCGTCCCCGTGGTGGATCGACAACGCTAGCGGCGAGGTGGGCTCGCGGTCACCGGTCCGAGCCCCCTCCGCGGCGCTGGAGGCTGTGGCACGCCGTCCTGGTGCGGATCTGGGGAGCGGTCACGGCGTGGATCGCCGCTGAGCTGACGTTCCCCGAGGTGCCTGCGCTGCTGCTCGCGACCGACGTGCTGAGCGCCGGCACGCTGTTCTCCGTGACCCAGTTGGCTCGTCCAGAAGGCGCAGCGACGAGCGGCGAACGATCCCTTGACGGGGCTGGCGGACCGCTTGGCCTTCCAGGTCGGTCTCGAACACGCCCGAGCGACGGTCGCGTGCACCGGGGAGCCGCTCAGCCTGGTGACGATCGACCTCGACGGGTTCGGGCGGATCAACGACACCCTGGGGCACGCAGCGGGCGATGCGGTCCTGGGTGCCGCCGCGCTGGGCACATCAGCTCCCGGGCGCGGGTGCCTGCAGCACGAGGTGAGCTTCGTGGCGGCCACCCTCGGTCCAACCCTCGGTGAGCTCCACCACCTGCACGCCGTCGATCGTGGCGACCAGTTCGCGCAGCTCGCCCTCAGCCAGGAGCCACCGTCGCGCGGGGCGGGCGTGGCGCTCCAGGTTCCGTACCGTCGGCTGGCACCACAGCAGCAGACCACCCGGCGCCAGCAGGTCAGGTGCTGCCCGGACCACCTCGACGGCCAGGAAGTGGTGGATGAGGATCACGTCCCAGGGCCCCGGTGGGAGCGGCTCGCTGGTCAGGTCGGAGCGGATCACCTCCAGGTCGACGCCGTCCTCGCGGGCCCGCTGTGTCGCGATCCGGCACGCCTCGTCGGCGACGTCGGTCAACGTCACGGACAGCCCGCGGGACGCCAACCAGCGGGCGTTGCGTCCCGTCCCACCGGCGACGTCGATCGCGCGGCCGTGGGTCGGGAGGAGTTCCGCTCGCTCGACGAGGAACCGCGCCGGCTCATCGGTCGGGCCGCGGTCCGCGTGGCGGGCGTTCCAGCGCTGCCGATCGTCGTCGGGCACGGGTCACCTCCGGTCACCGTGGCACCAAGCCTGCCAGGTCCCCGGAGCGTGCGGGTGGCGTCGCCGACGCGACCGGGCAGGCTGGCAGCTCGGACGGCCGTACCGGCCCGGGGTGGCCGACACCGGTGGGACGGTGGTCGTCCTGACGTACCGTGGTGGCGTCCGTGAACGGGAAGGCCGAGGCTTGGACGAACGGCGCGTGCGCAACGTCGTCGGTGTCGCGCTCGGCGTGCTGCTGGTGGTCGGGTTCGGTGCGTCGCGACTGCTCGGCGGTCTGCCCGACGGTGGCGGCTCGGCACCACCCGGCTGCGACGACGCCGTCGCGTGGGATGACGCCGCCCAGGTGGTCGGCCAGGAGGCGGCGATCATCGGCCCGGTCGCGTCGGTCAACCACGAACCGGACGTGGGAGGCGCCCCCACCTTCGTGAACCTCGGTGGCGTCCACCCGGACCCGGAGCGCTTCGACGTGGTGATCTACGAGGACGTCCGTGACGCGTTCGATCCGCCGCCAGAGGATGCGTTGGAGGGGGTCGAGGTGTGCGTGCGCGGCGAGGTCGATGAACGCGACGGGGTGCCGCAGATCGTGCTCGATCGCCGGGAATGGCTCACCGAACGGTAGGGCCGCTGGCGGCGAGCGAGCGACGGGCCGGTCGCCGTCGACCGTGCCGGCGTTGGGCCCTGGACCGTGGGGGCGGACGGCTCTGTGTGCGTCGACCGACCCGCGGGAGACTCGCCGTCGGGGCCGCTGGCCGACGCCGGCGGTCGGGGCCGTTCGCGGACATCGGAGGCGATGGTGGGACGACGGATCGTGATCATGGGCGCAGCCGGGCGCGACTTCCACGTCTTCAACACCGTGTTCCGCGACGATCCGGACACCGAGGTGGTCGCGTTCACCGCGGCGCAGATCCCCGGGATCGACGGACGTACCTACCCCGCGCCGCTGGCGGGTGAGCGGTACCCGGCGGGGGTGCCGATCCGTCCGGAAGCGGAACTCGAGCGCCTGGTCCGTGAGCACGACGTGGCCGAGGTGATCCTCGCCTACTCCGACCTCTCCCACGAGGACGTCATGCACGTGGCGTCCCGGGTCCTGGCGACCGGCGCGGACTTCCGGTTGGTCGGACCGAGCGCCTCCATGCTGCGGAGCGCCAAGCCGGTCGTCGCGGTCTGCGCGGTGCGGACCGGCTGCGGCAAGAGCCAGACCAGCCGTCACGTGGCCGCCACGCTGCTGGACGCCGGGCTGACCCCGGTGCTGATCCGCCACCCCATGCCCTACGGGGACCTCGAACGGATGCAGGTGCAGCGGTTCGCGAGCCTCGCCGACATCGACGCGTCGGACCCGACGATCGAGGAACGCGAGGAGTACGAGACGCCGGTCGGTATGGGCATCGTCGTCTACGCCGGTGTCGACTACGCCCGCATCCTCGCCGAAGCCGAAGCCGAAGCCGACGTCATCCTGTGGGACGGCGGGAACAACGACGTCTCGTTCATCCACCCGGACGTGCTGATCACCGTCACCGACCCGCTCCGGCCGGGGCACGAGCGGCGGTACCACCCCGGGGAGACCAACCTGCGCATGGCGGACATCGCGGTGATCAACAAGGTCGACGTCGCCGACCCCTCGGACGTCGGTGACCTGGCCGCCAGCATCGCGGAACTCAACCCGGCCGCCACGGTGGTGCGGGCGGCTTCGCCCGTGACGCTGGAGGAGGGACCCTCGCTCGCTGACGCGCGGGTCCTGGTGATCGAGGATGGCCCGACCATCACCCACGGGGGGATGCCGTACGGCGCGGGCACGGTCGCCGCACGCGACGCCGGGGCGAACACCTTCGTCGATCCACGTCCCTACGCGGTCGGCAGCATCGCCGACGCGTTCGCGGCCTACCCCGATATCGGTCCCGTGCTGCCCGCCATGGGCTACGGCGACCAGCAGATCCGCGAACTGGCGGAGACGATCCAGGCGACCGACTGCGACGTCGTGGTGGTCGGCACCCCCATCGACCTCTCCCGGGTCCTGGCGGTCGGCCATCCGGTGCGCCGGGCCACCTACCACCTGCAGGACGCGGGTGCCCCGAGCCTCTGCGACGCCCTGGCACCGTGGCTCGACACGTGGCGCCGGACCCGGACGCGGGACTAACGCTCTCCACCGGTCGGGGACGCCGGCATCGGCGCGGTGGTGTGCTCGCGACGCGATCTGCGGCAGGCGTGACCGCGGCGGCCCCGGGTACCGGTGACCGACCGATCAGTCCGTCGGTGCCGGCCCCAGCCGCCAGTTCGGGCGACCGGTCGCATCCAGCCCGGCGAAACGGACCGTGACGTGGCTGCCGACCCGCCACGGCCCGGACGTGGTGTCCAACCCGTGGTCGTCGACCTGCAGCGTCCCGCGCTCCTTCGGGCCGAGGTCCAGCGCACGCTCGGCGGTCACGAACCCGCTGACGCCCAACCGCGAGAGCCGGACCCGCAGCCCGTTGGCCGTGATACCGGTGATCGTGGCCGGCTCCGCACCGGCGAGGAACCCCCGGTCCAGCAACCGGTCCCACAACTGGTTGCGCTCCCGCGATTGCAGGTGGCTGATCCCGCCGGCCCGGGCATCCAACCATCCGGCCAGGGCCCGCAGATCCTCCGCGGCGTGCAGTGGCTCCTCGTCGGCAAGCGCCGCCCGGATCTGCCGGTGGACGACCAGGTCGGCGTACCGACGGATCGGCGAGGTGAAGTGGGTGTACGCCCCGGCGGCGAGTCCGGTGTGGGCTGACGGATCCGGCTCGTAGGTCGCCCGAGCGGTCGAGGAGGTCACGACCGAGACCAGCAGGTCCCGTTCATCCCGCCGGCCGTCGGCATCGAGCCGGTCGATCTCGCTGATCAGTTGCCCCACCACCTCCTCGGTCTCCGCATTCGGATCGTCGATCGCCGGGACCTTCGCGTCCGCCAGCGCGACCGCGGCGCGCAGTCGCTCCAGGCGGTCGTCGGCGATGCCGGTGTGCGCGCGGTACAGCGCCGGCACCCCCCGGGCGATCAGCCACGAGGCCACGGCCTCGTTGGCCGCGACCATCAGCCGTTCGATCAGCCGGTAGGCGGCGGCGTGCGGCTCGGCCTCGACCGTGGTGAGCTTGCCGTCCACCAGTGCCGGGGCGACCTGCGCGTCGTCGAACAGAGCCTCGAACGTGGCGCGAGCGTCCCGCTCGGCCCCCAGGCGACGAGCGGCCTCGACCGCGGCTCCCAACACCTGCTCCGCGTCATCGGCGGCCGCGCCCGCCTCGTCGCGGATCGCGTCCGCGTCGCCGTCGAGCCACCCTTCCAGCGCGTCGTAGCTCAGCTTCGCGCTGGAGCGGATCGCGGCGCCTTCCACCTCGACGTCGCCGATCGTGCCGTCGGCCGAGACCGTGAAGCGGGCCGACAGGGCCCACCGGTCCTGGTCGGGTAGCAGCGACAGCGCGCCCTCCGAGAGGGCCGGGTCCAGCATCGGCGCGTTGTCGCCGACGGCGAAGTACGCCGTGGAGGCGGCGACCCGGGCGTAGCGGTCCGCGTCGGAACCGACGCCGACGGCCCGGGCGACGTCGGCGATGTGGATCGCCACCTGGACGGGTTCGTCGGTCTCGCCGCCCCAGGTAGCGGCCACCGCGTCGTCGAGGTCGCGGGTGCCGGCGTCGTCGACGGTGACGCAGGCCTCATCGCGGCGTTCGGTCCAGGGCGCGTCCACACCGGGCACCGGGCCGGTGGTGTCGAGGCCGGCCGCGCCACCTCGCCCACCTCCGGCGAGCAGCCCCACGATGCGGTTGTGGGTCGTGGCGGCCTCCGCGGTGTCGAGCCCCGCTGCTGCTGGCCCACCCGGCACCAGCGTCGGCGCGACGCGGCCGAGCGCGACCACCACGGCCGCGGCACGGATCGCCTGCGGGGAGCCGGCCACGTGCGGGCCGGCGACCAGCGCCCGGCCGAACGCGGTGCCGTCCTCCGCATCCGCGACGAGCACGACGATCTGACGGCCGATCGCGACCTGCAGCTTCGGGTCGTCGCTGAGACGGTCGTCGAGCTTGACCCAGCCGCTTCCGAGCTGCGGGTCCGGTTCGATCACCAGCCGGCCCGGGCCCGCCTGGATCGTGCCGACCAGCATGCGACGCGCCCGCTCGGCGAGCTTCACCGTGGAGGCCGACGCGCCCTTGTCGTCGATCGCGACCTCGACGTCGACCAGGTCGTCGGCGATCAGCCCCTTCGTCTGCGGTGGGGGCACGAAGACGCGGTCGACGTCCTGGCTGCGCCCCGCGTCGTCGGCGACCTGAGCGACCGTTGGGGTCAGGCCGTCGGCTTCGACGGGCTCGGCGAAGCCGAAGCCTCGGGGGTGGGGACGGAATCGGGCACGGATCTGCACGCGGGCAAGCTCACGGTTCGGCGGTGGGGTGGCCGCGGAGTCTGGCATCCCGAGGCCCGATCCGCCCAACCGGACCCCGTGCGTGCGCAGGGGGCGAGCGCCCACCTTCGTCAGCGAACGCCCCCGTCGCGGGTCCCTGGGCCCGGTCGTGGGGCCCGAGCACCCCTCAGCGGACCGACTCCGCGTCCCCCCGGGCGGCGCTGGCGAGGCTGGCCAGCAGCGACCGGGCGAGCGCCGCATCCTGCCCGAGCTCGTCGGCGTCGCGGGTCACGGTGGCCGACAGCACGTCGGCGTCGTCATCGAGCCCGGAAAAGCGCAGCCGGGCGTTGACCACCCGACCGTCAGCGGCGGCGCCGACCACTCGCCGCTCGATGCCGCCGGTCATCAGCCGGTCATCGTGGAACGCCACCAGGGCCAGCATCCACGGCCGGACGGCTAGCCCCAGCGTCGCGGTGAGCAGCTCGTCCGGGTCGACGCTGACCAGTTCCCACCCGGTGACGGTCGGTGGTGCGAGGGCATCGTCGAGGTCGTCGGCATCGAGATCCTCCGGTTCCTCGACCTCCAGGTCCACCCCCTGCGGCAGCCCCATCACCTCGATGGCGGTCCGGGCGAGGTCCCCGACCGCGTCGATGCCGGCCAGCCGAGGCTGGTCCTCGTCCACCGCCAGCTCGGCCTGGGTGACGACCAGGTCCAGCAGCCGCGTGCTGGACACCCGCCCGAGCAGCACCCTGGCCGCTCGGGCGTCCGCCGCTGCGGCATGACGCAGCAGGCTGTCGGGACTGCGCAGCACCTCGTCGTCGGGCACGTCCGCTCCCACCTCGTCTCCTGCCTGGTCTTCGGCCACGTCGTCGCGTCGAAGGTCGTCGGCGGCAGCGACGACCCTGACAGCGTGCCGGATGGAGCCGTCGAGGTGGTGGAGGTGCCACCGCCCGCGAGGTGCCACCGCCCGCGAGGTGCCACCGCCCGCATCGGCGGCGGTCGTTCGGCGAGCGGTGAGCCCCCGTCGGGCACGGCCGTGGCACGCTTGGCAGATCGGCCGTGGAGCGAGGTGCGGGCGACCGGCCGCCGATCGGTGGCCGGCTCGAGGAGGGTGCGACGCGGTGGATGCACACGCTGGGGGCCGACCGTACGGCCCGGGTACCCCGTACGGTGCGCACGTCCCACCGCCCGACGCGGTGTCCGATCCGCCGCCGCGTCGACCCCGTCGGTGGGCCTGGGGCACGGTGAGCGTCCTGGCGCTGCTCGCCGCCGGGGTCGTGGCCGGCGTTGCGCTCGACCAGCGGGCCTCGGCGGCGCAGTGGCAGGACCGTGCGGCGACCTTCGAGTCACAGCGCGACGCCGCCGCCGAACGCAGCGCGGAGCTGAGCGACCAGGTCGACGAGGCGCTCGTCGCCCTGGACACCTCCGAGCGTGACGTCACCGAACTCGAGGAGCGGGTGCGCGCGTTGGCGGAAGAGAAGGCCCGCGCGGAGGACGACGTCACCACCGTCCAGGTCGAACGGGACACGTTCGTGGATCTCTCCGAGCAGATCGCGGAGGCCACCGGGTCGCTGGACGAGTGCGTGGAGCAGCTGTTCGACCTGCATGCCGCGTCGGTCGAGGCGTTCAACGCGGCGTCGGTCGGCGAGCCCGTGGACGTCGATCCGCTCAACACCCAGGCCGAACGCGTCACCGACTTCTGCTCGCAGGCGCGCGAGGACGCTCGACGGGCGAGCGTGGTCGCCGACCGGCTGGTCGGGCCGTGACGGTCGAGCCGGCGGTGCTCCGGCCGCCCGCTCAGCGTCGACGGCTGCGCTGGCTGCTGGCGGGGATGGCCGTCCTGGCCGGCGGGTGCGTGGAACCGCCCCCGGTCACCATCGACCCGCCCGACGCCGCCGCCGAGACCTTCGACGAGCTGCCCGAACCGGTGGAGGTGGCCACGCCGGCGGCCGAGTCGGTGGAGCGGCAGGCGCAGGCGGTGACGGTGCGGGTCCGGTCGCTCGGCTGCGAACAGCTCGGGCTCGGCTCCGGGTTCGTGCTGCCCGGCGGCGTCGTGGTCACCAACCGCCACGTGCTGGACCGGCCGCTCCAGGTGACCGTGAGCACATGGGACGGACGCAGCCTCGACGCGCAGGTCACCGGGGTCGCCAACGACTCCGACCTCGCCCTGCTGGAGCTGGCCGATGCGGACGGGCTCCCCGTCGCAGAACTGCGCCACCGCCCGCTGGAGGACGGCGAGGTGGTCCACGCCGTCGGCTACCCCGGTGGGGGAGCGGTCACCATCACCGAGGGCGAGGTCGTGGGCCGAGCCAGCGGGGAACTGCTCGGTGAGCCCGCGGACGTGATCCGCGTCGACGCCGACATCCGGCAGGGCAACTCCGGTGGGCCCCTGTTCGACGAGGACGGGCAGGTCGTCGGGGTCATCTTCGCGATCGAGACGGGGGCCGGTACCGGGCTGGCCGTTCCGATCGACACGTTGCTCGCGCGGCTCGAGGGCCAGGACCTCGATCCGCCACAGGGCTGCTGAGCTCACCGCGCGCTGGTCAGCCGCTGCGGTCACGAAGGACGATCCAGCTGGCCAGCGGCCACCGCAGCTCGTCCAGCATCGCGGTCAGCCGGTCGGTCACCCGCACCGCCGTCGCGCGACGGTCCGGCGACGGCGGCAGCGTCGCCCGCACCTGCGTGCTGGTCGAGTGGCGCGTGCGGACCCAGCCGCCGTCGAGGGCGACGCGATCGAGCGCCCGACGAGCGCGTCGGGTGGCACCGATGACGTCGACGGCGACGACCGGCCGACGCTGGTCGTCCAGCACCTCGATGACCCGCAGCGTCGAGGTGAGCTCCTCCGCCATGACGTGGGCTACCCGGTTGAGTTTCGACCCCGGCGAGCGCGAGATCGCCTCCAGCGCACGGACCGCGGCGTCGGATCGGCCAGCCAGCCACACCGCCAGCCGATCGCCGTCCAACCGCAGGTCACGGTCGGGAAGATCCACCTGCCAGTCGACGCGGGTGACGTCGGCGACCTCGGTCTCGTCCACGAACGGCATCGGCGGGCGGGATGGCCGGCCCCGCGAGACGACGGGGGCCGGGACCGGGTCGTCGACCAAACGCTCGTACGCCCGCTGCAGATCGTTGAACGTGTCGCTGTCGCCGCCGAGGTCCGGGTGGTGCTCGCGGGCCAACTGCCGGTAGGCACGCTTGACCTCGCCCGCTTGCGCACCGGTGGTCAGGCCCAGCCGACGCGCGGCCTCCTCGCGGGTCAGCTTGCGGTTCATGACGTGGTCCTCGGCACGGCGGGGCGGGCGCGGCCGCCGGGGGCAGGGTAGGTCGGTGGTCCGCGCTGGCGGTCGGGATGGTAGAGGGAGGTCCACGGCCGACGGCGACCGACGGCCACCGAGGTCGCCGGTCGTTCGCCTACGGTGCCACGATGAAGCGGAGGAGATGACGTGAGCAACGACGAGCCGATCTCGCTGGCGACGGCGGCCGACCGGCGGGCTGCCGCACGCTGGCTCCACGGCCGGCTGGAGGCGATCCACACGATCGTCTACTTCGCGCCGGCGGTCCACGAGGCGCACGAATCGGTCGGCCTCAAGGGCCGGATGATGGGCTACACGGCTGGTCGGATCGCCCCGATGGGGCCGGTCGGGCCGGAGGTGGCCACCGCGACGTTCTACGGGTTCTCGCCCCGGCTGCTCGCCCGCGCGCTCCCCGACGCCTGGTCGTTCGCTTCGCCGGACCAGGTCCGTGTCGCCACCCAGGACGCGGTCGGCGCCGTGCTCGCCGAGGTGTGGCAGGGGCTGGACGCCGAGGTCGCGCGGGCCGGCGAACTCGCCCGCGAGGCCGCGCTGTTGCAGCCGATCCTGGGACGGCCGCTGGCGGCCGCCTGGTCGTCGGTGCCGGTCGCCGACGATCCGGCCGTCGCGTTGTGGCAGGCGACCTGCCGGTTGCGGGAGAGCCGTGGTGATGCGCACGTGGCGCTGCTGGTCGAGGCCGAGCTCGACGGGGTGGAGTCGCACCTCAGCGCCCGCGGGGACAGCGCCAAGATGCGGCAGATCCTGGGTCCGATGCGCGGGTTCGACGATGCGGAGTGGGACGCGGGTGCGACGCGGTTGCGCGACCGCGGGATCCTCGACGAGGACGGAGCCTTGACCGACGAAGGCCAGCAGCTACGGACCCGTCTGGAGGAGCGCACGGACGAGTTGGACGCGCAGGGCTACGTGACGTTCGGTGAGGACCGCACCGAGCAGCTGCGCCAGGCGCTGACACCGCTGGTCGGCCCCCTGCTCGACGCCGGCATCCTGCCCGGCATCGTGACGCGTCAGGCGACCAGCTGACCGTGCGCGGACGTCAGTCCGTCCGCACGCCGTCCAGCAACCGCGCCACCTGCTCGCCGAGCCGCTCGACCGCGTACCCACCCTCCTGGACCACCAGGGTCGGCCGGTCGAGCGCGGCGATCGTCCGACCGACCGCTTCCAGGCCGTCGTCGCTGATGTCGAGCTGCCCGACCGGGTCGTCGGCGGCCAGGTCGAGCCCGGCGGAGACCACCAGCACGGTCGGATCGAAGGCGTCCACCACCTCGGCGGCCTGCTCGAGCGCGGCGAGGTAGGCGTCGTCCCCGCTGCCGGGGGTCAACGGCAGGTTGTGGGTCGTGCCGCGACCCGGGCCCTCCCCGGCCTCGTCGGGGAAGCCGGAGTAGAACGGGAACTGGTGGTCGGGGTCGACGTGGAGGGACACGTAGGCGACCTGGGGGTCGCGCCAGAACACGTCCTGCGTGCCGTTGCCGTGGTGGACGTCGACGTCGAGGATCGCGACTCGTCCGCCCTCGCTGAGCCGACGCGCGGCGACCGCGGCCGGGTTGAACAGGCAGAAGCCGCCGAGGTAGTCCGGTCCGGCGTGATGCCCGGGCGGTCGCACGAGCGCGTAGGCCAGCGACGCCCCCGCGGCGACCGCGTCCGCCGCCGTGACGGCGACGTCGACCGCGGCGCGCGCCGCCGCGTAGGAGCCCTCGACCAACGGGGTCGCGGTGTCGAAGCACCACCAGCCGAGTTCGGCGATCGGTGACCGGCTGCGGCGACCGCCCCGTGCCCACCGCGGCGACGGGTGGGTGTCGGGGATCATCACCTCGCCGCCGCCCGCACGGCGCCAGGCGTCGTAGCCGTCGCGGAGGAACCGGATCAGGTCGGGGTCGTGTACGGCGGCGAGGGGCGCGTCGCCCGACGGGACCGCGTCGGTGATCGACCAGCCGAGGCCGTGCAGGTGCTGCTCGATGCGGTCCAGACGTTCGGCGCGTTCGTGGCGCGGCGCGCGGCGCTGTCCGGCGTCGAGGTCGTACGGCGGGTCGTGCCGACGATGGGGGGGCTTCGGAAGTAGGCGGGGTGCGGGGGTTGCGGTGAACGGCACAGGGGCCCTGCGAGGCTGAGGGTGTCGAAGACCTCACCTCGAACAGGACCCCTGTGGA
>SKJX01000099.1 GCA_007121785.1 Nitriliruptoraceae bacterium
ACGAGGCGATCTCCCCACCGGCGGTGCTCGCCGGCCTGGCCGTCTGCCAGCCGTCGGGCTCGCCCGAGCGGGTGCTGACCGACGTGCGGTCCGCTGCGGGCGCGGTCCGGGCCGGCGAGGTGGTCGCCGCCGTCCGCGATGCGGACACGCCGGTCGGTGCGGTCCGCGCGGGGCAGCCCCTCGCGGTCGCCGGACGGGTCGTCGTCGGCGCGGACGCCGACGAACTGGTGGCGCTGCGCATGGTGTGCGAGGCGCTGGGTGTCGCCCACGGCGAGGTCGTGACGCTGCTGCACGGTGCCGACCGCACCGGGGATCAACGGGCCGCCGCCGAGCGGCTCGTGGCCGAGCTCGCCCCCAAGGCCGAGCTGGAGGTCGTCGACGCCGGATCTCGTCCGGCCGCGTGGTGGGTCGGCGTCGAGTGAGCCTCCACCTCGATGACCCCGTGACGGCGCTGCCCGGTGTCGGCCCCAAGCTGGCCGGCCGGCTGGCCGAGGGGTTGAACATCCACACGGTCCGTGACCTGATCGAGCACTACCCCCGCCGCTACCACGACGCCGGTGAGGTGCTCGATCTCAGCGAGGTCGACGAGGGCGACCCCGCCACCCTGATCGGTGAGGTGCTGGACTGGAGCACCCGTCGGGTCCCCCCGAAGGGCAAACGGCGGCGGGCGCTTGACGTGACCACCGGGCGGGTGCGACAGGCCAGCGGGGCGGTGTTCACCGTCACGTTCTTCAACCAGTGGTGGCGCTCGTCGCGCCTGCCGGCGGGCACGGTCGCGGCGTTCAGCGGCGAGGTCGGCTCGTTCAAGGGTGCGTTGCAGCTCAAGAGCCCGGACGTGCAGCCGCTCGGCCGCGTCGCCGGCGGGCTCGATCCCGACGCCGCCGCCGAACGGCTCGCCCATCAGCGGCTGCTGGCCGTCTACCCGGCCATCGACGGCGTCCCGAGCTTCAAGCTCAACGAGCTCGTCGAGGTGGCTCTGGAGCAGCTGCCCCCGTTCAAGGAGTGGCTGCCGCAGGCGCTGCGCGACGAGCACGGGCTGATGGATCTGGACCCGGCGGTCCGCGGCATCCACCAGCCGCCGGATCCGGGCGTCGCGCAGGCCGCCCGCGACCGGCTGGTGTTCGACGAGCTGTTCGCCCTGCAGCTGGGCCTGCAACGCCGCCGCGCCCGGCTGGAGGCGGAGACGGTCGGGTTGGACAACGAGCCCGTCGAGGTGGGACGCGCCGCCACGTTCGTGGAGCGCCTGCCGTTCGAGCCGACGGGAGCGCAGACGCGCGCGATGGCGGGTATCGGCGATGACCTGGGCAGCCCCTCCCCGATGCACCGGCTACTGCAGGGCGACGTCGGCTCCGGCAAGACGCTCGTGGCGGTGTGGGCGATGCTTTGCGCGGTCGACAACGGCCGGCAGGCGGCGCTGATGGTCCCGACGGAGGTCCTCGCGGAGCAGCATCACCGCACGCTCACCGAGCTGCTGGCACCGTTGGGCGTCAACGTGCTCGATGGCGTCCGTGTGGAACTGCTCACCTCCTCGACGACCAGGACGGCGCGGCGTCGGATCCTCGGCGAGCTGCTCGAGGGCCGGGTCGATTTGATCGTCGGCACCCACGCCCTCCTGGAGGAGGGGGTGCGGTTCGCCGACCTCGGGGTGGTCGTGATCGACGAGCAGCACCGGTTTGGCGTGTCGCAGCGGGTGCGGTTGACCGACAAGACCGCGGACACGGGCATGGACCGCTCGGCCACCCCTGACGTGCTGGTGATGACCGCGACCCCGATCCCGCGGTCGTTGGCGTTGACGTTGTACGGCGACCTGGACGTGACCGTGCTGGACGAGCTCCCGCCGGGGCGCGAGCCGATCAACACCCAGCTGATCACCCGGCAGCAGGCCGACCGCCGTGAGAAGCTCTACCGCTTCCTGCGTGCGCAGGCGCAGGCCGGCCACCGCGCCTACGTCGTGTGCCCGTTCGTGGAGGAGAGCGAGACCCTTCCGGGCACGGCCGCGGTCGACGAGCACCAGCGGCTGGCGTCGACGGTGTTCCCTGACCTGGACGTCGCGTTGGTCCACGGACGGCTGACCCCGTCGGAGAAGGAGGAGGCGATGCGGGCGTTTCGTGCCGGCGATTCGCAAGTGCTGGTGTCCACCACCGTCATCGAGGTCGGCGTCGACGTACCCGAAGCCACCGTCATGGTCATCGAGGACGCGGAACGGTTCGGGATCAGCCAGCTGCACCAGCTGCGGGGTCGGGTCGGTCGCGGCGGCGGCCGCAGCTTCTGCGTGCTGTTCGCCGGCTGGTCTGCGCAGATCACCGATGACGGACTACAGCGGCTGGAGGCGGTGGCCCGCACCACCGACGGGTTCGAGCTGGCCGAAGCCGACCTGGCGATCCGCGGGGAGGGCCAGCTGTTCGGTCAGGCGCAGTCCGGCGCGGCGGATCTCAAGCTCGCAAAGCTCAACCAGGACGTGGAGGTGGTCGAGCGCACGCGCGATCTCGCTCGGTCCGTCGTCGCCGACGACCCGGACCTGAAGGCACCCGAGCACGTCGATCTGCGAACCGAGGTGATCCGCCGCTACGGCGACGTGGACGCGTTCGCGGCGCTGCGGACCGGTTGACGGCGGCAGGACGGAGTGACGGGACCCATCCGTCGGTCGCTGCTGTGGTCGGTGTGGTCACACCAGCGGCTGCGACCGCCTCCTGGTTCGCCCGGTACGGGAGGGACGGTTCGCGGCCCGGACCCCGGGCGCCCACCGCGTCGGGTGGTCAGCGCCGATCCGTCGTGCTCGCGCAGGCGACGCAGCGGCGGGCCGTCGGCCGTGCCAACAACCGTTCGTGCGGGATCGGGCGCTGGCAGCGTTCGCAGGCGCTGGCGGTGCCTGCATCCAGCCGCGCAGCGGCCACGTCGAGCTCCTCGAGGTGGGCACGGGCGCTGCGGAGTAGCTCGGTCACCTGCGCCCGCTCGAACGCGATCGTGGCGCCCTCCGGGTCGTGCTCGTCGTCGGTGTTGGCGTCCCGTGCGGCGGCGATGATGTCGTCGCGTTCCCGGGCGAGGGCGGCGATACGTGCGCGCGTCCGCTCGCGGTCGGCGGCGATGCGCTCGCGCAGCTGCGCTCGCTGGCTGCCAGGTTCGTCCGACACCACCTCGACGTCCCCTCCGAAGGCCGGGGTGCTTCCCGTCGGCCGGGTCGTGCCGTCCGCCCGGCCTCGCTGCCGGCCAAGATGACCGTCGTGGGTACCACGCCCCGCGGGCCTGCGCGCCGATCGTCCGGGGGCCGCGTGCGCGAGCCGTGCCCTACGGTGCCCAGCCGGTCGCGGCGAGGGGAGCGAGGGGTGGCACAGCGTCTGGCGGTGATCAGCGGCGCGTCCAGCGGGATCGGGGCCGCGACGGCGCGTGCCTTGGGGAGCGCCGGCTGGCGGGTCGTGCTGGTGGCCAGACGCGAGGACCGGTTGCGGGAGCTCACCGCCGACATCGCCGCGGTCGGAGCTGGCGAGGCGGTGGCCGAGCCGCTCGACGCGGCCGATGCAGACGCGGTGGCGGCGATGGCGCGGCGGGTCACCGCCGTGTACGGGACCCCGGGGGCGATCATCAACAGCGCGGGGGCCGGCGTCTGGCGTTGGCCGGAGGACACCCCGCCGGCGCAGATGGAGCGCATGCTCGATGCGCCGTACCGGGCCGCCTACCACCTCACCCACGCGTTCCTGCCGGGGATGTTGGCGGCGCGCAGCGGGGTGCTGGTGCACATCGGCTCGCCGGCCTCGCTGCTCCCGTGGCCGTCGGCGACCGCCTACACCGTGTCGCGTTGGGCGCTGCGGGGCCTCCACGAGGCGCTGCGGCAGGACCTCCAGGGCACCGGCGTGCACTCCAGCCACGTGCTCTTCGGCGAGGTCACCAGCGAGTACTTCGACACCAACCCCGGTTCCCACGCGTACATCCCGGCCGTCGCGAAGGTGATCCCCCGCAGCACCCCGGCGGAGGCCGCCGAGGTGGTGGTCCGAACGATCCACGCACCCCGGCCGCTGGTGCTCCACCCGCGGGCCATGGCCGGGTTGCACGTGGCGTACCGGCTGGCGCCGGAGGCCTGCCGGCGGCTGGCGGCGGCCACCGGACACCGACGCTGACCCGGCTGGCTGCCTGCACGGGCACGCCCGCCACTACCGTCCCGGGCCCGGGAGGCCGGACCACAGGAGGGAACGCCCGGTGAGCGAGGTCGAGTTCGGACAGCTGCTCTGGGAGCCGCCGGCCGACGTCCGTGCGACGTCGCGGATGGGCCGGTTCCTCGACCGCGTCGAGCGTGATCGGGGCCTCGACCTGCCCACCTACCACGACGCATGGACGTGGTCGGTGTCCGACCTGGCGGGGTTCTGGTCGGAGATCGTCGACGAGTTCGCGATCGCGTTCGACGAGCCACCGTCGCAGGTGCTCGCCGACGAGCGCATGCCCGGCGCGACGTGGTTCACCGGCGGGACGCTCAACTACGCCGCGCACGCGCTGCGCCGACGCGACGACGAGCCGGCGATCGTCGCCCGCTCCCAGACCCGTGACGACGTCGAGGTGTCGTTCGCCGAGCTCGCCGACCAGGTCGCCCGGTGCGCCGCCGGGCTGCGTCGGCTCGGGGTCGGACGTGGTGATCGGGTCGTCGCGTACCTGCCGAACGTGCCGGAGACGATCGTCGCGTTGCTCGCGTGCGCGTCGATCGGGGCGATCTGGTCGTCGTGCGCGCCGGAGTTCGGCACCCGGGCGGTCGTCGACCGGGTGCAGCAGATCGAACCGTCGGTGCTGCTGGTGGTGGACGGTTACCGCTACGGGACCAAGCGACACGTCCGCACCGACGAGGTGGCGGCGATCCGCGCGGCGCTGCCGACGCTGCAGGCGACCGTGGTCCTGCCCTACCTCGACGCGGATCCGGACGCGGCCCGCGCCAGCGTCCCGGACGCGTTGACGTGGGAGGAGCTGCTCGCTGACCCCGCCGAGCTCGCCTTCGAACCCGTGCCCTTCGATCACCCGCTGTACGTGCTCTACAGCTCCGGCACGACCGGGCTGCCCAAGCCGATCGTGCACGGCCACGGCGGCATCCTGCTCGAGCACGTCAAGATGCTGGGGTTGCATCACGACCTGGGGGAGGGTGACCGGTTCTGCTGGTTCACCACCACCGGATGGATGATGTGGAACTACCTGGTGTCGGGCCTGACGGTCGGATCCACGCTGGTGCTGGTCGACGGCGACCCGGCCCACCCGGACCTGCTGGAGCTGTGGCGCGTCACTGCCGAGCTGCGGGTGACCGTCTTCGGAGTCGGTGCGCCGTTCCTGTTGAACTGCCGCAAGGCCGGGCTGTCGCCGCGCCGCGAGCTGGACCTCTCGCATCTCCGCTCGATCGGTTCGACCGGCTCGCCGCTGCCTCCGGAAGGCTTCGGCTGGGTGTACGAGCACGTCGGTGATGACCTCCTGCTCTCGTCGGCGTCCGGTGGCACGGACGTGTGCACCGCCTTCGTCGCGGCCGCGCCGTTGCTGCCGGTCCACGCGGGGGAGATCTCCGCCCGCTGCCTCGGCGCCAAGGTCGAGGCGTTCGATCCGGACGGACGGTCGGTGATCGGCGAGCGCGGCGAACTGGTGATCACCGCACCGCTGCCGTCGATGCCGGTCGGGTTCTGGGGCGATCCCGACGGGTCGCGCTACCGGGCGGCGTACTTCGAGGACTTCCCCGGCGTGTGGCGGCACGGTGACTGGATCGAGATCACCGACCGCGGCAGCTGCGTGATCACCGGGCGGTCCGACGCGACCCTCAACCGCGGCGGCGTGCGGATGGGGACCGCGGAGTTCTACTCGGCGGTCGAAGGGTTGGACGCGGTGGCCGACTCGCTGGTCGTCCACCTCCACGACCCGGACGACGAGGCCGGCCGGCTGGTGCTGTTCGTTCAGGTCGCCGACGACGAGGTGCCCCACGACGACCTGCGCCGCGAGCTCGCCGCGACGGTCCGGGCGGAACTGTCCCCACGCCACGTCCCGGACGAGCTCCACGTCATCCCGGCCGTGCCGCGCACCATCTCCGGCAAGAAGATGGAGGTGCCGGTCAAGCGGCTGTTGGAGGGTGAGCCGTTGGAACGCGTCGCCAACCCCGGCGCGATGGCCGACCCCGACTCGCTGGACCCCTTCGTCGACCTCGCCTCGCGCTAACCCCGGCGGCCAGCCCGACCACCGGGCCCGCCCGACCACCCGGTCGGATGTGTGTGCAGATCGGTGCAGATGTGATCGCAGGTGCACACACTTCGGTTGGTCCGGGCCGCCCCGGTCGGATGTGTGTGCAGATCGGTGCAGATGTGATCGCAGGTGCACACACTTCGGTTGGTCCGGGCCGCCCCGGTCGGATGTGTGTGCAGATCGGTGCAGATGTGATGGTGGGTTCAGGGGGTGGGCGTGAGGGGGTGGAGGTGCGTCGCCGCTCGTGCTCCGGGCCCATCGTCACCTCAGGTCAGGTCGTGGTCGCCGAGGGTGGTGAAGGTCAGGCCACGCTCGCGCAAGCGTCCGATCGCGGCCGCGACGCCAGCGGCCGTACCGCCCCCCGGGGCGTTCATGTGGAGCAGGGCGATCGAGCCGGGCCGGCAGTCGAGTAACGCCCGCTCCACCTCGGCGGCGCTGAAGGTCGCGCCGGCGTCGCCCAGCACGTCGAAGTTCACCACCTCGAGCCCCAACTGCCGGACGACCGCGACCGCGACCTCATCGCCGTACGCGGTGCCTGCGCGGAAGTGTCGTGGAGCCGTCCCGGTCAGGTCCGTCAAGAGCCGCTGGCAGCCCATCACCTCGTCGACCACACCCGACGCCGAGGTGGTGCCGGCGATGCCGTACGCCTCGCGGCCGGTGACCGAGATCGGGCGGTGCTCGGTGCCGTGGTTGGCCAGTTCGAAGCGTCCATCACGGGCGAGATCACGGGCGATCGTCCGGTTCGCCTCGATCCACCGCGCGTTGAGGAACAGCGTCGCCGGCACGGCGGCGTCGCGGAGGTGCTCGATCAGCGCCGCGTCGTAGCCGTCCCCGGCGCCGCCCCCGCACGCGTCGAAGGTGAGCGCGACCTTCGGCTCGTCGGTGGCCAGCCGGGTCCGCACCCCGGTGACCCGCTCACCCCACTCCTGCGGCTGCGCGTCGGCGAGCTCGGGGTCGATCTGCGGAGCGTCGTCGGCCGGGTCAGAGGAACCGTCGGCCTCCGTGTCCCGCGTCCCGCCCTCCGGATCCGCGGGTTCGCGGTGCGCGTCGTCGAGGTCCGCGCTCGGCTCGTCGGCGTCGGTGTCGCCGGGTCCCGCGGCGCCGTCGGACTCCGCGGCATCGGGCGTCCTGGACGCCTCGTCCGCGGGCCGCTGCCCGACGGCGCCGCTGTGGTCGTCGCGCCCCCACCGGGAGCAGCCGGTGGCGACCAGCGCCGCGGTGACGCCCAGCGTCAGGAACCGTCGTCGGTCCACCCTCAGCCCGTCGTGGCCCACGTGACCACCACGCCGACCACCAGCGCGCCGCCGACCAGGCGGCACAGCGCGGTCGGGGTCGTCCGCCGGACCAGGTCGCCCATAGCGACCGCCACCATCGCCAGCCCGGCCAGGGGAAGCGTCCCAGCCGACTCGTCGGTGAACCGTTCGATCAGGATGCTGACCGACGCGAGCACCAGGAAGGTGAACCCGAACCAGAACGCCCGCGTCGTCGTGGTCCGCTCGTCGACCTGGCCGAGGCGCTGCCACGCCATGCCGAGCGGCGACGCCGGTCCGCCGTCGTCGCTCGTGCGGTCGGAAGTCTCGCTCACAGCCCGCCTGTCCCACGCTGGCCGTCCGGCACGGCGCTGACCGCCCGGATCCTGATGGTCGGGGTGGAACCCGTCCCCGGACGGTGCCGGTCGGCGGTGGTCAGGCTACCAAGGGTGCTGCGGGCCGGTCCCGGACGGCGCGTACGCTCCCGCCCACCGCGATCACGAAGGACCTGTCACCCGTGACCGACACCACCTCGACGCCGCCGTTGGCCGAGCAGCGTCCCCACACCCTCACGCGCGCCGACGGCTCGATCGTCGAGGACCCGTGGCACTGGCTGCGCGACCGCGATGACCCGGCCGTGCTGGCCTACCTCGAGGCGGAGAACGCCTACGCCGACGCCCAGCTCGCCCCCATCGAGGACCTGCAGGAGCGGTTGTTCGCCGAGATCAAGGGGCGGATCGAGGAGACCGACAGTTCGGTGCCGGTGCTCGACGGTGGGTGGCTGTACTACCGCCGGACCCTCGCGGGCTCGGCCTACCCGATCCGGTGCCGTCGTCCGGCCCCGGAGGGCGTGCACGATCCGCGCCGCCTGCCCGATGACCTGCGTCGCCCGGTCGACCCGACCGACCCGCCGGACGACGAGGTGGTGCTCTACGACCAGAACCTCGCCGCCGCCGACCATGACTTCTTCCAGCTGGGCGGGTTCGCGATCAGCCCGGACCATCGGCTGGCGGCGATCGCGACCGACACCAGCGGCGCGGAGGTGTTCACGATCCGGGTCCGCGATCTGACGACCGGCCAGGATCTTGACGACGAGATCCCCCGCGCCGCCTACGGGATCACGTGGTTCAACGACTCGGCCACGTTCCTCTACACCGTCCCCGACGACGCGTGGCGGCCGCACCAGGTCTGGCGGCACACGATCGGCACCTCCCACGAGGACGACGAGCTGCTGCTCCGCGAGGACGATGAGCGGTTCTGGCTCGGTGTGGGCCGGACCCGCAGCGACCGCTTCCTGGCGATCAACGCCGGCAGCAAGGTCGCCGACGAGTGGCACCTGCTGGATGCGGACGATCCCACGGCGCGGCCACGGCTCGTCGCGGCCCGCGAGGACGGGGTCGAGTACGACCTCGACCACCGGGGCGACCTGCTGTACCTGGTCACCAACGCCGACGGTGCGGAGGACTTCAAGCTCTGCGTCGCGCCCGTTGCCAGCCCGGGCCGAGAACACTGGATCGACCTGATCGGCCACCGTCCCGGGGTCCGGCTGGAGATGGCGGACGTGTTCGCCGACCAGCTGGTCCTCTCCGAACGCACCGAGGCACGCACCCAGCTGCGTGTCTGTGACCCCGCCACCGGCGAGGGCGACGTGCTGCCGATGGACGAGGACGTCTACACCGCCGGCATCGGCGCCAACCCGTCGTTCGAGACGCGCACGCTGCGCTACGGCTACACCTCGATGACCACGCCGGCGCAGGCGATCGACCTCGACCTGGAGACCGGCGACCGGGTGGTGCTCAAGCAGCAGCCGGTCCGCGGTGGCTACGACCGTGAGCGGTTCGTATCGTGGCGTGAGTGGGCGACCGCGGAGGACGGGACGCAGGTCCCCATCAGCCTGGTGCGTCGTGCCGATGTCGCCCTGGACGGCTCCGCGCCGTGCCTGCTGTACGGCTACGGCAGCTACGAGCTGTCGATGGATCCGGCGTTCTCGCCGGTGCGGCTGAGCCTGCTGGAGCGCGGTGTGGTGTTCGCCATCGCTCACGTGCGTGGCGGTGGGGAGATGGGCCGTCGTTGGTACGAGGACGGCAAGTTCCTCAACAAGCGCAACACGTTCACCGACTTCGTGGCGTGCGCCGACCACCTCGTCGCCCGCTCGGTCACCGCCCGGGACCGGCTGGCGATCCGTGGGGGCTCGGCCGGGGGGATGCTCATCGGGGCGGTGCTGAACCTGCGACCCGACCTGTGCGCCGCCGCGGTCGCGGAGGTGCCGTTCGTCGACGTCGTCACCACGATGCTGGACCCGTCGCTGCCGTTGACGGTGATCGAGTACGAGGAGTGGGGCAACCCCGCCGACCTCGACTACCTGGAGGTCATGCGGTCCTACTCGCCCTACGACAACGTGCAGGCGGCCGACTACCCGGCGCTGTTCGTCACCGCCGGCCTCAACGACCCACGGGTGCAGTACTGGGAGCCGGCCAAGTGGGTCGCCAAGCTGCGGCACACCGCGGCCGGCGGTGGCCCGATCCTGCTGCGGACCGAGCTCGGCGCCGGGCATGGTGGCCGTTCCGGCCGGTACGACGCGTGGCGTGACGAGGCGCGGGTGCTCGCCTTCGTCCTCGACCGCATCGGCGCGGCCGACGCACGGGTCACCGGACCGCCGGTGCCCGGCGACGCGGCGACGGACGGGTCGGCGGCCTGATGCGGGTCGTCGCCGGTGCGGCCAAGGGGCGGCGCCTGACCGCGCCACCGGGCGATGACGTCCGGCCGACGGCCGACCGGGTCAAGGAAGCGCTGTTCTCGTCGTTGCAGGCGGTCGTGCCGGGCGCCCGGGTGCTCGACCTCTACGCCGGCAGCGGGTCGCTCGGGCTCGAGGCGCTCTCGCGTGGGGCGACCAGCGTGACCTTCGTGGAGCGTGACCGTCGCTCGCTGGAGCACCTGCACCGCAACATCGAGGTGGTCGGCCTCCCGGGCCCGATCGTGCTCGCCACCTCGGTGGATCGGGCCCTGGCCGAGCCGATCGAGGGCGAACCCTTCGACCTGGTGCTGGCTGATCCTCCGTACCGGACGCCGAAGGCGGAGGTGGCGGCGATGCTGGAGGAACTCGTCGCGCACCTGGCTCCCGACGCCACCGTCGTGATCGAGCGTTCGGTCCGCGACGGCAGTCCCGCATGGCCCGCCGGTTTCGACCGCGGGGACGCGCGCCGTTACGGCGACACGGCGCTCCACCGGGCGCAGCTGACTACCGGGGGGACTGACGGTCGCCGCAGCTGACCACCGAGGATGACCGACCGCCGGCGCAGCTGACCACCGAGGGCGACTGAGGAGAGCCCGAGGACCGTCCGCGACTACGGTCGCCGTCCCAGTCAACGCCGACCACCGTCGACGAGGATCCACCGTGAGCATCGCCGTGGTCTGTCCAGGCAGCTTCGACCCGGTGACCGCCGGCCACCTCGACGTCTTCGAGCGGGCCGCTGCGCGGTTCGACCGGGTCGTCGTCGCCGTGCTCGGCAACCCGAGCAAGCACGGCACGTTCACCGTCGACGAGCGGTGCGAGCTGATCGAGGCGGAGACCGACCACCTCGACAACCTGGAGGTGGATCGGTTCGAGGGGCTGCTGGTCGACTACTGCAACCGTCGCGGGATCGGCGTGGTCTGCAAGGGGGTGCGCGGCAGCGGTGACCTGGACTACGAGCTGCAGATGGCACAGATGAACCGCCGCGTCGGCGGGTTGGAGACGGTGTTCATGGCAGCCAGCCCCGAGCACGCGTTCCTCTCCAGTTCGCTGATCAAGGAGGTCCTCCGCGGCGGCGGCGATGTGACGGGGATGGTCCCCGAACGCGTCGAGGTGGCACTGCGGGACCGCTTGACCTGACGGACGCCGACGCCAGGGTCGCTCACCGGTAGGCTCCGGCGACCGATCCACACGTCCTCGAGCACGGAACCCTCCTGACGATGTCCGAGAACCGTGGCGTCCCCCCGGACGTCGAGGCCAAACTCCACCAGCTCGAGCAGCTGGTCGTGGAGGCCAAGGCCGTGCCGCTGTCCGCATCGATCATGCTCAACCGGGCGGAGATCGACGGGCTCGTCGCCGACCTGCGGGATGCCCTTCCGGACGAGCTCACCCAGGCCCGGTGGGTGATCCAGGAGCGCGATGAGATCCTGGAGCGGGCTCAGGCCGACGCGGACCGGATCCTCGAGGACGCCCGCGCCGAGCGCGACCGGCTGGTCTCCGAGCAGGAGGTCGCCCGCCAGGCCCAGGCCGAGGCGGATCGGCTCGTCGCCGAATCGCGCGAGCAAGCACGCCAGATGCGCCTGGAAGCCGAGGACTACGTCGACGCGAAGCTGGCCAACTTCGAGGTGGTCCTCCAGAAGACGCTGGGGGCGGTCGAGCGCGGTCGGTCGAAGCTGCGCGGCGGCCTGGACAGCGACCGGCTGACCGACGACCTGGTCGAGACGGAGGAACCCTTCGACGCCGACCCGGACACCGAGCCGAGCTGACCCGCCACCGGACGACGCGGGATGGCTGTGGTACGGTCTTCGCCGCTCGCGCGGCCGGGCTCTTCGTCGCCGTCACCGACTCCGGTCTCGCCCGGTCTGTCGCCGCCGAGTCCACCCCGTGACCGCCCGAGCGGTCACGATGCGATGTCGAGGTCACCGCTCGGTCGCATCCGTTCGTCTCAGTAGAGCGGACAGCAACGAACACCGAGGAGGTGAGCCGCTCGTGCGCGTTCCCGTCGTGGAACTCGTGGGTCAGCCCGGGGAGACCCGGGAGCTGACGCGTGCCGTGCCACCCGACGCGTTCGGTGAGGACCCCTGGGGTCCGACCATCACGGCGGTCCACGGTCGGGTCGAGCTGGCGCTGCACCTCGACTCGGTGGTGGAGGGCATCCTGGTGCGCGGCACGATCGGCTACGAGATCGAGCTCGCCTGCGCCCGATGCCTCACCGCCAAGCATGAGCACGTCCAGTGCCAGGTCGCCGAGCTCTTCGTCGATCCGCTCAAGCGCGAGGAGGGCGAGGAGGACGACCCCGGCTACGAGCTGCTCGACGACAACACCGCGATCGATCTGTCCACGCTGGCCCGCGACTCGCTGCTGATCGACCTGCCGGTCCGCGTGTTGTGTTCCGAGGACTGCCTGGGCTTGTGCGAGCGCTGCGGCGCGGACCGCAACGTGGCCGACTGCGGTCACCGACCCGGCCAGGAGCCGGACCCGCGCTGGGCGAAGCTCACCGAGCTCGACCTGCCGATCGAGTGACGCCGCCTGCCGACCGACCTGCCCGATCTGCTGCCGACCGCCGCGCGGTCGACCCGACCACCCGAGGAGGAGCCGACGATGGCCGTCCCGAAGCGCAAGCTGTCCCGTTCCCGCACCCGCCACCGCAAGGCGCAGTGGCTGAAGACCAGCGCGCCGACCTACGCGACGTGCAAGCGGTGCAAGGCGCCGACGCGGCCGCACACCGTGTGCGCGGCGTGCGGCACGTACGCGGGACGCACCGTCGTCGAGGTCGACTGACGCGGTGAGCGGCACCGACGCGCCCCCGGCATCGGATGAGCTGGCGGCGGCGCTGCGCGAGCTCACCGAACGGCTCGACGTCCACCTGGACGACCCGGGCCTGCTCGCCCGTGCGCTCACGCACCGGTCGTGGGCGTTCGAGAACGGCGGCGTCCAGCCCAACGAGCGGCTCGAGTTCCTCGGTGACGCGGTCCTCGGGTTGGTCGTCACCGACGAGATCTTCCACGCCCACCCCGACGAGCAGGAGGGGCGCTTGGCCAAGGTCCGCTCCGCCGCGGTGAAGACCGAGTCCCTGGCCGAGGTGGCGCGTGGTCTCGACCTCGGGCGCTACGTCAAGCTCGGCCGTGGCGAGGCGGCGTCCGGCGGGGACGACAAGGACTCGATCCTCGCCGACACCCTCGAGGCCGTCATCGGCGCGGTCTACCTCGATCAGGGGTTCGCCACCGCCTACGACCTCGTGGAGCGGCTGTTCGCGGACGTGCTCAGCTCCCTCGCCGACCGCGGGGCCGCGCTGGACTACAAGACGAGCTTGCAGGAGCTCGCGGCGGCCCGGTACGGCAGCCTGCCCCGGTACGAGGTCACCGACGTCGGCCCCGACCACTCCAAGACCTTCACGGCCACGGTGACGATCGAAGGTGAGGTGCGTGGGTCGGGGACCGGACGGAACAAGAAGCAAGCGGAGCAGCGGGCCGCGCGGGACGCCTACCGTCACCTCAGTGGCACAGCCGGGGCGAGACCGGCGGCCGCCACCGGCCTCGATGAGGAGACGTCACGTGTCTGAACGTGCGTGGAGACACCGTCACGTCAGCTAGCGTGGCGAGGTGGTGCCTCACCGCACCCCTGATCGCCGAGGCCCCGCCGCTCGGTCGGCGACACCCGACCGCATCATCTCGACCGCACCGACCTGACGTCGGAGAGTGAGGACCACTTCGTGCTGGAGCTGCCGGAGGTCGAGGTCCTGCGTAAGGACCTCGAGAAGGAGGTCGTCGGCAAGCGGGTCAAGGATGTCACGGTCGAGACGGCGAGCGTCGTCCGGCCGTTCCACCGCAACCGACCGGACCTGGTCAAGGCCCTGGAGGGCCGCAAGATCGAAGCCGCCCGTCGCCGCGGCAACATCATCTTCCTCGAACTCGACGAGGGGATGACCTGGATCCTGGACCCGGGCGAGGCCGGATCGCTGCACAAGGAGACGGCCAGCGAGAAGCCCGGACCGGACACGCACATGGCCGCGACCTTCACCACCGGTGGTGCGCTGCACGTCAGCGAGGTCGCGGACGAGCCGACGGTCCGCATCGGTGTCGTCCCCACCGACGAGGCGTTGGACGCGGTCGGTCTCTCGCCCGATGCTCTCGACCTGTTCGACGACAACCCGACGTGGATGGAGTTCGGTCGGTTCCTCGCGGAGGCCGACAAACCCCTCAAGCTGCTGCTGGTCGATCCGGACCTGGTCGCCGGGATCGGGCCGGTCTACAGCGACGAGATCCTCTGGGAGGCGGGTCTGCGTCATGACCACCCGTCCTCGACGCTGTCGACCCAGGAGACCCGCCGGCTGTACCGGGCGACGCAGGAGGTCATCGTCGCGGCGATGAAGGCGGCCGGGTCCAGCCTCGATGACGCGGAGGCCGACTCGATGATCGACGACGAGGGGGAGTCCGCCCAGCACCTGCGGGTCTACGGTCGGGACGGCAAGCCCTGCCACCGTTGCCGTCGCCCGATCCTGCGGACGCGCATCAAGAAGGGCGTCTACACCTACCACTGTCAGCAGTGCATGATCTGATGTGGAACGCCGGGACGGGAAGGGTCCAGCGGTGACGGCAGACGCGTTCGTCGCACGACACCTGACCGTGCACGGCCGTGTCCAAGGGGTCTTCTTCCGGGCCTCGTTGCGCGACGAGGCCGTCAGGCTCGGTGTGACCGGCTGGGCCCGCAACCTGCCGGACGGCGCCGTCGAAGCCTGGCTGGAGGGTGCCACCGACGTGGTCGACGCCGTCGAGGCCTGGGTCCGCGGCGGCGGCCCGCCCGCCGCCGCCGTCGAACGGCTCGACGTGGATGAGCGGACGCCGGCCGGTCACCGCAGCTTCACGATCGGCTAGGCGCTCGCGCCAAGCGCCGCGGGCCTCGCCAGGTCCGGCCGGACGTCCGGCTACCGAGCCGACCCGGGTGGACGCTGTCGTCACCGCTGAGCTAGACTGTAGGCAGCTTCACGGCCTGACGAAGCTGCAAGGTCCGACGGCGCGCCACCGGCCGGCTCCCGGCGCACGCGGGCCCGACGCGGAGGTCCCTGACCATGGGCAAGGCGCTGTTCGGCACGTACGCGACCCCTTCGAGCATCGAGCTCCTGGACGAGGTCCGGAGCCTGCGTGAGCGGGTTGCGGAGCTCGAAGCTGCGCTCGCGGAGGCGGAGGCCGCGCGGGACGAGGCCCCGGTGCTGGCCGTCGACGATGAGCCAGCGGCCGCGACCAGCTGACAGCGGCGGCCCGGCACCTGGCACCGTCGTCGCACCGTCACGTGACACGACGAGCGGGCCTCGTGCCCGCTTGTCGCCGTTGGTCTCCGTGGGCTCGGGTGCTCGCGGACCGACCACCCGTCCGCGCAGCGGGCGGCTGAGCGGCTACCTGGCGACGCGCCGCTAGCATCCCGCTCCGGCCCGAGCCAGCCCGCACCACCTCGACGTCCGTACCTCGATGCGCCGTTCGCGCCCCGGAGGGATCAGTGTTCCTCAGGTCCCTGTCGACGCGTGGGTTCAAGTCGTTCGCCGACCGGACCACGATCGAGGTGGAGCCGG
>SKJX01000018.1 GCA_007121785.1 Nitriliruptoraceae bacterium
CCGCGCCCCGGCCCCGGCGCATCCGCCTCCGGCACGGCCGACGACGGGCTGCCAGACACGCCGCGACGGCGTTGGACCGCCGCCGCGACGCACGTCAGCACCACCTCCGCATCGGCGCTCGCTGGGGGGCCCGGACGGATCAGGGGCGCGATCGCGTGGAGCACCTCGTCGAGCACGGCCCGTCGGGCCGGAGACGGCAGTTCACGCGCGCGCCGCAAGGCGGCACGGATCATCGCGTACTCCCGGCCTCCGATGGCGCTCACGTCGAGCTGCTCGACGTAGTGCTCCCAACCGGTGGGGGCGACGAACCGCTCGGCCTGCGGGCTCGCGGCGGCGCGTCGCTCGCGGATCACCAGCGTCCCGGCGGCCAGATCCCCGAGCCGCTGTCCCTGCGCCGACGCGAACGAGGTGATGATCGCGGGCAGCCCGAACGTCGGCAGCAGCTCGAACAGGCCGATGAACGCCCGGGCCGCCGCGTGGCGCACCCCGACGCTCGCGCCTTCGGTCGTGACCACGCGCAAGCCCATCGCGGCCTTGCCGGGTGTGCGGCCCCGCCACAGCGTCTCGAACCCGATCGGGTAGCCGAACTGCCAGGCGAACAGCAGCAGCAGGGTGACGGTGACGCCGACCGTCCCCGACACGTCGAAGCCGCCGACCAGCAGCAGCTGAGCCAGCGTCAGCACGACGATGACCGCTAGCAGGATCAGCAGGTCCAGCAGGTAGGCGATGCCCCGTGAGCCGAGGGTCGCCACCTCCAGATCCAGCCCGACGGCATCGGGCGTGACGAACTCCGGCGGAGCCGCCCCCGTCGCAGGGCCGCCGCCCGCGGCGGCCCGCCCACCCGGCGCCGGTTGCTGTGCCACATGCCCTCCTACACTGCCTGGCTACGGACGGTAGCCCGTCAGGGGCAGGGCCACGGGGAGGGCCGAGTGAGCCAGGCGACCAGCGCCGACCTCGACGCGTTCATCGAACGCAACCAGCCCGGCTGGGAGCGGCTCGACGAGCTGGTCCGCCGGGCCGGCCGCTCACCGTCGCGGCTCTCGGCCGACGAGCTCGATGAGCTCGTCCAGCTCCACCTGCGCGTGTCCTCGCAGCTGTCGACCGCACGCACCCACCTGGCCGACCCCGACCTCAGCACCCACCTGTCCCGGTTGGTCGCACGGTCGTCGGCGGTGGTCCACGGGACGCGCGCCCGCACGCTCCGCGCGGTGCTGCGGGGCATCACGCAGGTGTTCCCGGCGGCGGTGTGGCACGCGCGCACGGCCATCCTGATCAGCACGGTGGTGTTCATCGCCAGCTTCGCCGGCGTCGCCGTGTGGCTGGCGGCCAGCCCCGCGGCCGTCGAGGCGGTCGGTCCGGAGGCGTTCCGCGAGGCCTACCTCGAGGAGGACTTCGAGGCGTACTACTCCTCCGAACCCGGGACCGCGTTCGCCGCGCGGGTGTTCACCAACAACGCCGCCGTCGGCGCCCTGGCGTGGGGTTCGGGCATCCTCGGCGGCGTCCCGACGCTCTACATCCTGCTCCTCAACGGCGTCAACGTCGGCGTCGCCGCCGGGCTGTTCCACGCGGCCGGCGATGCGGGGCAGTTCTGGGGACTGATCCTCCCCCACGGCCTGCTCGAGCTCACCGCGGTGTTCATCGCCGGCGGCGCGGGCCTGCAGCTCGGCTGGGCCGCAATCGCACCGGGCGACCGGCCGCGCCGGGAGTCGCTGGCCGAGGAAGGCCGCCGCTCGGTAACGATCGCTCTCGGCCTGGTGCTGGTGTTCCTCATCGCCGGACTGCTGGAGGGCTACGTCACCGGGCAGCCCTGGTCCGCCACCGTCCGGGTCGGCATCGGTGCCGTGGTGTGGGCGGCGGTCACCGGCTGGTTGTTGCTGGCGGGACGCCGGGCGGCCCAGCGCGGCCTGACGGGCGCCCTGGGCGAGGGGCCCCACGATCACCAACCGCCACGTCCCTTGACGTCGAGGTAGCGGTCGGCCAGCGCCGCCGCCAGCTCGTCCGGGGCGGCGTCGACCACCGACACGCCGAGCCCGCGCAACCGGGCGGCCGCGCGTTCGCGTGCGGCCAGGACCTCGGACGCCGCAGCCGCGCCGTACGCCGCCTCCGCGTCCGCCACGGAGGCGGTCAGCAGCCGGTCCAGCGCCGGGTCACGGACGGATGCGACGATCACCGCGTGATCGCGGACGAGGACGGGCAGCGCCGGGAGCAGCGTCTCCTCGACCGCCTCGGGCGCCATCTCGGTGATCAGCACGATCAGCGCGCGACGCCGGAACCTGGCCAGCGTCTCGCGGATCGCCGCGCGGTACGACGACTCGGCCAGCTCGGGCTCCAGCGCGTGCAGGGCCGTCGACAACCGGCGCAGCTGCCCACGGTCATGGTGTGGCGGGACCACGGAGCGGACGTCGGCGCCGAACGACAGCAGACCGACCCGGTCGCCCAGGTAGGTCGCCACCGTGGCCAATGCCAACGTGGCGTCCATGCCGTGGTCGAGCCGAGGGACCCCCTCGACCAGCCCGGCGACGGTCCGACCCGTGTCGAGCAACACCAGGACGCTCTGGTTGCGCTCGGCCCGGTAGGTCCGAACGATCGGGGTGCCGGCGCGCGCCGTCGCGGCCCAGTCGACATGTCGATACTCGTCGCCCTGGACGTACTCGCGGAGCGCCTCGAAGTCGGTGTCCCCGCCGCGTGCCCGAACCGCGCGCTGCCCCTCGTCGAGGATCCGGGCACGCCGCACGCGCAGCTCCGCGGCGTCGCGGGACCGGAAGCTCGGGTGGATCTCCATGCGCCCATCGAGCCGCCGGCTGGCCTGCCGGCTGCTCAAGCCGAGGGGGCCGGCGACCCGCACGTCGATCCGCGACGGGGTGAAGGTCCCGCGTCGGACCGGGGTCAGCTCGGTACTGGCCCGCCCCCGTCCGGACGGCAGCAGCGTCAGCTGGACCGCGCGGGACGAGGCCCCCAGCGAGGGCGCCAGCTCGTCGGCCAGCTGGATGGTCAACCGCCGGCTGCTGGGGTTGGCGACCCGCCAGACCACCTCGCCGTCGCCGTCCAACGGCAGGACCGTCGGCAGCTCCCGGCTGACCCCGACCGACCATGGCGCCGGGGTGATCGCCCGGTCGACGATCACCGCCGCGAGCAGCAGCCCCCCGCCGGTCGCCACGATCCAGCCCGGCACGAACGCAGCGAGCACGGCGAGCACGCCGACCGCCACCGCGGTGCGACCGGTCGGCACCGGGACCATCCCCGCCCACCAGTCGCGCGACCACCGGGCCGGCGGCGGGGCCGGCACGGGACGGCTCGAAGCGCTGGTCGTGGCGCTCACCGCGGGACCGGCACGCTGCCCAGCAGGCCGTCCAGCACGCCGTCGGCATCCGCGCCTTCCAGTTCGAGCTCCGGCCGCAGCAGCAACCGGTGGCGCAGGGTCGGCTTGGCGACGGCCTTGACCTCGTCGGGGGTGACGAACGCGCGACCGGCCAGCCATGCCCAGGCTCGTGCCGCGTGCAGCAGCATGGTGGCCCCGCGGGGGCTCACGCCAAGGGACACCGCCGGGGCGTCCCGGGAGGCGCGCACCAGGTCGACGAGGTAGCCGCGGACCTCCTCGCTGACCCGGACCTGCTGGACCGCCTCGCGCGCCGCGGCGAGCTCAGCCGCCCCGGCGACGGCGGTGACCCCGAGCTTGGCCGGGTCCCCGGCATCGGGACCCGCCTCGTGGCGGGCGAGGATCGAGGCCTCCTGGTCGCGGCTGGGGTAGGGCACCTGCAGCTTGAACAGGAACCGGTCGAGCTGGGCCTCCGGCAGCGGGTAGGTGCCCTCGTGTTCCACCGGGTTCTGGGTCGCGACGACCAGGAACGGCTCGGGCAGCGGGCGAGCCACACCGTCCACCGAGACCTGCCGTTCCTGCATCGCCTCCAGCAACGCCGCCTGGGTCCGCGGTGGCGTCCGGTTGACCTCGTCGGCGAGCAGCAGGTTGGTGAACACCGGGCCCTCACGGAACCGGAAGGAGGTCCCCCCCTCGTCCAGGATCGTCTGGCCCAGCACGTCCGAGGGCATCAGGTCCGGGGTGAACTGCACGCGGGTCGAACCCAGATCCAGGGACCGGGCCAACGTGGACACGATCAGGGTCTTGGCGACGCCGGGTACCCCCTCGAGCAGTACGTGCCCGCGGACCAGCAGGGCCGTGACCAGCCCGGTGACGACGCCGTCCTGGCCGACGATCACCTTGCCGATCTCCGCTCGGACCGCCTCCAGGGCTTCCCGCGCGGCGTCCCCTGCCTGCCGGGCCGCGTCAGCCTCCCCTCGGGAGGTGTCGCCTTGGCCCATCGGTATGTCGTCAGGTCGCTCTATCGACATATCGGTTCCTCGTTCCATCGTTGTGTGGCCTGGGCCGGACACGGCACGGTGGCTGTTCCGTGGTCAGCCGGTGCGTGGCCGATCATCCGTCGGGTCCGTCGCTGCGGTCGGGGTCGTCGGTGGTGGCGTGATCAGCAGGGGGCGAGGGCGCAGGATCGCCGCCGGCCCTGGCCGTACCAGCGTCGCCGGACCGGCCCGCACCTTGGTCGGCCGGGCCGGCGGGTCCGGCCGCAGACACGGTGGCTCCGGCCTGGTCCGGGTCAGCCGAACGGGTGGACGCGGTGGCTGCGGCCTCGGCCGGATCTGGCCCGCGTCGGGCGGCCGCACGGACG
>SKJX01000184.1 GCA_007121785.1 Nitriliruptoraceae bacterium
GCTGCTCAGCGACGGTCGCGGAGATCATCTCATCGAGCAGGAGTTTCACTCGAGCAGAGCCTGCTCGGCCTCGTAGCGTCCGCGCAGTTCGGCGGCTTCGCGTCGGCGCAGGTCGATCTGACGGTCGATCTCATCCCGGAAAGCGGCGTAGTAGCCCGTCGCGACCCGCACCCGGGAGGGGTGGATGCCGAACCACGAAGCAGTCTCGGCGATTCGGTCCTGACCCTGCGCCTCCAGGCCCGTGAGCACGTCAACGACCTCGGCGACGTCGGGACCGCCTGCCAAGCAGGCGACCCGGCCGTGAGCGGCGCTGTCGTGGAATGCCACGCCGGGGTGGTCGTGCATGCGCAGCCCCTCATCGATGAGTCGGACCGCGAGGCTGGACGGCTTCTCGTGGCCACTGGCGGCGCGGCGGTCGAGCCGATCCTTGACCGGATCAGGCAGACGAAGGCTGGTTGGGCGGACCATGTAGTGGATTGTAGTTGACCCCGCTACAAATGGCGAGTGACAGCGAGGACCTGCCCACCTCCTCGTAGAGTGCCCGTGAACTGCACTCGGCTCCACGAGAGGATGGAGATGCACCGCATCTCGGTCGTGCTGCCAGCGTGGACGGTCGAGTCCGGCGAGGTTCGCTTGGCCGTCGGCGAACTGTGGCGCCCGGCGTTGGTGGCTTGCCCCGTCAGGGAGCTGATGCCCGCCACGACCGTGTCTCAGATCGATGGGATGACGAATCAGGACATACCGGCTCCGGAGGATGCGCCCTCGCGACGCCCCGAGTTCGGGTGGGTCGCCTCGAGCGTGGCCACCGTTCCTGTCGAGGAGCGCGTCGAGTACGGCAGGATGGTGGGCCACCTGCCGCTGACAGCGCTCGATGCCGGGGGCATCCGGTTCGCCGTCGAGGGCACCTACGAGGGCCGGTGGCGCTGTTCAGCGTGCACCTTCGAGCATCTACCGCAGGTTCTCGACGAGAGCTCGCCCATCTTCGCGGCGACGGCGATGAACTTCCGCGTCGAGCGCATCATCCGTTTTGCCCACGTTGGCGGTGGTCCACCCGTTGAAGTCAGCCACACCGGATCCCCTCTGCTCGAGGAGGTCAACCAGTTCGTCGCTGCTGTTCGGACTTGAGGGGCGGCGGACGCCCGGTCTGTCACGCGCCCAAGCCCCCCACGTGGAAGTTGGTCACGCGTTGTGGCCGCTGCTGCGGCCCGATTCCACCGAAACTGGCCCGACTTCTGTTCGGTTGGGTGCCCGACTTGTGTTCGGGCCTCCAGAGAGCGGGTGATGGGAATCGAACCCACGTTCCGAGCTTGGGAAGCTCGTGTTCTACCATTGAACTACACCCGCGAGGGCGCGAACCGTACTCGCTGGCCCGTCGGGGCCGCAACGCAAGGGCCGTCCCCGAGCGACCTGCTGGTGCCAGGGCGGGTCTACGCTCGCGCGTCCGCGTCCCGCCCGTCGCCCCAGCTGGAGGCTCCGAGTCCGTGATCCTGTCCGACGGCACCATCCGCCGCAGCCTCGAGTCGGGCCGGATCGGCATCGACCCGCTCGACGAGGCCGCCATCCAGCCGGCCAGTGTCGACGTGCGGCTGGCGGCCCAGTTCCGGGTGTTCGCCAACCACCGCTACCCCTACATCGATCTCGCGGCGGAGCAGCCGGACCTGACTGAACTCATCGAGGTCCCGGAAGGTGAGCCGTTCGTCCTCCACCCCGGAGAGTTCGTCCTGGGTGCGACGCTGGAGCGGATCACCCTGGCGGCCGACGTCGTCGCCCGGCTCGAAGGCAAGAGCTCCCTCGCGCGGCTCGGGCTGGTGATCCACTCCACCGCCGGGTTCATCGACGCCGGGTTCGACGGCGACGTCACGTTGGAACTGTCCAACGTGGCGACCCTGCCGATCCTGCTCCACCCGGGGATGCGGATCGCCCAGTTCGCTTTCTTCAGCCTCGATGCCCCCGCCGAGCGTCCGTACGGCGACGGCGCGAGCGGGTCGCGCTACCAGGGCCAGCGCGGGCCGACGTCCTCGCGTTACCACCTCGGCCCTCCGTCGGACCCCGCAGCCCCCTGACCAGCTCCTGTCGTCGGCCCCGGGCGAGCGCTCGGAGCGCCGCCCACACGGGCCGGTCGATCGGGCGCTGGACGCACATCTCGGTCACCTGCCGTGACCTCCCGGGACCATGGGGCGCTCACGGTCCGCAAGCGCTCGTTACAGAGCGTTCCGACCACGCCGACGGGGAAGGTGCGCACCGATGACCCGCTCAACCATCGACCGGATCGTGCAGCTCCATGACGATGCGCCGCCGGAGGTGATCACGACGCCCCGTGAGCCGGCTGGCGACGGCGAGGTGGCACGGCGGGACGGGACGACGGCTGCGACGACGTCCACGTCGTCCGGTGACGGTGGGTCGGAGGACGCCTGCTACCAGGCGCGCCTCGGTGCCCGCCTGCGGGCGGTGCGCCGCTCGCAGGGGCTGCGGCTCCAGGACGTGGAGGAGCGCAGCGGCGGTCGGTTCAAGGCCGTGGTCGTCGGGTCGTACGAGCGCGGCGACCGGGCGGTCTCCGCCCACAAGCTCGCGGCGATGGCGGCCTTCTACGGCGTCTCGGTGGCCGACCTCCTGCCGGACGACGAGCGTGTCCCCGGTCGCCCGGAGGAGCAGAGCACCTGCATCGCCGTCGACCGTCTCCGCGCCGCGAGCAGCGATCCGGAGCTCACGCCGCTCGTGCGCCTCGTCCAGCACGTGCAGTGGATGCGGGGGGACCAGGACGGCCTCCGGCTCGTGCTGCGCGAGGATGACCTGCGCACCGTCGCCGTCGCGTTGGGCGTCGACCCGGAGCACCTCGACGAGTGGCTGGCGCTGCGGGGCCTGCTCGCCCGCTGACGCCCGACCCGCGGTCATCCGGGCTCGGTGTCGTGGGCGGGCTCGCCGACCGCTACGTCCGGCTCGCTGGCAGCGAGCCGCGCCGCGGTGGGGTTGGCCCCCTGTTCCCGCTGCGACGTGTCGGCCTCCTGTGTCCCGGCGTCAGGCTCCTCCGCATCGTCATCGTCGTCCCGGTTGGTCATCACCACGTAGGTCGCGACGGCGACGATGAGGCCGGCGACCACGATCCCGGGCCAGCCGAGGATGCTGACCCCCTGGTCCAGCCACTGCCGGGATTGCGAGGACGGGTCGACGAGGACGACCGCGACGAACGCGGCGCACAGCACCGTCACCCCGATCCCGATGGCACGTTGCCAGCCCTCGTCGAGCCCGACTCGCTCACGCAGGATCTTGCCGGCCTTGATGATGCGCTTGATGCGGACGATGCGCAGCGCACCGGCGAACCGCACGAGTTGGATCAGCGGCCGGACGAGCCGGAGCAGCTGCGCGGGGCCGAGCGCGAAGATCACCGCCGGGATGATGATCGCGATCAGCGCGAACAACCACCAGTTGCGCCGGGCCCAGGCCCGCTTGTCCTCCGCGACCGCCAGCAACACGACCGTCTCGGCGATCAGTACGGCGCCGGACAGGGTGTTGAGGCCGTCACCGATCGAGTTCCAGGGTTCGTCGAGCAGGGTCAGGAACACCGCCGGCACCGAGGCCAGCGCCGCGACCAACACGGGGATCGCGAGGCGCTTCGCGACCCGATCGGCGCGGTCCTCGCGCGGCGTGTCTGTCTGGTCGGTGTCGGTCACCTCGACTCCCCAGCGGTGCTCGGACAGCGGTGTTCGGTCGGCTCCTGACGTGGCCGAACGTAGCGAGCGGTGGCACGGCTCGAACGGCACCCGCGCCGGCGAGCTTGAGGGCCGGTTCGCTCCGACGCTGCCCCTGCGCGTCCCGCGGACGCCGCGTGCGTCCCGTCCTATCGTTCCCGCCGGCCGTGCCGAGGGTGAAGGTAGGTCGTGTGTCTTGGTGGTGTCGAGTGCTCCCGGCAGGTCGTCGCGGCAGCACCAGCGGACGCGACCGACCACAGCGGCCTCAAGGGGAGCAGGGGGTGAGTACCTCGCAGCAGCCGACGACCGCCGAGCAGGCCGAGAGCCTGGTCGCGCAGGCGAAGCTGCGCCTCGACGACATCATCGAACTCGCGCCCATCGGGATCGGGGTCGTCTCCCGCGACGGTCACGTGGTCATGAGCAACGACGCCCTGCGTCGGATCCTCGGCTACTCCGAGGAAGCCTTCAAGCGGATGTCCTTCGACGACTACACCCACCCGGACGACATCGCGACGAACCGGGAGCGGTTCGATGAGCTGGTCGCGGGCAACATCGATCGGTTCGAGCTGGTCAAGCGGTTCATCCACGCCGACGGGCACATCGTCTGGGGACACCTGACCTCGTCGCTGCTCCGCGACGATGACGGGGAGCCGCAGTTCGTGATCGGCATGCTCCAGGACGTCACCGAGAACCGACGCCTCCAGCAGGAACTCGAGACCGCGGAGGCTCGCTACCGGACCCTGGTCGAACAGGTGCCGGCCGTCGTCTACGTCGCCCCGACCGATCTCAGCCAACCGTGGAGCTACGTCAGCCCCAGGATCGCCGACGTGCTCGGGGTCGAGGCCGAGGATCTGCGTGGTCTGCGACAGCAGTTCGCTCGGTCGGTGGTCCACGACGACGTGGAACTGGTGCGTGCCGCGTTCGAGGACCGGAAGCTGCCGGAGTCGGACGCGGACACCTACGCCGTGGCCAACACGGTCACCTTCCGCATCCGTCGACCCGACGGCCAGCTGCGCTGGATCCGCGACGACTTCACCTTCACCGAACGGCCGGACGGCACTGTCGAGTTGCGTGGAGTCCTCCTCGACGTCACGCGGGAGAAAGGGCTCGAGGAGGAGCTGGAGCACCTGGCGTTCCACGACCCGTTGACCCAGCTCGCCAACCTGCGTCGGTTCCGCGACGAGGTCGCCGAGCGTCTCGTCGAGCCCGGCGCCCGTGGCGCGGTGCTGTTCCTCGACCTCGACGGGTTCAAGGACATCAACGACACCTTGGGCCACACCGTCGGTGACGAACTGCTGTGCGCCATCGCCGAACGGCTCCGTCGGGCGTTGCGTCCTGGCGATCTGGCTGGCCGGCTCGGCGGGGACGAGTTCGCGGTGCTGCTTGACGAGGTCACCAGCATCGACGAGGCCGTCCAGGTCGGTGAGCGGCTGCGGGCCCTGCTCGCCGAGCCCGTGGTCCTGCGCAACCACCGCCTCGAGCTCGGCGCCAGCGTCGGTGTCGCGTCGTTCGAGGACGGCTCGAGCGCCGAGGATCTGCTCCGCGACGCGGATCTGGCGATGTACCGGGCGAAGGACCTCGGCAAGGACCAGGTCGCGGCGTTCGACCCGACGCTGCTACAGGCATCGCTGCGCCGGCTGAACCGAGCGGCGAACACCCGGTCGGTGAGCTGATCACGATCCACCGGTACCGCCTGGCCGGACGTCGGGTCACGACCACCGGCCGTTCCGCCGTCCGGCAGGACCGTGACTCACGTCTGAGCGTCGCCGCTGCCCTCGCTCGCTCCGACCACACCTTGTGAGGCCAGCGGCAGCATCCGGCCCCGCTCGAGCACCTCGGCGATGTCGAGCACCTCGACCTGGCCGTCCTCGAGCGAGCCCTCCTGGACCTTCTGCGCGATGCCGTCGGTGAGCATCGTGGTGCAGTAGGGGCAGGCGGTGGAGATCAGCTCCGGATCGGTGCCGAGCGCCTCATCGACGCGTTCGATGTTGACCCGCTTGCCGATGTCCTCCTCCATCCACATGCGTGCGCCACCGGCGCCGCAGCAGAAACCGTTCGAGCGGCAGCGCCCCATCTCCGTGGGCTGCAACCCGGGCACCGCGTCGACGACCTTGCGGGGCTGGGAGTACACGTCGTTGTGGCGGCCGAGGTAGCACGGGTCGTGGTAGGTGATGCGCTTGTCGACCTCGCTGGTGGCGACCAGCCGACCCTCGTCGAGCAGCTGACCGAGCACCTCCGAGTGGTGCAGCACCTCGAAGTCGCCGTCGAAGTCCGGGTACTCGTTCTTGAGCGTGTTGAAGCAGTGAGGGCACCAGGCGATGATCTTGGTCTTGTCGGCGCCGACGCTCTTGAGCATCTCCACGTTCTGCTCAGCGAGCATCTGGAACAGGTACTCCATGCCCAGACGCCGGGCCGGGTCGCCGGTGCAGGTCTCGTTCTTGCCGAAGATGGCGAAGTTGACGCCCGCGTCGTGGAGCAGCTGCGCGATGGCGCGGGAGATCCTCTTGGAGCGGTCGTCGACCGCGCCGGCACACCCGGTCCAGAACACGTACTCGTACTCGCCGCCGGTGTCGCTGCCGGGTTCGAGCACCGGGATGTCGAAGTCGAGCTTCTCGGTCCACTCCTCGCGCTTGCCCTGGCCGACCCCCCACGGGTCGCCGGCGTTCTCCACGTTGCGCAGCATCACGCCGGCTTCCTGCGGGAAGCTGGACTCCATCATCGCCTTGTAGCGGCGCATGTCCACGATGGTGTCGACGTGCTGGATGTCGACCGGGCACTCCTCGACGCAGGCGCCGCAGGTGGTGCAGGACCACAGCACGTCGTAATCGATCACCGACGGCTGGCCAGGTGCGTCACCGACCAGGGGGATGTTGATGACGTCACCGGCTTCGGCCTCGTCCACCTTGCCGAGCGCGAACGGGCCCTTGGCGTACATGTGGTCGCGCAAGTCCTGGATCAGCATCTTCGGGCTGAGCGGCTTGCCGGTGTTCCATGCCGGGCACTGCGACTGGCAACGCCCGCACTCGGTGCAGGTCTGGAAGTCCAGGAACCGGTCGAAGGTGAAGTGTTCGATCTGGCCGACGCCGAGGATGGTGTCCTCGTCCATCGTCTCCATGTCGATCTTCTCGGTGTGGAGCTTGCCGAGCGCGAGGTCGCGTTCGGGGTCGCGGGAGAGCTCCTGGAACGGGATCGTGACGATGTGCAGGTGCTTGGAGTGCAGCGTGAAGACCAGGAACCCGCCGACGATCGCGATGTGGGCGACGAGGTTGATGGCGCCGATCCACTCCAACGTCAGCGAGTCCATGCCGACGAAGACCTGCCCGAACAGGTTCGACATGAACGCGGCTTCGGTGGGCGCGTGCCCCTCGGCGAAGCGCACCCCGTGAGCGGTCCACAGCGTCCAGATGACCAGCGTCTCCGCGGCGAGCACCCACCAGCCCTGGTTGAGGTTGGACCCCGCGAACCGCGAGCTGCGCCCCTTGCCCTTGGGGTCCAGGCTGAAGCGGTACCCGGCGAAGACCAGGATGCCGATCAGGCTCAGCAGGGCGAGCGAATCCTGGAAGAACCCGAGCACGTCGTAGGCGGTCACCCCGAACAGCTCGATCGCGTTGAGCAACGGCAGCTGGAACTCCGGACCGATGTAGAGCTCCCCGGCCGCCTCCAGCAGGGTGGTCTGCAGCACGAAGAACGCCCACATCACCCAGAAGTGCGCGATCCCCGGCAGCGTCCACTTCAGCAGCTTCTTGTTGCCGAAGATGTTGACCAGCGCGTGCCGGAGGTTCGCCTTGAACGCTCGACGGATGTTGCGGGTCGGGTTGGAGCGCGCGACCTTGGTGTTGAGCTGCACCAGGAACGTGGCCCGACGGACCGCCCATGCACCGAAGAAGGCGATCACCGCGGTACCGGCCACGATGCGGAACAGCATCAGCAGCGTCTCGTCAGCCACGTCGAGCTCCGATGGTCGTCAGCGGTGAGCGGGGCTCGCCTGGCCGCGCCTCGTCCGTGAGCGGAGTGTAGGACCGGGTGTGGAGCCGGCCCAACGTGGCCAGGCGTCAGCGAGTTGGTCGGTCCGGCGGGCGGGGCCGGTCGAGGTCTGGCGTACGCTCGCGATCCGGGCGGTCCCGGCCCGCATGCTCGCGGACCGGTCGGCCCGCTGGATCCGAGGGTGGCAGGGACGACGGGAGCGTGGACGGTGACGGCAGCACCAGCGGCACGGCGTCCTGGCGCGAGCCGGGCCGGATGGCCACACCGGCGCGTCGTCGCCCTGGTGTTGGTGCTCGCGGTGGCGGCCGCCGGCTGTGGTCGCACCGGCGAGGCCACGATCCGGCTGAACCAGGCCGAGGACGAACTGGACACCATCACCGACGAACTCGTCGAGGTGCTCGAGTTGGACGTCCGCGAACGCGAGGACTTCGGCACGCCAGCGGTGTGCGACCTGCCGACCGCGGGCGATGGTGCGATCACGGCCAGCTCGCTGCGGGCGCCGCTGCCCGACCTCGATGACGTCGTCGCCCGGGCCAGCACCGTGCTGGTGGAAGCCGGCTACGAGGTCACCGACGAGGGGCTGGAGGAGGGCGTCTACGGCCGCCGGCAGGGCATCCGCGTGACCGTCGAGGTGGATCGTCCCACCCAGCAGGTCCTGATCGACACGAGCACGGGCTGCCGGCCGGTGTAGACGCCAAGCGGACGCACTACCGGAGGTGCTCACCCTTCTTGGCGCGCCGTTTGCGGGGGAACACGTCTTGGCGCGAGGCCACCCGGTCGAGCACCAGCAGGCCATCGAGGTGGTCGAGTTCGTGCTGGATCGCCCGAGCTTCGAACCCGACCGCCTCCAGCACACGCGCGTGGCCGTCGGGAGTCGTCCCGCGGATGACCACCTCGGTGGAGCGGCGCACGTCGCAGGTGTAGTCCGGCACGGACATGCAGCCCTCCCGGGCCAGCTCCGAGCCGGTCGCGAGCACCAGCTCCGGATCGAACAGCACGACCAGCCCGTGGTGGCCGTCGGGCGGCCTCTTCATCACCGACACGTCCAGGGCGAACGCTCGCGAGGCCACGCCCAGCTGCGGTGCGGCCAGCCCGACACAACCGGGCGAGTCGTACATCGTGTCGACCAGGTCCTGCGCGAGCGCGCGTTCGGGCCCACCGAGGGACCCGACCGGTCCGGCGATGCCCTTGAGGACCCGCGCCGGGTAGTTGACGACCGGTCGGACCGCCACCTAGTAGGTCTCCGTGTCGATACGCCGCAGCGTGTGATCGACACCGAGCGTCTCGCACGCCGCCGATGCTGCGGCCGCCACCCGTGCGTCGTCCTCGGCTTCGAGCTCGATCAGCATCGCGTAGACCGGTTCGTCCCCCTCGCCGATCACCTGCGTCTCCAGGTCGATGATGTTGGCGTCGACGTCGGCGAGCGCCTTCGTCACCCCGGCGACGATGCCCGGCCGGTCGGTGCCGTAGACGCTCAGCAGGTGCGTCGCTTCCGAGTGATCCCCGCCCGCGTCGGCCCGGGACACCGACACGGTCAGGCCGAGCTCGGCCGTCGCCTCGCGCAGCGCCGCGTCGAGCTCCTCGGGCGAGTCGTCGGTGGTGACCAGCAGCACGATCGCGAAATGGCCCCCCAGCAGGGTCATCGCCGAGTCCTCGAGGTTCCCTCCACGATCGTGCAGCACCTGCGCGACGGTGGCGACGATGCCGGGACGGTCCGCGCCGATGGCGGTGACGGCGAGCTCGGGCACGCGACACCTCACTGGGTCGGTGGTGGGTGAGAGGAGGCCGGAGCGTACTGCGCGTCCGCACCGCGACGGACGGTGGCCGCCGGCCGCGGCGCTACCGTCGATCGCCGTGATCACCGTGCTTCGACACCACCTCGACGACCGTCGGTCCGTTGCTGCTGCCCGCCGTGTCGGGCTGGCGCTGGCCGGGGTCCTGCTGCTCGTCGGTTGCGGTGGGGGCGGCGGCTCGCCGGAGGTGCCGGCCGACCCGGCCGACGCGGATGACGCGGGCGACGTGGCCGACGCGGGCGAGGGGGCGGACCCGGGCGACGACGGGGACGTCGAGGTGCCAGCGATCTCACCGGAGGTGGACGCGCTCGACGCGGCGGCGGTCACGCTGACCCGCGCGGACGGCTCGGACGTGTCGCTCGCGGTGCGCGTCGCCGACGACGACGCCTCCCGGGCGCGAGGGCTGATGGAGGTGGAGGACCTGCCGGACGGCACCGGCATGCTGTTCACCTGGGGTGGTGAACAGCGCGACGGTGGCTTCTGGATGAAGGACACGCGGATCGCGCTGGACATCGCGTTCGCCGGCGCCGAGGGTGACATTCGCGAGATCCTGACCATGGAGCCGTGCGAGGCTGAGCCGTGCCCGGTCTACGACCCGGAGGTCAGCTACACCGAGGCGCTGGAGGTGCCGGCTGGGTGGTTCGGCGACCAGGCGATCGAGGTCGGCGACGAGCTGACCTGGGAGCGGGTCCGGTGACGCGGTCGGTGCCATCCCACACCGTGCGAGCGCTAGCTCCTGACAGGCACGATCGGGCCTGGCCCCGGTGGCGGTCGGTCGCATGTTCCCGGGAGGACGCTTCCGATCACGACCTGCTCGGCCGGTACGCAGCGCAACTCGGCGCACAGGCCCTGGACGCTTCACCGGTCGTCTTCTGGGTCGCTGCCGACAAGTGGCTACGGTCCGGGCTCGCTGACGAGGGGATCGAGGGGCTCGACCCCGACGACGTTCCCGTGGCCGACGCCCAACGTGATCCGGGCCGACTCGCCGTTGTTCGAGGAACCAGACGAGGTCCGCAGGTCGGCGACCCGAACCCGAGTCCGATCGGTCGCGAGACCGAGGAGGTTGGCAATCCATGAGCGCGCAGGCCGTCAACACCAGCATCGGGGCACTGGCCTCGCTGGCCCTGCTACTCGCCGCCTGTGACGGGGCGGCGATCGATGACGATGTCGACGAGGACGCGGCTGGGACCGTCACGGTCGGGCTGATCAACCCGCTCACCGGCCCGTTCGCGGCGCTCGGGGAGGACGTCAACGCGGGGTTCGAGATGTACGTCGATGAGAACGACGGGCAGCTCGCCGGCTTCGACGTGGAGATCCTCAGCGAGGACACCGCCAACGACACCGCGATCGCGATCGAGGGCATCGAGCGGATGCTCGATCAGGGCGCCGATGTGCTGGTCGGATTCGTCAACTCCGGGGTGACCTACGGCGCAAGCGAGGTCATCCGTGAGGAAGGCGTGCCTCTGGTGATCACCACCGCCGGTGCCGACGACCTCACCCAGCGGGACGCGTCCGAGAGCATCTTCCGCATCTCCTACACCTCGTCGCAGGATTCGATGCCGCTCGGCGACTACGCCTGCAACGAGCTCGGCTACGAGACCATCTCCATGATCGGGCTGGACTACGCGTTCGGTTGGGAAGCCGCCGGAGGGTTCGCCATGGCCTACGAGGACGCCGGGTGCGAGATCGTCCAAGAGCTGTACGCGCCGTTGGACACCCCCGACTGGGCACCGTTCGTGCAGCAGATCGACCGCGAGGCGGACGCGGTCTGGGCTGTCATCGCCGGCGCGGACGCGATCCGCTTCCTGCAGTCGTACGACGACTTCGGTGTCGAGCTGCCGCTGATCGGTCACGGTGCGACGACCGACGAGCAGGTGCTCGACGAGCAGCAGGAGCTCGCCGAGGGCGTCATCACCAGCCTGCACTACACGGCGGTGATCGACAACGAGTTCAACGACGCGTTCCGGGAGGCGTTCGAGGCGGAGTACGGCACGACCGTGTCGCAGTACTCCGACAACGGCTACACCGCGGCGATGGCCATCGAAGCGGCCCTCGAGGGTGCCGGAGCCAGCGATCGTGATGCGCTGATCGAGGCGCTCGGCGACATCGAACTCGACGAGGCGCCGCGTGGACGCACGTACTTCGACGAGTACGGCCAGGCGGTCTACCCGGTCTACATCCGCGAGGCGGTCGAACAGGACGGCCGGTGGGTGAACCAGGTGCTGGACGTCTACGAGGACGTGTCACAGTTCTGGGACTACGACCCCGGGGAGTTCATGTCCGGCGAGCCGCTCGAGGAGCGGCGCGGGACCTGGGCCGACTGAGTCGGCGTCGACAGGGGCCCCAGCTGTTGTGGCCACGGCCACCGAGCTACCGTCTGGACCGGAGGAAGCCATGGGAAGCATCCTCGGTCACATCCTCAACGGGCTGTCGTTCGGGTCCGTGCTGTTCCTGCTGGCGAGCGGGCTGACCCTGACGTTCGGGCTGATGCGCACCGTCAACCTCGCCCACGGTGCCTTCTTCGCATTGGGTGGCTACATCGCCCTGGACGTGCTTCGTCGCACCGACCGTTACTGGTTCTCGCTGCTCGTCGCGATCCTCGCGGCGACGTTGGTGGGCGTGCTGTTCGAGCGGCTGGCGTTGCACCGGGTCCTCGGCAAGGAACTACCGCAGATCCTGATCACCGTCGGCTTCGCGTTCCTGATCGCCGACCTGTTGCTCGCCTACTACGGTGGCCGGCCGCAGTCGCCGCCGCGTCCCCCCGGGTTGGACGGGGTTCTGCGTTTGGAGAACTTCGCCTTCCCCCACTTCCGGCTCGCCCTGATCGTGGTGGCGGTGGTGGTCTGGCTCGGGCTGCACCTGCTCATCACCAGGACGAAGATCGGGGCCATGGTGCGCGCCTCGGTCGATGACGAGCCGATCGCGCGTTCCGTCGGGGTGAAGGTCCCGGCGATCTTCGCGACCGTCTTCGGGGCCGGCACGGCGCTCGCCGCGTTCGCCGGTGTGTGGGGCGGGGCCTTCACCGGGCTGCAACCCGGCTCGGAGTGGCAGATCCTCTTGTTAGCGTTGGTGGTTGTCGTGGTGGGCGGTCTCGGCTCGGTCGGCGGTGCGCTGATTGCCGCGCTGGCAGTCGGTCTGCTGGACGAGTTCGGCAAGTGGCTGTTCCCGTCGTTCGCGCTGTTCACCCTCTACGCCCCGGTCGCCGTGCTGCTCGCGATCCGGCCGCAGGGCTTCTTCGGCAAGGAGGAGCTCACGTGAGCGCCGTCAACGCCGATGCCAGGAACCGTCTCCTGCTGCGCGTCGCGCTGCTCGCCGTCGGCATCGCCCTCGTCGCCGCGCCGTACGTCGTCAGTTCGTTCCAGATCGGTGTGCTCAGCCGCATCGCGGTGTTCGCCCTGTTCGGTCTGGCGTTCAACATCGTTTTCGGCGCCGGCGGGATGCCGTCGCTCGGCCATGCCGCCTTCTTCGGCCTGGGTGGCTACATCATCGGCATCGGCACCGTGCGGCTCGACGCCGGCATCATCACGGTGTTCGTGCTGGCGTTGGTCCTCGGTGCGGTGCTGGGCGCGATCGTCGGCGTGCTGACCTTGCGCTCGCACGGCGTCTACGTGCTGCTGCTGACCCTGGCGGTCGCCCAGGCGCTGTGGGGCCTCGCGTTCCAGCAGGTGCGCTGGACGCGGGGTGACAACGGCATCGCCGGGATCGAGCGCAGCCTGATAGTCCCGGGCGATGCCACGCTCGTGACCTTCTACTGGGCGGTCCTGGCGGTGGTGGCCATCTTCGGCGCGCTCGTCTGGTGGTTCCAGCGTTCACCCGCCGGTGTGGCCATCGTCGCCCACCGAGAGAGCGCCTCCCGGCTCGCCGCGCTGGGCTACCGGGTCAGCGCCTACCGCATCGGTGCGTTCACCGTCTCCGGGGCCGTCGCCGCCATCGCCGGTGTCCTCTACGCGTCGCTGAACCGTTTCGTCGGTCCGGAGAACCTCGCCTGGACGATGAGCGCGGAGGTGATGCTGTTCGCCATCGTCGGCGGCGCCGCGTTCTTCGCAGGACCGATCGTCGGTGCGGCCGCCATCGTCACGCTCGAGGTGTGGGTGAGCGGGTTCACCGACCGGTGGCTGGCGGTGCTCGGCCTGACCTACATCCTGACCATGCTGTTCATGCCGCAGGGGATCCTCGGCCTGGTCGATGACCGTCGCCGCGCTTGGCGTGCCAGACGCGACGGTCGTGAGGCCGCCGCCACCAGCGCGAACGCCAGCGATGCCCTGACCGGCAGCGGAGGGATGTCATGACTGACCTCGCGGTCGAGACCGACGCGTTGACGGTCCGTTTCGGCGGACTGACCGCCGTCGACGGCGTCGACCTGCGGGTAGCGACCGGCCACCGGCGCGCGATCATCGGTCCGAACGGGGCCGGCAAGACCACCCTGTTCAACCTGATCGCCGGGCAGGTGAGGCCGACCTCCGGGACCGTGAAGCTCCACGGTCGCGACGTCACCGGCCTGCCCGTCCAGGCCCGGACGCGAGCTGGCGTCGCCCGGACGTTCCAGATCACCAACCTCTTCGACGAGCTGACGGTCACCGACAACGTCCGATTGGCCGTCGCCGGCGCTGACCCCAAGGTGCGCCGCACCTTCTGGCGTCCGCTGCACCGGTTCCCGCACATCGAGGCACGCGTCGACGACCTGCTGGAGCAGTGGGACCTGGCTGCCGTGCGCGACGAGCGGCCGATCGCGTTGTCGTACGGACAGCAGCGGATCCTGGAGATCGTCCTAGCGACTGCCGGGCAGCAGCGGGTGCTGCTGCTCGATGAGCCCACCGCCGGGGTCTCCAAGAGCGAAGCGGAGAACCTCGTCGACACGATCGACGCGTTGCCACGGGACCTGACCATCATCCTGGTCGAACACGACATGGATGTGGCGTTCCGCATCGCGGACGAGATCACCGTCATGGTCAACGGCGAGGAACTTGTCACCGGCCCACCCGACACGATCCGCGGTGACGAGCGCGTCGTCGAGGCCTACCTCGGAAGGGACGAGAGCGATGCTGCTTGACGCGCTGGGCCTCGACGCCTTCTACGGCCAGAGCCAGGTGCTCCACGGCTGCTCGATCGACGTCGCCGAAGGCGAGTGCCTGGCGCTTCTCGGTCGCAACGGGGTCGGCAAGACCACCCTGGTGCATGCCCTCGGGGGGCTCCACCCGGTCAAGCGGGGCACGGTCACCTTCGCCGGGACCGACATCACCGCCATGCCGCCGGAGAAGCGGCTGCGCGCGGGCATCACGCTCGTGCCGCAGGGCCATCGGGTGTTCAGATCGCTGACGGTGGCGGAGAACCTGCAGGTCTCGCTGCGACCGCCCGGCAGCGATGGCTGGACGATGGACGACGTCTTCGACCGTTTCCCGATCCTCCACGAGCGGTCCACCCAGGTGGCCGGGCGCTTGAGCGGTGGGCAGCAACAGATGCTCTCCGTGGCTCGGGCGATGCTCGGCAACGGTCGGCTGATGCTCATGGACGAGCCCGCGGAGGGCCTCGACCCTCAGCGGGTGGCGCTGATCGGCTCGATCATCAAGGAGCTCAAGCAGCGGGGGACCTCGGTGCTGCTGGTGGAGCAGCGGGTGTCGTTCGCGACGGGGGTCGCTGACCGGGTGTCGTTCATGAACCGTGGTGAGGTGACCGACACCCTCGGCATCGCCACGGTGCGAGAGGACCCGACCATCGTGACCCGCCAGCTCGGGCTGGTCGCCTCGTGAACCGGTCGATCGTCCCGGTTCGCCGTCAGCTGACGGTCGTCGGTCGCCCCGCAGTACGCTGACGGGTCAGCCGTCGGTGGAGGGGATGTCGTGGCGACCTGGCAGATCGTGCTCCTGGTGGTGTTCGTCCTACTACCCCTGCTGCTGCTCGCCGGCTTCCACCCGAAGCGTGAGCGGCTCAGCGGCCAGGGCGACCCGCTGGAGCGCAGTTGGGACCGGCAGCTCGAGCCGAGCCTCGGCGAGGACGAGCACCACTGAGGTGACCCGGTCCCGGGCTCGGGCGGCGGCGAGGTCGATGCCGCCGTGATCGCGGCGCGTGTCGTGCGGTGAGCGGGTCCGCTCGGACCTAGAGCACCTGCGCGAACGCCAGGGCGAGCCCGCCGATGCCGACCACCGTGGTCGCCATGGCCGCGACCATCGCGCGGGTGTGGCCGGCCGAGACCTGGGACAGCTCCGCTCGGAACACCCCGA
>SKJX01000023.1 GCA_007121785.1 Nitriliruptoraceae bacterium
ACACCCCGCTCGGCCCGCCACCTCTCGACGACGGACTGGGGCCTGCTTCCGGGTACTCCGGTGTCTACCCGGTCGGGACTTCCACCCGCGGGCACGACGCAGCTTCCAGGACGCAACATGATCACACCGTACGAGGGGGGTGTGACATCGACGCTCACGTATCCAGGTAGCCCTCCAGCGCCCGCGAGTGGGACGGATGGCGCAGCTTCGCGAGCGCCTTCGCTTCGATCTGACGGATGCGCTCCCGAGTCAGGCCCAGCTCACTGCCGACCTGTTCGAGCGTGTGCGGCTGCGCATCGAGCAGTCCGAACCGCCGCTCGATGACCGTCCGCTCGCGGGGTTTGAGCTCGTCGAGGACCGTGGTCAGCTGCTGACGCAACAACCCCCGGGCCGCCGCCTCGACCGGCACGGTCGCGTTCTGGTCCTCGATGAGCTCGCCCATCGAGCCGTCCCCGTCCTCACCCACCGGTGCATCCAAGGAGGTCGGGTCCACCGACAGCTCCCGGAACTCCTCGAGCTTCTCGACCGAGATCTCGACCGCCGCCGCGAGCTCCTCCATCGTCGGCTCGCGCCCCAGGCGCTGGACCAACGACCGCTCCACCCGCTTGATGCGGTTCATCGTCTCCACCAGGTGCACCGGGATGCGGATCGTGCGTGACTGGTCGGCGATCGACCGGCTGATCATCTGCCGGATCCACCATGTTGCGTAGGTGGAGAACTTGTAGCCCCGCGTGTAGTCGAACTTGTCGACCGCCCGCATCAGCCCGAGGTTGCCCTCCTGGATCAGGTCCGGCAGCAGGAGCCCCCGCCCCAGGTAGCGCTTGGCGATGGACACCACCAGGCGGAGGTTCGCCTCGATCAAGGCTTGCTTGGCGGTTTGGCCGTACCGCTCGATCCGACGCAACCGGGCGCGAGCTTCCGGGCCGAGCTCGTCCATCGAGTCGAGGACCGCGGCCGCAGCGGTGCCGGCATCCACCCGCTTCGCGAGGTCGACCTCCGACTCGGGGGAGAGCAGGTCGACCCGGCCGATCTCGTTGAGGTAGAGCCGGACCGCGTCCACGGCGGCCGTGCCGTCGACCGCAGGCCCGGCCACACCGTGGGCGTCGCGGTCATCGACGATCGTGATCTCGGCTCGGCGCAGCCGCTGGGTGACCGAACCCACCACCTCGCCGTCCAACCCCGCCTCAGCGACCACCGTGGCGATCTCGCGCGTGGTCACGAACCCGCGAGTGGCCCCGGCAGCCAACAGCCCGTCGATCAGCGACGCGGCGTCCTCGTCCCTTGGCGCCGTGAGGTCGATCACCGCAGCGTCCGGTTCGACGGCTGCGGAGCGGTCGGTGGCGTCCGCCGGCTCGGTCCCGCCGCTCGTGCCGTCGCCGGCGGTGCCATCGAGCACACCTGGACGGGCACCAGCGGTATCCGCGGCCCCACGTCCGGTCCCCACGGCGGCAACCTCCTCGTTCGCGAGCCTGACGTCCCGATGGAGGCCTCGACCCCGGCACGGGCACGTCAGCCACGAGCAGTCAGGCTACGTGGTCGACGGCCGACCTGGGCGGCTCACGACATGCCGGGCGGGTACGCGCACGGTGCGCACGCAGTCCGCTCACCCTCCCCCCGCCGGCCTGCGCCGAGAGGTGCGGCCCCGGCCGGTGCTACCCCCGGTCGGCGCGGCCCTCACCCCTCCAGGCTGCCGGTCAGTTCGCGGCGACGCCGGTTGAGTTCCCCGAGCTCACGTTGGATCTCCAGCATCCGGTCGCGGTCGGTCGCGTGGTTGAGCTCGGCCAACGTGGCACGTAGCCGGGCCTCCTCGGCTTCGATGCGGTCGGCGAGCATCCGCCGGACCCGGCCGGCGACCACCGCCGGTGCCGATCCGTCGTCGGCCAACTCCGGATCGTCCTCGAGCACCAGTTCGCGCAGCGTGGTCCTGACCTCGTCGTCGTCGGCGCGGTCGACGATCGCGGTCAGCTCGACCCCCGCACCGCCGGCACCGTCGATGGCCCGCCAGACCGCCTTGGCGCGCGGGTGGGTCAGGTCGTCCTCGGTGAGCTCGTACCACTCGTCGGGCAGCAGGTCGGGTTGCTGGAGCGCGGCTCGCAGGACCGAACGCTCCAGCTTCGCCCGGGCATGCGCTCGACCGCCCCCCACGGCGCCACGGTCACGGGCGGTCGAACGGGCGGTCCGCAGCGCGACGCCCTCGTGGACGTCGAGGTCAATGCCCTGACGACCCGCGCTGGCGGCGACGAAGCCGTACGACATGCCGATCCGATCGGCGATCTCCGTGCGTGCCCACTCCCGCCGCAGGTCCGCGTCCGGTTCGCGGGCGAGCACCTCCAGCGCGTGCTGCAGCGCGGCCGTGCGGCCGGCCTCGGTGGACACATCAGCGGTCGCCAGCCGGTGTCGGATCACGAACGGCACGACCGGTGTCGCGTCCGCCACCGCGGCCCGCATCCCGTCGGCACCGAGCTGGGCGGCCAGGTCGGCCGGATCCTGGTCCTCCGGCAGCGCGAGCACCCGCAGGTCGAGCGCCGCGCCCGTACCACCGTCGCCGACCTCGAGCGCGGCGTCCCAGGCGCGCTCGGCCGCCTTGACCCCGGCGGCGTCACCATCGAACGCCAACACCACCGTGCTGGCGTAGCGGGCGATCATGCGCAGATGCTCCACGCCGACCGCGGTCCCACAGGTCGCCAAGGCGTTGGCGAAGCCGGCCTGGTGCAGCGCCATCACGTCGGTGTAGCCCTCGCACACCAGCACCTGTTCGGCCCGCACGATGTCGGACCGGGCCTGGGGCACGCCGTAGAGCACCCGGTTCTTCTTGTACAGCGGCGTCTCCGCCGAGTTGAGGTACTTGGGCGGATCGAAGTCGCCGTAGTCGATCTCCGGGAGGATCCGGCCACCGAAGCCGATCACGTCCCCACCGGGATCGTGGATCGGGAAGATCAACCGGCCGCGGAAACGGTCGCGCAACCCGCCTCGATCGTTGCGGACAGCCAGGCCGGTGGTGACCAGATCGCGTTCGTCGATGCCGTCGGCGGTGAGCGCCCGAGCCAGCGACTCCCAGCGGTTGGGGGCGAAACCGAGCTCGAAGGTCTCGGCTTCGGCCTTGCCGAAGCCGCGCGACTTGAGGTAGTCGCGGGCGACCCGCCCTTCCTCGTCGTACAGCTTCCGGGTGAAGTAGTCGCGGGCCGCCGCGGTGACCGCGACCAGGCGCGACCGCTCCCCGACCGCCCGACGCTCCCGGGAGGTCATCTGCTCGTAGCGCAGGGAGAACCCGGTCCGGCGGGCCAGCTGTTCGACGGCCTCGGGGAACTCCAGTCCCTCGATGCGCATCAGGAAGTCGTAGATGTCGCCCGACTCGCCGCACCCGAAACAGGTGAAGAAGTTGCCTTCAGGGGTGACGTTGAACGACGGCGTGCGCTCGCTGTGGAACGGGCACAGGCCCTTGAACGACCGCCCGGCCCGCTTGAGGGTGGTGTAGTCACCAACGACCGTGACGATGTCCGCCTGCTGGCGGAGCGTCTCGATATCGTCCTTGACGATCCGCCCGGCCACGTCGGTCCACCCCCTTCGCGCGTCTGGTGTGCGACTCCCGCCGCATCAGCCCCGCGATGCGTCACGTGACGTTGTCGTCGTCCCAGTCCGGATCGAGGTCGAACAGCAGCTGCGTGAGTCGCTGGACCTCGGCCACTTCACCGATCTCGACCGCTGCCGCCCGCAGGCGCACCAGGCACGTCAGGAACGGCCGGTTGCTGGGATGCTCCCACCGGACGTAGTTGCTGCCACCCCACCCGACCGCGCGCAACGCATCGAGGCCACGGTGGTAACCGACGCGCGCGTAGGCATAGCGCTCGATCGGCTCGTGACCGAACGGCGCGAGCTGGGTCCAGCCGTCGATGAAGTCGGGATGGTCGGCCACGACCGCGCTGATCGCGCTCTTGCGCCCCTCCGGGTCCGCCGCCAGGGCATGAGCGAGCGCTTGGCGAGCATCCTCCTCCGCGAGCGGGAGCACGGTGTCATGCCGGTCGGCCATGGGCAGGTCGGCCACGTCGTTCACCTCTCCTCGGGTCGGCACGGCAACGTAGCGGGGTCGCTCGGCCGGCTGCGTCGAGCGTCACGTGGAACCCACCGCGCGGAAGACGCATCAACCCCTACCTTCCGCGGGAACCGCGCCATGATGAGCCTGCTCGGCCTGGAGCCGGGCACACTCGCCCCACGGATCGCGCTCTGATCGCGACGACCGTTCGAACGTGCCGTCGCTGCACGGCACGAGCGAGCACGCCAACCGGTCGGAGGAGCGAGGATACGGACCACGTTCGCATCGGCCGAAGCCTTTGCTGAGGCCGACCCCTTTCCTGAGACCGGTGGCCGAGATCGCCCTGGTCACCGCCATGCTGCCGGCCAGCGCTGCCTCACCTCCCGACGGCAATGGCGACCAGAATCAGCACCCCGGCCCGTCGGAAGCCGACGCCTACAGCGCCTCGTTCGAGGGAGCCTGGACCGAGAAGGTGATCGTCGAGGACGTCGACACCGGCGCTTTCACGTGCACCTTGGCAGTGGTTTCCTCGCAGGTCTGCGACAGCCGCGAGGACGCACCGGCCCTCGGCGGTTTCGCGCTGTACGGCGTGACCGACCCGACCGCACCAGCGTTGCTGTCCACCCATCATGCCGGACGAACTCGATGACCTGCGCGAGCATCTCGACGACGCCGTGGTCGCAGGCCACCGACATCTAGACCGCAAGCCCGGAGCGATCGAGCGTCCCCGCAGCCGGACCAGGCGGCGCCGAGCGCTCACTGGCGGCGCGCACGGGTGGCCTCGATCGCTGGACTCCCGCGGCTCGGGTCGGGCCGGTACCGCAGCGGCATCCAACGCGATGTCCCGAGGCCGTTGACGTCATCCCGGACAGGCTGCCCAGGGCGGTCGAGCGCTGGCGACGCGGAGAAGTCCTTGACAGGTCGGTGACGGCGTGGCCAGAGTCATTGGGCGAGTGGACGGTCGCTCGCCGAGGGGGGACGAGGGAGGGATCGGGATGGTGGGAACACGACGGTCGTGGTCGATACCAGCGCGGGTGGCGCTCGTTCTGATGGTGGCGGTGCTGTTGTTGCCCGCGCCAGCCGGGGCGACGGGTCCACCACTCGAGGGCAGCGGGAGCGGGGTGTTCGAGCTGCCAGGGCCAGAGGACACCGAGCGCATCCGCGACGCGGGTGCCGGCGGCAACTGGATCGAGCAGCGGACGCTGACCGGTCAGGTCGTGAGCGGCCCGCTCGACGGGGAGCTCGTGCAGCACGTGACCGGCATGGTCCGGCAGCCCGCGAACTTCGTGACCTTCCGCGGCACCGCGACGTTCACCGGCACCATCGAGGGCTGCGGCGACGAGGTGCACACCCTCACGCTACGCCTGACGGGGCGGGGTCAGGCCAACCCTCCCATCACCGACTCACAGATGCACATCGTTGACCAGTCCTCCGGCGACCTCCACATCACCGGTCAGGGCACGGTGAGCCAGACCGGGGCGAACTTCACCTACGACATCCGCTACGTCTGCCACTGACCTGACGTCCCGGGCCTGTACGGCGGTGGGCCTCGAGGCACGTCGGGCGGCGCCACGGGCGGTCGCCAGGGCGGCTCGCCCCTGACCGGTCGCTGGTGTGCACCGGCGGTCGACCGCCCGCCGTGACGCTGGTCGCCGCCGGTGCCGCGGTCCCGCGGACCGCGAACGGGGTCGGTGGTCCGAGTCGTCACAGCCAGTTCGGGCGCACCCCGATCGAGAGGGGACGGAGGATGCCGGACACACCACCGCAGCAAGCCGTGGCCATCATCGGGATGGGGTGCCGCTTCCCCGGCGGGGCGAACACCCCGGAGCAATTCTGGGAGATGCTCTGCCAGGGCGTGGATGCCATCACCGAGATCCCCCGCGACCGCTTCGACGTCGATGCGCTGTTCGATCCCGATCCCGTCGCCCCCGGCAAGATCTACACCCACTGGGGCGGCTACCTCGACGGGATCGATGAGTTCGACGCGGACTTCTTCGGCATCGCGCCTCGCGAGGCCCGCCGCATGGACCCCCAGCAGCGCATCCTCCTCGAAGTCGCCTGGGAGGCGCTCGAGCATGGTGGCCAGCCACCGGACCTGCTGGCCGGCACGAACACGGGCATCTTCGTCGGGGTGGCCGGCCATGACTACGCCGATGTCCAAGCCCTGTCGCTCAACCGCGCCGGGATCGACGCGCACGTCAACGTCGGGAGCTCGGGCTGCATCATCGCCAACCGCCTGTCATACCTGCTCGATGTGCACGGACCGAGCTTCACGGTTGACACCGCCTGCTCCTCATCGCTGACCGCGGTGCACCTGGCCTGCCGGAGCCTGGCCGCCGGCGAGTGCGATCTCGCGATCGCCGGGGGCGTGAACGTGCTACTCGCACCGGAGCCGACCATCGGCTTCTGCAAGGCCAACATGCTCTCGCCCGACGGGCGATGCCGGTCTTTCGACGCTGCGGCGAACGGCTATGTCCGCAGCGAGGGCATCGGGGCCGTCGTGCTCAAGCCACTCGCGACCGCGCTGGCCGACGGGGACCCGATCCAGGCGGTCATACGTGGCAGCGCCATCAACCAGGACGGGCGGACGGCGGGCCTGAGTCTGCCCAGCGCGGCAGGACAGGAGGCGATGCTCCGGCAGGCGCTGCGCCAGGCGGGGGTTCCGGCGTCGGCCATCCAATACATCGAAGCACACGGCACGGGGACGACCGCCGGCGACCCGGTCGAGGCGGCCGCGATCGGCGCGGTCCTGTCCACGGACCGCCCCGCTGGGGACCTGTGCCTGATCGGTTCGGTGAAGTCCAACGTCGGCCACCTCGAGGTCGCGGCGGGGGTCGCCGGCTTGATCAAGGCCGCGCTCGCGCTCAAGCACCGGGCGGTTCCACCGAACCTGCACTTCTCGGAACCGAACCCCGCCATCGCCTTCGAGGAACTGAAACTGCGGGTGCCGACCCAGCTCGAGCCGTGGCCCGAGACGGCTGGGCCGGCGATGGCCGGCGTGAACTCCTTCGGCTTCGGCGGTGCCAACGCGCACGTGGTGCTCGAGGAAGCCCCACAGGCCGAACCCCCACGGGCCGAACCCCCGCAGGTCACCGCGCACGCCGCGCAGGACCAGCGTGCGCACGCGCACGTCCTGACCCTCTCCGCTCACACGCCCGAAGGACTGCGGCAGTCCGCGGAGCGCCACCTGCGGTACGTGCGGGCGTCGGGCTCCGTCGATCTGCGCGACCTCTGTTACACCGCGGCCACCAGGCGAAGCCACCACCAACACCGCTTGGCGGCCGCCGTTGGCTCCCATACCGAACTGGACGACCACCTCGAGGCGTTCCTGCACGACGAGGAGCGCGCCGGTCTGGCCACGGGGCGCGCCTCGACCGGTCAGCAGCCCAAGCTCGCCTTCGTCTTCTCCGGGATGGGTCCGCAGTGGTGGGGCATGGGACAGCAGCTCCTCGACGAGGAGCCGACGTTCCGCGAGGTGATCGACCAGTGCGACCACATCCTGACGCCCCTCACCGGGTGGTCGCTCGTCGAGGAGATCGCAGCTGACGAGACGCGGTCGCGCATCGGCGAGACCGACGTCGCGCAGGTGGTGAACTGCGCCGTCCAGATCGCGCTGGCGGCGGTGTGGCGCAGCTGGGGCATCGTCCCCGACGCGATCGTGGGGCACAGCGCCGGGGAGATGGCGGCCGCCCACGTCGCCGGAGCGCTGAGCCTCCCGGATGCGCTCTTCGGCGCCTTTCACCGGGGGCGTCTGCTGGACCGCGCCACCGGAACCGGCACGATGCTGGCGGCCGGGATCTCCGCGGCCGAAGCCGCCGCCCTCGTGGCCGAGCACCGCGGACGCGTGTCCCTTGCTGCGGTGAACAGCCCCACCTCGATCACGCTGTCCGGGGAGGACGGCCCACTCCAGCAGATCGCCGACGTGCTCGAAGGACAGGAGCGGTTCTGCCGCCTCCTGCCGGTCGAGGTGCCCTACCACGGACCGCAGATGGAGGCCATCCGCGAGGAGCTGCTGGACGTGCTGGCGGGGCTGGATCCCGTGGCCCCGGCCGTCCCGACCGTCTCGGCCGGCACCGGGACGTGGGTGGAGGCCGAACGCTTCGACGCCGACTACTGGTGGCGCAACGTCCGTCAGCCGGTGCAGTTCGCAGCGGCCATCGACACGTTGGTCGAGGACGGCGCCGAACTGCTCGTGGAGGTGAGCCCACACCCCGTGCTCGCCGGGAACATCGCGGAGTGCCTGGCGAACCACGGCAAGGCCGCCGCCGTGCTGCCGACCCTGCGCCGCCGGGAGGACGAACACCAGGTCATGCTTGGCTCGCTGGCCACGCTCTACGTCCGCGGCCGGCGGATCGACTGGGCGGCGGTCTATCCCGACGGCACCTGCCTCACGTTGCCGACCTACCCGTGGCAGCGCGAGCGGCACTGGTTCGAGACCGCCGATGCGGCCACCGAAGCCCGCCACGTCGGGATCGACACCGGACACCCGCTCCTCGGCCGGCGGCTCCCCTCCCCGCAGCCCTCCTGGGAGGCAGACCTCGAGGATCCACGCACGGCCTACCTCGACGCCCACGTGGTGGAGGACAGCGCCGTCTTCCCGGGTGCCGCCTACGTGGAGATGGCGCTGGCAGCCGGTCGGGAGCTTTGGGGAGACACACCGGTCGCGCTCGAGCATGTCGAGTTCAACAAGCTGCTGTTCCTGACGCGACCCCGCGACCTCAGGTTCCAACTGCTCTACGGCACGCGCGACGGTTCCGTAGAGATGCACAGCGCGCCGGCCAGTGATCCGCTCTCGTGGACGCTCAACGCCGCTGCCACGCTCAGACGAACCGAGGAGCGTGAGGCGGACGGGCGCATCGACCTCGCTGGAGCACGCAAACGTTGCACCAGCTGGACGTCGAGTGAGGACCAGTACCGCTCGCTCGAGCAGCGCGGGTTTCGCTACGGGGGCCCGTTCCGCGGTCTGCAGGAGATCTGGGCCGGCGAAGAGGAGGCCATCGGTCGCATCCACTTCCCCGCCGGCATCGCCCTACCGGTGGACGGCTACCGGGTGCATCCCGCGCTCCTGGACGCGGCGTTTCAGCTGTTCGGGCTCCCCTGGTCGAAGAGCAGCGCCGATACGCACGCCGGTCGCCCGCTCTTCCCGGTGTCCGTCGACCGGATCGTCCTACGCCGGAGCGCTGGCCCGCGGTTCTGGGCGCACATGGTGCTGCGCAACACTGGCGACGGGCTGCTCGACGGCGACATCTGGCTGGTGAACGACGACGGCAACGTCGCGGTCACCTGCGAAGGGCTCCGCATCAAGGTCCTCGAGGGAGCCCAGCCGTCCCAGCAGCGCGAGATCGACGATTGGCTTTACGAGCTCCGTTGGGAGGAAGCGCCGCTGCCGGAGTCGCTGGATCCGCCGGCGCCCACCGGTGACGGGCAGACGCCGAGGCTGGCTGCCCCGTCCGGGATCTCGGGAGCGCTGAGGGCCCAGCGTGTCGGTCCGGAGACCGCCTCGGGGGCGCAGGACTACTACGACATCGTCGAGCCGAGCCTTGACCGCATCGCGACCGGCTTCACGCTCGCGGCCCTGGACGACTTGGGCTGGGACCCGCACCGCGACTCGGGCAGGCCCACCGACGCGGTCGCAGAGGCGCTCGGCGTCGTGCCCTCCCACCGGCGCCTCCTGGCCGGGCTGCTGCGGATGGTCCCCGACCCTGTCGATAGGGCTCGCGGCAACGGCGATCCCTTCCCGCGGCCTCCCTCCGTGCTGCACCGCCACCTCGACGCGCTCGTTGCGGACTTCCCGGCCTACGCGGCCAAGGCCCAGCTGATCGGCAAGACCGGCGGGCACCTTGCCGACATCTTGCAGGGCAACCTCGACGCTCGGGAGATCCTGCTCACCGACGACTCGCTCCGGCTGTTGGCGCAGCTGTATCAGGACAGCCCGCTCGGACGCGCCTACCACGAGGTCATCGGCGACGCCGTCGCTGCGGCCGTCAGCGGGACGTCGGCTTCCGCGCGCCTGCGCGTGCTCGAGGTCGGCGCCGGCACCGGAGCGGCCACCGCCGCCGTGCTGCCCCACTTGCCAGCGTCGGCGGAGTACGTCTTCACCGACATCTCGCCGCACTTCTTGACCCACGCGGAGGAACGCTTCGGCGACCACCCGGACATGCGGTTCGCCGTGCTCGACATCGAGACCGATCCGGCAGCGCAGGGCTTCGAGCCGCACTCCTTCGATCTCGTCCTCGCTGCCAACGTGCTGCACACCACCGCCGAGCTGCGTACGACCCTCGCCCACGTCCAACGACTCCTCGCCCCCGGTGGGCTGTTGGCGCTGCTGGAGCTGACACGCCCGACGGGGTGGTTCAACCTCGTCTTCGGCCTCCTCGACGGCTGGTGGCGATTCGCCGACGTCGACCTACGGCCAACGCAACCCCTGCTCCCGGGCGGCCCGTGGCAATCGCTGCTCGAGGAGAGCGGCTTCGACGAGGTCACGCGCCTGTTCGAAGGGGAGCGCGAGGGCGGAGAGCTGCAGACCGTCGTGCTTGCGCAGGCCCCGGTGTCACCACAGCCCATCGTCTCGTCAAGCGCTGCACAACCCGCCCGATCTCGGCACTGGCTGCTGTTCGCTGACGGCAGCGGGGTCGCCTCGAACCTCGCAGCGGCCCTGCGGGCGCGAGGCGACGCCTGCACGCTCGCCTACCCCGGCGAAACGTACCGCCAGCGTGGCGACGGCACGTTCGAACTCCCGCCGGGTGATGCCGCCGCGGCAAGTGCGCGCCTGCTCGCCGCGCTGGAGGAGGATCGCGAGACCCTGCACGGCGTCGTCCACCTGTGGAGCCTGGACGCCGCATCGAGCGATGGGTTGCGCTCGACGGCACTGATGGAGACGCAACAACTCGGGTGCGGGAGCGTGCTTGGCCTGATCCAGGCGTTCCAGCAGGGTGCCGGCCGCATGCCCGAGACCTGGCTCGTCACCTCCGGCTCGCAGCCGGTGCCCGGGCACGACGCGGCACCGAACATGCCGCAGGCAGCGCTCTGGGGGTTGGGCCGGGTCCTCATGAACGAGCATGCGGAGGTGCGTTGCCGCCTGGTGGATCTCAGCCCGGAGCTCGCGCGCGAGGAGATCGATGCCCTCGCTGAGGAGCTCTGCGGTGACGAGGCGGACGAGGAGCTCGCGTTGCGCGGCCGGCGCCGGCTGGTCCGGCGGCTGCACCGCGTCTCGTTGGAGAGCACCACAAGACGGGAGGAGCGTCGTCCGCTGTCACCCGACGATCACGGGTTCTCCCTGGGCATCGAGGCACCGGGCGCTCTCGGGAGCCTGGGGCTCCAGCAGGCGCCACCGGCTGAGCCGAGGCGGGGGGAGCTGTCCATCCGGGTGCTCGCATCGGGGGTCAGCTTCCGCGACGTGCTGCACGCGCTGGGCATGCTGCCGGCGGCGGTGTTCCAGTACGAGTCCGGCCCGCCCTCCCTGGGGAGCGAGTGCGCCGGGACCGTGCTCGCGTGCGGCGAAGGCGTGGAAGGCTTCCAGATCGGCGACGAGGTCATCGCGCTCGCGTCGGCGACGCACGGCTCGCGGGCGAGAGCGCGGGCAGACCTCGCCGTACCGAAGCCGCCGTCGCTGACCTTCCAGGAGGCGGCATGCATCCCCAACGCCTACGTCACTGCGGACTACGCGCTCAACCAGGTGGCGCGGGTGACGGCCGGTGAGCGGGTGCTCATCCACTCCGCCGCGGGCGCCGTTGGCCTGGCGGCGATCGCGTACTGCCGGCGAGCCGGGGCGGAGATCTACGCCACGGCCGGAACCCCGGACAAACGCGCGTACCTGCGCTCGTTGGGGGTCGAGCACGTGATGGATTCCCGCTCGCTCGGGTTCGCCAACGAGATCCGAGACCGCACCGGAGGGGAGGGCGTCGACGTCGTCCTCAACTCGCTGGCGGGCGAGGCGCTCCTCAAAGGCGTCGAGGTCCTGCGCCCGTACGGGCGGTTCGTCGAGCTCGGCAAGCGCGACATCTACGAGAACGCGCAGCTGGGCCTGCTCCCGTTCCAGCGCAACCTCTCGTTCCATGCGGTCGATCTGGTCCAGCTCGCCCTCGACCGGCCGGCCGTGGCGCAGTCCCTCCTGGGCAACATCGTTCGAGAGGTTGCCAGCGGGGCCCTGCCGATGATCCCGCACACCGCATTCGACCTGGCCGACGCCGAGCAGGCGTTTCGCCTCATCGCCCAGGCGAAGCACATCGGCAAGGTCGTGCTCACCGTTCGAGAGCCCTGCTACCACGTGGGCACGGGCCGCGACGTACCGGTCGCCCGGGCGGACGGCACGTACCTCATCACCGGCGGCCTCGGCGGCTTCGGCCTGGCCGTGGCGGAGTGGCTGGCACACCAAGGCGCACAACACCTCGTGCTGGTGAGCCGCTCGGGCGTACCCAAGGAGGATGTCACGGCACTCGCCGGGCTGCGCGCGTCTGGCGCCAAGGTCGTCACCATGTCGGCGGATGTGAGCCAAGAGGAGGACGTCGCCCGCGTCCTGGACGCCATCCAACGCGAGTTGCCGCCGCTGCGGGGGGTTGTCCACGCGGCGATGGTCCTGGACGACGATGTGCTCGTCCGCCTCGACCGGGAGCGGTTCGATGCCGTGCTCGCACCGAAGGTCGCAGGGGCCTGGAACCTCCATCGGTTCACTCGGCACCATCAACTCGACTTCTTCGCCCTGTTCTCCTCGATGGCGTCGGTCATCGGACATCCGCTGCAGGCGAACTACGCCGCGGCCAACGCCTTCCTCGACGCTCTGGCGGCACACCGGCGCGCGCTCGACCTGCCTGCGCTCACCATCGGTTGGGGTGCGGTGTCGGACGTGGGATACGTCGCACGGCATCCGGAGACAGCCGAGTACCTCGACCGCGGTGGCTTCACCACCTTCTCACCAGACCAGGCCCTCGAGACGCTCGGGGAGCTGCTGTGCTACGACCTCAGCCATGTGATCGCTGCGCGCATGGACTGGTCGAGGTGGGCAGCGTCGAACTCCCTCACGGCGGCCTCCAAGCGGTTCGAGCTCTTCGTCGCGGCCGAGCGGCAGGACACCGAGCAGCGCACAGAAGGCGCAGGCGGATCGCCGCTGTCACCGCTTGAGACCGCCGGAGCCGCAGAGCGTCGTGCGCTGCTCGAGAGCTACGTCCGGCACAAGGTCGCGAAGGTCATCGGGGCCACGCCGGAGAAGGTCGATCCTGAACGGGAGCTCGCCCAGCTCGGGTTCGACTCCTTGATGGCGGTCGAGTTCGTCACCGCCCTCAAAGCCGACCTGGCGGTGTCCATCCCGGTGGTGAAGATCCTTCAGGGGACCAGCTGTGTGCAGCTCGTGGACGTGCTGCTGGACCAGCTCGAACTCGACGCACCGGATGCTGCAGGTCCGGTCGAGGAACCGGCCCAGGGCGCGAGCCCGGAGCACCTCGCCGAGCACCCCTTCTCCTTCGAACTGTCGTTCGAACAGCGCCGCTTCTGGTTCCTCCAACGACTCCACCCGGAGGACGCGGCCTACAACCTGCAGGCGGCGGCTCGCCTCTCCGGCGCCCTCGACCACGATGCGCTGCACCGCGGCCTGACGGAGATCCTGCGCCGCCACGACCTCCTCCGAGCGACCGTGCACGAGGTCGACGGCGGGCCCGTCCAACGGTTCGGGTCGCCGGCGCCGGCGGACCTGCCCCTGGTCGATCTCGCCGACCTGCCCGAACCCGAGTGTGACGAGCGGATGGCGCAGCTGGCGATCGATGAGATCCAGCGTCCCTTCGATTTCGATACCGGTCCCCTGCTTCGCGCCACGCTGTTCCGGCTGGGGGCGGAGGAGCACCTGCTCCTGCTCGTCGTGCACCACATCGCCTGCGACGCCTGGGCGATGAACCTGGTGATGCGCGAGCTTGCGGCGCTGTACGAGACCTTCTCTCGAGGGGAGCCCTCCCCGCTGCCGGAGCCGACCCTGGGCTATCCCGACTACGTCCGCCACCAGCAGGAGCGGCTCGATGAGGTCGGCGACACCCAGCTCGCCTACTGGCGACGCCAGCTCGCCGGTGCGTCGACCGCGCTCCAGCTGCCGGATTCGCCGGCGCAGCCGAGCGCAGGGGCGACGCAAGGCGCCCACCGTCCCTTCGAACTGACCGCACAGCTGACCGCCGAGCTGGCGGCTCTCGGCCAGCGCGAGGGCGTCACCCTGTTCATGACGCTGATGGCGGCGTTCCAGACGCTCCTGCACCGCTACACCGGTGCCGAGGATGTCTGCGTGGGAACGGCGGTCTCGACCCGAGACGAGCCCGGCCTCGAAGCGGTGGTCGGCTGCTGCATCAACACCGTGGTCCTGCGCTCGGATCTGTCCGGTGAGCCGACGTTCCGCGAGCTCCTCGAGCGGGTCAAGGAGACGGTGCTGGAGGCGTTCAGCCACCGCGACGTCCCGTTCGAACAGGTGGTGGAGGCCCTCGGTCCCGAGCGCGCGACGGGACGCACCCCGCTGTTCGAGGCCATGCTCGTCCTGCACAACGCGCGGTGGCCGGAACTGCGGGTGGCGGGGCTCGAGGTCCGCTCGGAGGCTGTGGAGAGCGGCACGACGGTGGCCGACCTCGCCCTTCTGCTCGACACCGGCGACCGGCTCGGCGGGGTGCTCGAGTACAACGCCGACCGCTTCGACGCGACGACCGTCGACCGCCTGCTCGGCCACCTCCGGACGGTCCTCGAGGCCGTCGTCGCCGACCCCGACCAGCACCTGTCGTCCCTGCCCCTGCTGTCCGACGCCGAGCGTCAGCGGGTCCTGGTGGAGTGGAACGACACCGACATCGACCTTGGACCGCCGACCTGCCTGCACCACCTCGTAGAGGCGCAAGCCCGTCGCTCGCCCGACGCGGTGGCCGTGGTGTCCGAGGACGCATGCTTGACCTATGCCGAACTCAACGAGCGCGCCAACCGGCTCGCCCATCACCTGCGTCGGCGCGGGGTGGGCCCGCAGGCGGTCGTCGGCGTGTGCCTGCACCGCTCGACCGAGCTCGTGGTCGCGGCCCTGGCCATCCTCAAGGCGGGAGGGGCGTACCTGCCGCTGGACCCGGCCCTCCCGGCCGGGCGGCTGCGTTTCCTGCTCGCCGACGCACAGCCGGGGGTGCTGCTCACCCAGCCGTCCCTGCTCGATCGCCTTCCCGAGCCCCGGGCGTCGGTCGTGACGCTGGACGCCGAGTGGCCGGACATCGCCCGGCAGAGCCCGGACGAGCCGGCCGACGCAGCGGCCCCGGAGGACCTCGCCTACGTCATCTACACGTCCGGCTCCAGTGGCGAACCCAAGGGTGTGATGGTGCCCCACCGGGCGATCTGCAACCAGGTGCGCTGGCGCCAGGACGCCTTCCCCCTGTCGGAGGCTGACGCCGTGCTGCAGGGCACCCCGATGGGCTTCGACCCGTCGATCTGGGAGCTGTTCGGCCCGCTCACGTCCGGCGCGCGGCTCGTCGTCCCACCGAAGGGGGCAGAACGCGAGAGCGGCCGGCTCGTGCGCCTGCTCACCGACCAGCACGTCACGACGTTGCAGGTGGTGCCATCCGTGCTCGAGGCCCTGCTGGAACAGCCCGGGATCGACGAGTGCCACGACCTGCGGCAGGTGTTCTGCGGCGGCGAGCCACTCACGCCCGACCTGGCCGACCGCTTCTTCGCACGCCTCCCAGCGGCGCTGCACCACCTCTACGGTCCCACCGAGGCCGCGATCGACGCCACCCACTGGCCCTGCCGACCAGAGGAAGGCCGGCGGCTGGTCCCCATCGGACGACCCATCGCCAACGCCCGCGTCCTCATCCTGGACGATCGTCTCCAGCCGGTGCCTGTCGGGGTGCTCGGTGAGCTGCATATCGGCGGCGCCGGCCTGGCGCGTGGCTACTGCAACCGGCCGGACCTCACCGCCCAGCGGTTCATCCACGACCCCTTCAGGTCCGGCGAGCGGCTGTACCGCACCGGCGACCTCGGGCGCTGGCTGCCCGACGGCTCGATCGCCTTCCTGGGTCGCGCCGACCGGCAGGTCAAGGTGCGGGGGTTCCGGGTGGAACCCGGAGAGATCGAGGCGGTGCTGACCGGCCATCCTGGGGTCCGGGAAGCTGCGGTCGTGCCCGTCGAAGACCTGCACGGGGTGCGACAGCTGGCCGCGTTCGCGGTCGCCGACCAGCCGGCAGCGGCGGGCGCGCTGCGGGCCCACGCCGCCGATCACCTGCCCGACTCCATGGTGCCGGCCGCCTTGACGCTGCTCGACACCCTGCCGCGTACCGCCAGTGGCAAGGTGGACCACCGTTGCCTCGCGGCTCAGGCGGACGCCGTGCCCGAACGGCGGGACGCGCCGGTGCTCCCGCGCGACGCCGTCGAGGGGGAGCTGCAGCAAATCTGGGAGAGCTTCTTCCCTGGCCGACGTGTCGGGGTGACCGACGACTTCTTCGCGCTCGGCGGCCACTCGCTGCTGGCCATGCGGGTGATCGCCCAGGTCGAGCACGCGTTCGGGCGGGAACTGCCCGTCTCCGCCCTGCTGGAGAACCGCACGATCGAGCGCCTGGGCTGCATGTTGCGGGAGCGGTCACTGCCCCGCTCACCCCTGGTCACCATCCAGCCCCACGGTTCAGCGCAACCCTTCTACTGGGTCCACGCCGTCGGCGGCACCGTCTACTGCTACGCCGAGCTGGTGGCAGCGCTGGGTGATCACCGTCCGGTGTACGGGCTCGAGGCGGTCGGTCTCAGCGGTGAGGAGCCCCACACCCGGATCGAGGACATGGCCGGCCACTACGTCGAGCTGCTCGTGCGCTCCCAAGGCGCGGGCCCCTACCTGCTGGGCGGCTGGTCTATGGGCGGGCTGATCGCCTTCGAGATGGCCCGCCAGCTGGAGGAGCGCCGTGAGCCGGTCGCACTGCTGACGGTGGTGGACGCCGTGCCCCCCGCCCTCGACAGCGACGCCACACGCGCTGACGAGTCGGAGGCGCTGCGCGGCTTCGTGGAGCACCTCGGCCTCTCCGTCGACGACCTCGCCTTGTCCATCGACGACTTCTGGGACTTGCCCCACGAAGAGCAGCTCACCTGCGTGCTGGAGCACGCCCAGCGCACACGCCTGGTGTCACCCGACCTGGAGCTGCCCGGACTGCGCCGGTCGCTGCAGGTGTTCACGACCAACCTTCAGGCCATGCGCAGCTACACCCCGTCTCCCTACACCGGGCGGGTCACCCTCCTGGACGCCGAGGAGTCCATTGGGCACACCGCCGGCAACGCCGCGCGCTGGGCCGAGCTCGCGCTGGGCGGCACAACGCGGTACACGGTCACCGGCAACCACCACACGGTGCTGCGCCAGCCGCACGTGGCTGGGCTCGCCCGGCACCTGAGCGCCTGCCTTGCCGAGATCGAGTTCGTGCCGTCATGAGCGCACTCGGCCCGGCGACTGCCGCCACGCGTCGCGATCGGCCGACGCAGACCGGGCTCGGCTTGGGCGACGATGACGTCCACGTCTGGCGAGCCGACCTCGATCGGCCGGCTCGGCCGCTCGCGCAGCTCACCTGGTGGCTGTCCGCGGACGAGCGTCTGCGGGCAGAGGGCTTCGTGTTCCTGCGGGACCGGCGGCGGTTCATCGTCGCCAGGGGCATGCTCCGGCTCCTGCTGGCCGCCTACCTCAACTGCGAACCCGAGGCGATCTCGTTGCGCTCCGGGCACAACGGCAAGCCGGAGCTGGCGCTGGACTCGGGTCACCCGCCCGTCCGCTTCAACCACTCGCGTTCGCAGGGCGGCGCCGTCTACGCGGTGACGCGGGGACGGCGGGTCGGGGTGGACCTCGAGGCCCTCCGCCCGATACCCGACGCCGAGCAGATCGCCGAGCGGTGGTTCTCCCCTCGAGAACAGGCAGCACTGGCCGCTCTGCCCTCAGAGCTGCGGAACGCGGCGTTCCTGCGCGGTTGGACGAGCAAGGAGGCCTACGCCAAGGCGATCGGCGAGGGCCTCGCCGCTGACCTGGACCGCATCGAGGTGGAGCTCGCCTCGACCGAGCCCCCGGCGCTTCGCGCGATCGACGACGACCCCGCCGAAGCCGCCCGCTGGTCCCTGCAGGCGCTGCCGACCAGCCCCGGTTACGTCGCGGCGCTCGTCGTGGAGGTGCATGGCTACCGGCTCGATTGCCGGTCCCCGCTCCCATGCGCCGCGACGAAGGCGTTCAAGATCGAAACGCGAGCGACGGCGATTCACTTTGGAGGACCCGCCCATGTGTGTCCTGAAGGGACGTGATGACGCCGTAGAAGGTCGTCGGAACGAATCGTGCTGTGTCGGTGGTGGAGGGTGGCCCTCCGGGTTCGCCGAGCAGGCGGAGCGCCCGATCCACCGCGAACTGCGCCGGCCGATCACCCCACTCCCACCTCCGCGCCACCACCCTGGCCCCGGCCGGCGGCCGTAGCGGACCGTCTGACCCGCTCGTCGATCACCTCCGGGATGCCCAGCTGCTGCGCCGGCGTCGCCGGGGGCTGCAAGCGGGCGTTGGACACCAGGTAGTCCTCGCCGGAGACGGCCTCCACCCGCACCAGCGTCTGCGAAGGTCGCACCTGCGAGATGCCTCCTGCTCCCTCCGGGGATCTGCGGTCTTCGGACACCCGCATCCTCTCCGGCCAGGAGGCATCTCCATCGGAGCCGAAACCACACGCGACGGCGCCGTTCGTTGGATCTAGGCGAACGAAGGACGAGCTAGCCTCCGGCTCGCGTGGCGCCCCGCCGTCCGCCGCCCGTGTGCAGGAGCCGCTGTGGCCGAACCGATCCGCTACCGCGTCGACCTGGCTGACCGCGTCCACCATCTGGTGCGGGTCACGGTCGTGGTGCCCCAGGATCTCGCGCGCGGCGGTCGGGTGGTGCTCAGCGTCTGGACCCCGGGCAGCTACGTGGTGCGCGACTACGTCCATCACGTGCAGACCATCGCCGCCCACGACGCCGACGGCGACGCGGTCCCGCTCGGCCGCGACGGCGGCACGGCGTGGCGGCTGCCGGAGGAGGCTCCCGGACCGGTCGAGGTGACCCTCGAGCTGTACGCCAACGACCTGACGGTGCGGACCAACCACGTCGACGACCACCACGCCCTGCTGATCCCGGCGGCGACCTTCCCCTACGTGGAAGGTGGCGAGGACCGCCCGCACGAGGTGCACCTACCGCCGTTCCCCGCCGACCACACCGTGTACTCGCTGCTGCCAGCCGGACCGGCGCCGGACACCTACGTCGCCGAGCACCGCGACCACCTCATCGACAGCGCGTTCGAGGTCGGCGACCTGCCGACCCTCGACTTCGAGGTGGCCGGCGTCCCCCACAGGTTCGTTTGGGCCGGGCACGGCGGCGCACCGGACCTCGACCGGGTCGCCAACGACGCGACCGCGATCGGCGAAGCGTGCCTGGCGCTGTTCGGGGGTGACCTGCCGACCGACCACTACACCTACCTGACGGTCGGGTGGGACACGGGAGGTGGCGGGCTCGAGCACCGGGACGGCACCGTGCTGCAGATGCCGATCCACGTGTTCCAGGACGAGGACCTCTACGCCCGGTTCCAGACGCTGCTCGCCCACGAGTACCTGCATCTGTGGAACGTCAAGCGGCTGGTCCCGGCCGCGTTGGTCCGGCCGGCCTACGACCGTCCCACCCGCTCGGAGTCGCTGTGGGTCGCGGAAGGCTGGACCGCCTACTACGACGAACTGCTCCCCACCCGCGCCGGGGTGTGGACCACCACGCGCCTGCTCGACACGCTGGCCTCGACCTGGCAGCGGGTGAGCGAGAACCCGGGCGCGCACCGCCAGAGCCTGCGTCAGGCGTCGTACGAGGCGTGGATCAAACACTACGTCCACGACGAGAACTCGCCGAACGTGATGACCGACTACTACGGCCACGGCTCGCTGGTCGCCTTCGAGCTCGATCTTCGGCTGCGGGCCGCCGACCCGACCGGGGATGGGTTGGATGCGGTCTTCACCTCCCTGTGGCAGCGGCACGCACGGACCGAGGACGGCTACACCGAGGACGACGTGCTGGAGGCGATCGCCGCCCACGGCGGTGACGAACTGGCGGCCCTGGTCGAGACGCGGGTCGCGGTGCCCGGCCTCCCCGAACTGGATGAGGTGGTCCGCACGGTCGGCCTCGTGTGGGGCGAGAAGGGCGGCCCGGCCACCCCGTCCCTCGGGGTCCGCGTCGAGGAGTCGGACGCCGGGGTGACCTTCGCCAGCGTGCTGCGAGACGGACCGGCCTGGCGGGCCGGCGTCACCGGCGGGGATCGGCTGGTCGCCATCGACGGCCGCACCGTGGCCCGCGGCCTGCTGGACGTCACCTTGCGAGCCCACGATCCGGGCGACACCGTCGAGGTGGCGGTCGCCCGCGGCCCACGGCTGCTGCACCTGCCGGTGACGCTCGGCGAGCCGGTCCCGACCCGGACGCTGCGCCCGGCGGACGACGCGACCGACGTCCAACGCGGTGCGTTCGCCCGCTGGGCCGGACAGCCGCTCCCGGAGAGCTGACCCTCCACGCCACCGCTGACGTCGATCGCGACGGCGTCCGGGAACCGGCGACCCAACGACCGTCGTCGCCACGCCCCCGATCGACGCCGAGGCGCACGTGTCCGAGGCGATCATCGAGGACCGCACCGACCGGCTCTGAGGTACGGGGACGCTTCCGCGGTCGTGCCGCTGCTGATCACCGAGTCGACGTCAGCTCGGATGCGTGAGCTCCTCGACGACGACCACCGCATCGACACCTGGGCATGGACGGTCGTCGAGATCACGAGCGCCGTCGAACGTCGCCGCGCTGCCCTTCGTGTGGCGGGATCAGCGGCTGGCTGATGCCGCCGAGCGTGAGGGACTGCGGCCGATCCCCGCACCCGCCGGGGCTTGAGGGCCACACCAGCCGTCAGGTGCGCGGCGATGGCGTGGGCGGCCGCAACGCTCCACCGCTGACCGCGATGGGTCAGCCCGGGCGGTCCCCGCCGTCGTCATCGCCTTCGATCGCCTCACCCTCGCTGGCGGCCGCACCGCCGGAGCCGAGCGCCTTCGGGTCACCGGACCCCCGCACCGAACGGCCGGCGCGGCCGGACCGCTTGGCCCGCATCCGCCGGTAGTTGCGCTTGGCGGCCTGCGTTCCCTGCTTGGCCAGCCCCCAGCCTTCGCTCACGCTGTCGCTGACCGCGTCGCGCGGTGGCGCATCTGCCGTGGCTTCACGCGGAACGATCAACCACAGGGCCAGGTAGAGCACCACCCCGCTGCCACCGAAGACGGCCAGCAGCACGAACACGATCCGTACGATCGTGGCGTCGATCCCGAAGTGCTCCCCGAGCCCTCCACAGACCCCGACCAGCAGCCGGTCGGACTCGCTACGCGTCAGCTTGTTGCTCTCGGCCATGTTCCGCTCCTCAGCCGGCACCTCCGGGGCGAGCCGTGGCTCGTGACCGACCCTTCCAACGTACGCAACGTCGGATCGAAGCGGTACGGCCCAGCCGTGTCACCACGACGCCGGTTCCAGATCACCGACCCCGGCACGGAACACCGATGCCTTGCCGTCGAGGTGGAGCGTCCGGGCCGAGGCCGGGACGAACGCGGCCTGGCCGGCAGCGAGCGGTACGTCCGTCCCGTCCGCGGACGCCGTCGCGTCCCCCTCGACGACCAGGAGGGTCTCCGGACCACGTCGGTCGAGCACCACCTCGCCGTCCACCTGCACGCGCGACAGCCGGAAGTGGGGCGCACCGGTGTCGTACACCACCTCCGTCCCGACGTCGCGTGACGCCACGAGCGGTGTCGTCAACGCCCGGCTGTCCAGGAGGGCGAGCACGCCGTCCACATCGATGTGCTTCGCGGTCAACCCGCCGCGCAGCACGTTGTCGGAGACGGCCATCAGCTCGACGGCGGTGCCGTGCAGGTAGCTGTGGAGCTGTCCGGGCGGCAGATAGACGACCTCGCCGGGGGCGAGGCGGACCAGTTCCAGCAGCGAGGCGACGACCACCCCGGGGTCGCACGGATACGCCGCCGCGAGGCTGACCAGGTGACGCGCCTCGTCGGCGAAGGGGCCGCCGTCGAGCAGCGTCGACGCCGCGTCGCTGACGGCGGCGACCAGGGTGGCTCGGTCGGCGGACGGCCAGGTCAGCAGGTCGCGGACGACCTCGCCGAAGGCCGCATCGTCACCGTGTTCGAGCCGCTCGGCGACCCCGGCGAGGGCCGAGACGTCCAGGGCCCGCAGCAGCTGCACGGTCCGGCTCGGGTCGCGGAAACCGACCAGCGCGGTGAACGGGGTCAACGCGCACAGCAGCTCCGGTTTGGGCCACGGGTCGCGGAAGGTTCGCTCGGGCGCGTCCCGCGGGATGCCGCGTGCTTCCTCGTCGTCGAAACCGGCACGGGCCTGGGGCTCCGAGGGGTGGACCTGCAGGGACAGGGGGTGTTCGACCGCGAGCACCTTGAGCAGGTACGGCAGCGTCGGACCGAACCGGGCCGCGACGTCCGCACCCAGCTGCCCGACCGGGTCGTCGGCCACCACGTCATGCAGGGGCCGTCGACGCCCGTCGATGCCCTCCGCGACCGCCGGACCTCGCGGGTGGGCTCCGAACCACAGCTCGGCCTCCGGCTCGGCCGTCGGGGTCGCCCGACCCTGCAACCGGGCCAGCTCGGCCCGCGATCCCCACGCGTAGGGCTGCACCCATCCGTGGAGCCGGAGGATCGGAGCAGCCACGGCGGGCTCCTGGATGGCGGGCGGACGGGCGGCGGTGGTGTGCAGCGTGACCCTACTGGGGGTCGACCGCGCCATCGGGTGTGCCGTGCTCGCTGACGGGACCCGACCCGTCAGCAAGCGTGGGCAAATCGGCACACCTGTGCACCCAGATAAACACGCATCGGGCGGGACCGCCAGGTCGGGCCGGGGGATCGGAGCAGCCGGGTCGGACGGACCTTCTGCGGCCTCGGCGTGGCGGGCCGAGCGTCGGCCGGACGCGCGATCAGAGCTGCTCGCTGATCTCCTCGAGCCGTGCCCGGACCTGGGCGAGGCGCGCGGCGGTGCGCTCGAACACCTCCCGGTCGAGGGCCGGGTCCTGGAGCCGATCGGTGAGCACCTCGACCTCGAGGGTCAACAGCTCGACCTCCGTGCGGACCTGCTGGACCGCGCCGAAGGTGCCGAAGGGACGTGCCAGCAGCGCCTCGTAGAGGACCTTGCGGGCGCGCTCGTCGCGGCGGAGCAGGTCCTCCTCGACACCGGCCGCCTCGAGCAGGTGGGCGAGGTCGGGCACGGCGCGATCGAACGGCAGGAGGTGCAGGACGTCCTCGAGGCGCGCGAGCGCCTCGTCCTGGTCGTCGCCGTGCGGCCCGCGGGCGTCGCCGGCGTCGCCTCCCCCAGCCGTCACCTCGTCGCTCCTCGTCGGCCCCGAGGATACCGCCCGGTCGTCCATCGCTCGCGGGATCCTCCCCGCTGCGGCACCCTGCGCACCATGGATCACATCCCTGGACCCCGTGAGCTGCGCACCGCCGGACGTGCCTGCACGTTCATGGCCTACACCGCGGGGCTCGCCGGCATCGCTGCGGGCACGCTGCTGTTGCGTGAGGGCGAGCTGGCCTTCGCGGTGTTCCTGTGGATCGTCACGTTCGCCGTCGGTGCCGCGCTGATGGGCGTCTCGCTGCTCATCCGGGCGTTCTCGGGCGTCGCGGCCCAGCTGAGCCGGATGGAGTCGGACGTTCGCATCCTCGCCGACGACCACGCCCGCCGTGCGGCGAGCGACGACGCACGGGATCCGTGGGGGCACCTCTGAACGACGTGACCTGCGAGGGTGTCAACTGGCCTCGGCCATGGACGCGTCACGGCTCGCCCACCAGGCGCCGGCGATGATCAGACCGACGATGCCGATCAGTCCGAGGACCCCTGACGGGGTGAAGATGACGAACTCCTCGTTGACGACCCGCAGCACTCCACCGACGTCGCCGAAGAGGGTCGGGACGGCGTAGGTCAGCAGGACCACCCCACCCACCTCCGGCCGCAGGCGCGGGGCCGCCCACAGCACGACCGCGACGATCACGGCACTGGCGAGGCTGCCGACGGCGTCGAGCCCGCTGAGCGCTGCGGCGTCCAGTTCGACGAAGCGCCGGGGCGCGCCCGGTGGCGCGAACGCGACCTGCTGGAACGCCGCAGGCAGCCATGCCAGCACCGCCAGGGTCACGTACCAGCCCACCGGTCCGGGCGCGGCCACCCGCCACTCCTCGCGCGGTCGGGCGAGCCAGGCGGTCACCCCGGAGAACAGCGCCGCGACCCAGGCGACCACGCCGCCGAATCGTTCGAACAACGCGAGGAACGACACATCCAGGTCGGTGAGCGGCAGCGTCAGCGCCGCCGTCAGGTTGCCGAGCGACGTGGTGAGCAGCAGCAGGCTCATGGTGACCAGCACAGCAGCGCCCCGACGGGCGTACCCGCCGACGAGCAGGGCGGCGCCGATCACCCAGGGGGCGGCCCAGGCGACCGCCCACAGCCAGCGAAGTCCGGGGGGATCGGTGGCAGCACCGTCGAGCGCGAGCGAGGTCTGCAGCTGCCGCTCCGCGATAGCGAAGAGAGCCAGCTGCAGACCTGCCACGAACGCGGCCAGGACCGCGGCGGTCCAGCGCATGCGACCTCGGTGCTGATGGGGCGGGCGGTCCGGTCGGGTCGGACCTGTCGGTCCGGGAGCGGCGCCCGGCCGCTCCCGCGCCGTGCTGTCCCAGATGCCGTCCAGGGTACGGGTGCCGAGCCGTCGTGGCTGTCGCCGGCGGCCCGTGCGGCCGCGCGGGCCCACGACGACCCCAGGACGATGCCGATCACTCCGCCGACGAGAGCCGTGCACCGCGCGCACCGCGACGCCACGCTGGCACGCCGGCGGCGCGAACCGTCCCGGCTCCGCTCAGATGCTCGGCAGGCGCTCCGCGAGGAAGGCCTCGAGCTCGTCGATGGCGATCCGCTCCTGCGACATCGTGTCGCGGTCGCGGACCGTCACCGCACGGTCATCCAGCGTGTCGAAGTCGACGGTGACGCAGAACGGGGTGCCGATCTCGTCCTGCCGGCGGTAGCGACGCCCGATCGACTGCGTCTCGTCGTACTCGCACATCCACCGGCCCTTGAGCCGATCGAAGACCTCACGCGCCGTCGGCGTGAGCGTCTCCTTCTTCGACAGCGGCAGGACCGCGACCTTGTACGGCGCCAGCCGCGGATCGAGCTTGAGCACGGTGCGCTCCTGGAGTTCGCCCTTGGCGTCCGGCACCTGCTCCACCCGGTACGCGTCGAACAGGAACGCCAGCGTCGCGCGGGTCGCGCCCGCCGCCGGCTCGATCACGAAGGGGTGGTAGCGCTGGTCGTTGACCTGGTCGTAGTAGGTCAGGTCCTGCCCGGAGGCCTCCTGGTGGGCCTTGAGGTCGAAGTCGGTGCGGTTGGCGAGCCCTTCGAGCTCCGACCAGCCCATCGAGTCGTCCGGGAAGTAGTACTCGATGTCGACGGTCCGCTTGGCGTAGTGGGACAGCTCGTCCTCGCCGTGCTCGCGGAGCCGCAGGTTCTCGCGTCGCAGACCCAGTTCGACGTACCAGTCCATGCGCTCGTCGATCCAGTACCGGTGCCAGTCCTCGTCGCTGCCCGGTTCGACGAAGTACTCCATCTCCATCTGCTCGAACTCGCGCGTGCGGAAGATGAAGTTGCCGGGGGTGATCTCGTTGCGGAACGACTTGCCCATCTGGGCGATGCCGAACGGCGGCTTGCGGCGGGTCGCCCGCTGGACGGTCGAGAAGTTGACGAACATGCCCTGGGCGGTCTCCGGGCGCAACCACACCGCGGAGTGCTCGGACTCGATCGGGCCCATGTTCGTCTTGAACATCAGGTTGAAGTTCCGCGGGTCGCCGAGCTCGGCCTTGCCACACGCGGGACAGGTCAGCTGACCCTCGGCGGTCTCGCTGCCGAGCTGGTCCTCGCGCAGGTGGTCCTCACGGAAGCGCTGATGACAGCTCGCACACTCCACCAGCGGATCGTTGAAGTTGGCCAGGTGCCCGGAGGCCTGCCACACCGCCGTCGGGCCCAGGATCGCCTGCTCCATGCCGACGATGTCGTCGCGCAGCTGCACCATCGAGCGCCACCACTGCCGCTTGACGTTCTCCTTGAGCTCGACCCCGAGCGGGCCGTAGTCCCACGTCGAACGCACGCCGCCGTAGATCTCGGCGGTCGGGAAGATGATCCCGCGCTGCTTGCACAGCTCGACGATCGTCTTGAGCTCGACCTGAACGCTGGGGGCGGGCTGCCCGGGATCTCCGCCGGATGCGGCGACCGGGGTGTCGCCGGCCGGGTCGGGGTCGGGGGCCGGGTCGGGAGTGGACGGACGCTGCTCGACGTGCTCGCTCACGGTGGTTCCGATGGTCTGACGGCGGACCCCGCCACTGGCGGTGGGGGGCGGGCGCGGACCGGACCGGCCCGCACGGCGACGGTCCGCGCGGCGCACGAGCACCGACGGACCGGGCCGATCAGGGTAGCCGCCGAGCTTCTGGGCGATGCCGCCGACGGACTAGGTTGCCGCCTCATCCGACCGGAGCCGACCTGCGTGAGCCGCTTCGAGCGCGACACCGCCGTCGAGCCGATCGCCGACGGACGGTACCGCGCCACGGTCGATCCGGGATGGGCCGTGATCGAGGGGGCGGCACCCAACGGCGGCTACCTGATGGCGCTCGCCGCCCGCGCGATGCGCGACGGGCTCGGCCACCCCGACCCGGTCACCCTGACCGCCCACTTCCTCCACCCACCCACGCCGGGCGAGGTCGAGATCGACGTCGAGGTGGCCCGCGCCGGCCGACGCCACACCACCATCGCCGCGCAGCTGCGGCAGGACGGCCGCGAGCGGGTTCGGCTGCTCGGCACGTTCGGTGACCTCGCTGCGGCCGACGGCCTCACCCACGTCGACCGGCCACCGCCGGACCTGCCACCGATCGGGGACTGCATCGACGCGACCACCCGCGGTGTGGAGGTCGCCGAAGCCGGCGGGTACCCGGCGCCGCCGATCCTCGAACGGTTCGACCACCGCCAGCCGAAGGCGCTGGTCGGCTGGTCGCAGGGCCGACCGACGGGACGCGGCGAGACCGGCGGCTACCTCCGGTGGCGCGACGGCGCACCGATGGACACCCTGGGGCTGCTGACCGTCGCCGACGGCTACCCGCCGGCGGTGTTCAACCTGGACGGATCGAGCCTCGGGTGGGTACCGACGCTGGAGCTCACGGTGCAGGTCCGGGGTCGACCAGTTCCGGACGACTACCTCGCAACCCGGTTCGCGACCACGGCGATCACCGCGGGCTACCTCGAGGAGGACGGCGAGATCCGCGACGGCGATGGCCGCCTGGTCGCGTTGTCACGTCAGCTCGCCCTCGCCGCCCGCTAGCTGGAGATGTACCGACGTCGCCGCACCGTCCTGACCTCATGCTCGACACCGAGGGGCCCGATGCGACGCTCCCTGACCCGCGCCCTGGCCGCTTGCACCGTGCTGCTGGTGCTGACCGGCTGCGCGGCCGACGAGCAGGCCGACGAGGCCGAGGTGGCGCGCGGCGGTGAGCTGTACGACCGCCACTGCGCCGCGTGCCACGGCGGAGCGACGGGCGGCCAGATCAGTGACATCCCGCCACCGCACAACGCCGAAGGCCACACCTGGCACCACGCGGACTGCGATCTGGTGGACATGACCCTCCACGGGATGCCGCCGCGCGAGGGCTTCCCGGCGATGCCCGCGTTCGAGAACGAGCTGACCGAGGACGAGGTCGAGGCGATCCTCGCGCACATCAAGACCTGGTGGGAGCCGGACCAACGCGAGCACCAGGCCGAGGTCACCGAGCAGGTCTGCGACTGACCGACGCGCGGGAGCCCGCGGCCGATCTCGGTCGCCGGCTGCTGCGGGCGACGGTCGGACTCATCCGGGCAACGTCGGCAGCAGGAGCCACACGGTCCAGCCGCTCAGCGCCGTCGCCACGGCGACCTGCAGCAACTGGACGAGCCTCGCCGGCACCCGGAGGCGGCGACCGACCGCGCGAGCGTCGTCACCCTCCTGCATCGGCCGCCGCAGCCGCCGCAGGTTGTCCAGGGTGGTCTTCACCGCCACCGAGGTCAGGAGTGCGACCACGATGGCGGCGGCCCACGGTGCGGCGGCGTCGCTCAGCGCGGCAAGCGCCGCACCAGCGAGCCCGGCGGCGACGATCAACGACCAGACGCTCCGGGCGAGCAGCGCGACCAGGCCACCGGCGACCGCGAAGCTCCAGAGGACCACGTCCGGGCCGAGCAACCGGAGCAGCTGGGCACCAGCGGTGGTGACGGCCGCCGCAGCCGGCAGGCCGGCGAACGCCACGAGCGCCAGCGCGAACCGACGCGTCCACGTCGGCCGCCCCACCCACCGGGCCGTGGCATGACCGGAGGCGTCGTGGCGCAGCACGATCCCGGCGGGACGCGCGCCGAGGGCAGCGGCCACCACCGTGTGCCCCAGTTCGTGCAGCAGGGTCACCAGCTGGCTGACACCCCGGGCGACGGGCCCCAGCACCGCCGCGAGCGCGCCGACCACCAAGCCGGCGATACCGGCCACGGTGGCGGGACGGACGCCACCGACGAAGCCCGACGGCGGGCCTGCCCCGAGCCCGGGGACCGCGTCGACGACGTCGATGATCCAACCACCCCGGCCAGCGATGAGCAGGCCCAACACCGCCACGACGAGCACCGCCGCTACACGCACGATCATCCACATGCGCGCAGTATCGTCCATCACGCCGACGACGGCGCCGGGGCTCGGGGCCGGCACGTGCCGGTCCCCCGGCTCGGCTCCGGTCCCGCGCTCTCACGTGGTCGGCGACCATCACGCACCGTGACGCCGAGGTGGCACCCCATGAGCGAACTCTTCGAGGAACTGGCATCCCACGACACGGACGTCGGGACGCTGAGCCTGCGCCGTCGCTGGGAGCCGTCCCGCCGGCTCGACGTCTACGAGGTGAAGCTCGACGACGAGTTCCTGATGTCGAGCCTGTTCACGGTCGCGGAGATCGAGCTCGCGCGGCTCGGCCTGGCGCACACGCCGGGAGACCGGTTGGACGTGGTCGTCGGTGGGCTCGGCCTCGGTTACACCGCCCGCGCCGTGCTCGAGGAGCCGCGGGTGCGTTCGATGACGGTGATCGACGCGCTCGACGCCGTCATCGACTGGCACGAACAGGATCTGCTCCCCGACGCGGCGGCCCTGACGTCCGACCCGCGGACGCAGCTGGTGCACGGGGACTTCTTCCAACTCGCCGCCAGCGACGAGGGCTTCACGTCCCACGACCGGGTGCATGCCGTCCTGGTCGACATCGACCACACGCCGCGTCACGTCCTGGACGAACGCAACCGCACCTTCTACACGCCGGTCGGGCTGCGACGACTCGCCCGCCACCTGCATCCCGGTGGGGTCTTCGCCCTGTGGTCGGACGATCCACCGGACGCCGACTTCCAGGCGGTCCTGGCCCAGGTGTTCGCGCACCAGGACGCCCACGTCGTCAGCTTCTCGAACTTCTACACCGGCGAGGAGTCGGCCAACACCGTCTACGTGGCCACCCGGGCGACCGACGCCTGAACCGGGCTCACCCGCCTGGCGGCGCCATGGCTGACCAGCGCGAGGCGGGCCGAACGGCCCACCGTCGGGTACCCCGGGGAGGGTATGCTCCGAGCGGGAACGGCTCGAGGCCTCCGGGGTCCGACGGCGGCCCACCCACGACGTCATCCGGCGCGCCTCTCCTGCGCCCCTTCCCCTTCCTCGAGCCCGACATGCGCACGACCGCACACCGCGCTCCCGCACCACCTCGCCTGCTGTTGCTGGACGCCGGTGGCCTGCTGGTCAGCAACCAGATGCTGGTGCTGTTCCACGACCTCGCACGAGCCGCCGGGACCACCGTCCACCGGGTGCGTGTCCACTACCAGCGCCAACGCTCGGCGCTGTGGAGCGGCCGGATCGACGAGGCGTCGTTCTGGCGGGAGTTGCTCCACGGGCTCGGCCTCGAGGCGGACATCGCGACCTGGCAGGGCCGGATGGCGCAGCTGCTCGGTCCGCAGCTGGCCCCCAACACGCTCACCCGCTGGTCGGCGCAGGTGCCGGTGTGGGTGGTGTCGAACCACCGCAGCGAGTGGCTGGTCCCCGCCCTGGAGCGGCACGGGCTGGCCGGCCACCTCGACCGGCTCCTGATCTCCGACGTGCTCGGCATCGCCAAGCCCGAGGCGGGCCTCTACGGGCTGGTCGAGTCACGAGCGGAGCTGGAGCCGCGGCACCTGCTGTTCGTCGACGACCGTCCACGCAACCTGCGACCGGCCCGGCGACGCGGCTGGCGGACGCTCCGCGCCGACCGCCACGGTCGGTGGATCGACACGGTCGACCGCCTGCTCACGAGCCCCGCGAGCGACCAACCGACGACGCCTCGATCGCCGCGTGCCGCAAGGACGCCAGCCGCCGAGGCGGCGGCGGACGCGATCGTCTAGCGCTCGGCGAGATCGATCTCGTCGACGATCCCGACGACGACGGTCCGCAGCGGACCGGACGGCTCATCCACGATCTGCCGCGCCGACGTGCCCTCGTCGAGCAGGAGGACCGTCTCCCCCGCACCCGCCCCGACGACGTCGACCGCGATGAGGTAGCCGCCGTCCGGCTCACCTTCGGGGTCGAGCGTGTCGCACAACAGCAGCTTGCGGTGATCGAGGATCTCCGCATGGATCGTGGAGACCACGGTGCCGACGACGCGGGCGATCTTCACGACGACACCTCCTCGACCGCGTCCACGATCCCGACGATCGCCTGGTCCACCGGCACGAAGGTCTCGCGCAGGGCTTGGGCCGCCTCGCGGGCACTGACGTAGTGGACGAGCTCACCCGGCCCCGCCATCGCGACCGCGTCGGCGGCCACCATCGGCGTGCCGCGCGGCTGCTGCTGCCGGTCCAGCGGCTGGACGATCAGCAACCGCACGCCCTCGAGCCCGTCCGCCTTGACCGACGCGACCACCGTCCCGACCACTCGACCGAGCTGCATCAGCGGCCCTTCCCTGCGGGTTCGTCGCCGGCGGGCTTGTGCGCGCCGGCGACCCGCGGCAGGAAGCGGCCGTCGGCACGCAGGTTGGCGTCCATCTCCTCGTGGAGCTGAGCGATGACCACCTGGGTGACCGGCTGCCCCTCGCCCGCGATGCGTTCGACCCCGTACTCCACGGCCGCCTCGACCTCCGTCAGGGACCCGCCGAACAGGATGTAGGCCTTGCCACCGAGGTCGTCAGCGAGCCGCAGTTCCCGCAGCACCACCTCACCGTTCTTCACGCCCGCGTCGGCCGCTTCGACCGCCGCGGTCACGGTGCGTGTCTCGATCACGCCGAGCGCTCCACCGGCATCGTGACGAGCACCCCCGATCGCCGCCACCACCGTGGGGTGGATGTCCGGCAGGAAGGTGATCCCGACGAGCGCGCTCGACGCGACCAGGCGTCCCGCGTCGATCGCCTCCTCCACGTCCGCGGTGAGCCCACCGGCGAGGACCAGGTAGCGGCCCGGATGGACGGTGCCGGCCAGCAGCACATCCAGCGGCGAACGCTTCGCCATGGCGTCGCCAGCGGCGATGCCATGCGCGATCGAATCGAACTCGAGGACGGCGACCGACGGCTCCATGGCTACACGATCCGCAGGGAGCCGACGAGCGAGATACGCCGCTCGCGCGAGAAGGTGCGTGGTCGGGTCATGCCGTCACCCGTCGGGGTCGCGATCGAGAACGAGCAGAACCCTTCGCCGCCGTGTCCGAGGCCGCTGTAGGTCGGGCCGTTGGCGACGAAGATCGAGCAGTTCATCACGCGCGCCATCCGGGTGATGACGTCGACGTTGGTCGAGTGGATGCCGGCGGTGTGTCCGAAGCGGTGCTCGGACGTTCGGGCCAGTTCGATCGCCATGTCGACGTCAGCGACCTCCGTGACCGGCATGACCGGCATCATCTGCTCGGTCCACACCAGGCTGTGATCGTTGGGCACCTGCGCCACGAGCAACCGCACGTCCCCATCGGCGCGCACGCCGATCTCGGCCAGGATCGAGGCCGCGTCCTTCCCGACCCAGGCCGGATCGATGCGCCCCGGCTTGTTGGGGGCGCCCAGCTCCTGGAAGATCACCCGCTCGAGTCGTCGCAGTTCGTGCTCCTTGAGCACGTACGCGCCGTGACGTCCCATCGCCGGCACCAACCGGTCGGCGACCCCGCGCACCGCGATGGTGGTCTTCTCGTCGGTGCAGATCACGTTGTTGTCGAACGACGCCCCCATGACGATGTCGCGGGCAGCCTGATCGATGTCCGCGGTCTGGTCGACGACGACCGGGGGGTTGCCGGGGCCGGCGGTGACGGCCCGCTTGTCGGTCTTGAGGGCTTCACGCACGACCGCAGGCCCGCCGGTGACCAGCAGCAGCCGGACGTCCGGGTGGTGCATCAGTTCCTTCGCGCTGTCGATCGTCGGCTCCGCGACCCCGGTGACCAGGTCGGCCGGCCCACCCGCCTCCTGGATCGCCCGGTTGAGCAGGCGGATGTTCTCCCGCGACACCTGTTTCGCGCCCGGGTGGACGTTGAACACCACAGCGTTACCGGCGGAGACGATCGAGATCGTGTTGTTGATGATCGTCGAGGTCGGGTTGGTGGTCGGGGTGATGGCCCCGACCACACCGAACGGCGCGAACTCGGTGACCGTCATGCCCTGGTCACCGGTGGTGGTCTGCGGCTCGAGATCCTCCGGACCCGGCGCCTTGGTGGTGACCAGCCGGTTCTTGATCACCTTGTCGGCCGCACGACCGAGCCCGGTCTCCGCGTGGGCCATCTCGGCCAGCCGTTCGGCCTGCTCGAGCATGGATGCGCGGACGGCCGCGATGATCCGCTTGCGCAGTTCCAGCCCGGCGCTCTGGAAGGCGACCATCGCCCGGGAGGCCCCGGCGACCGCGTCGGAGACGCTGGCGTAGATGCCCTCGCCGAGGTCGGCGTCCTCCCCTGCGGCGAGGCCCTCCTGGCCGCGCAGGAGCTCACCGCGACCACCGGAGGTCTCCCCCAGACGCAGGTTGACCCGTTCGATGATCCGCTGGATCTCCTCCGACGACAGCGTGCTCACGATCCATCACCCTCACGGTGCTTGTGGAACCGTTCCTCCCCGCCGACCTCCCAGGTGTCCACGATCGCCATCACCACGGCGTCGCAGGGGCGGTTGTGGGTCACCTCGGTCTGGCGGGCCGAACTGCCCTGGGCGAGCAGCACCACCTCGTCGACCCCGGCACCGACCGCGTCCATCGCGACGATCGACTGGCCGGTCTCCTGACCGTCCGCGTCGAGCGAGCGGACGATCAACAGCTTGATCCCCTCGATCGAGGGATCCTTGCGGCTCGACACCAACGTGCCGGCGACGCGTCCGAGGAGCATGGGCACCACCTTCCTTGTCTGGCCGGGTCGTGGCGTGTCCGGCACGGCCCCGTGGGGTCCGAGACGAGCACGGCGTCACCCGTCGCCTAGTCGTCGGTGGCGCCCTCCCCGTCGCGGCCCAGCGGCAGCACCTGGTCGATGTTGGCGTGCGGACGCGCGATGACGTGGCTGCTGGTCAGCTCACCGACGCGCTCGGCACCGAGCACCCCGGCCTGCACCGCGGCCTTGACCGCGGCGACATCGCCACGGACCACCGCGGTGACGTAGCCACCACCGGTCTTCTCCATCGCGACCAGCTCGACCTTCGCGGCCTTCACCATCGCATCACCAGCTTCCACCATCGCCGGGAAGCTCCGGCATTCGATCATCCCCAGGGCCTCAGCCATCAGTCGTTCTCCTCGCGTTTCGGGATCAGGTCGGGATCGGGTCGTTCGTACTACGTGCTCTGCTTGCGGCCCTCCAGGGCCTCGAGCGCGGCCACGGCGGCCTGCCAGCCCACCTCGACGTCGCGTTCCTCGCCGCCGAGGTACATCCGGCCGACGGAGCCGAACACCCGGACCTCGAGGATGTTGACGTCCGACGCCTTCTCCGCCTCGTTGGCGGCGAGAGCGGCGTAGGCGGCCGGCTGACACTCCATCACGTACAGCGTCTGCTGCGGGATGAGCATGTGGCCATGACGCATGCGGTTGATCATCTGCGCGTGATGGTCGTCGACGCGGCGGATGATCTGGCTCGACAGGATCTGCGGTGCGAGCCGGTCCTCCTCCTGCTGGCCGATGGCCTCCAGGATCGCGGCGCCGGCGGCGCGGGTCGCGCTCTGCTCGGCGGCGTGGATCTCCAGCAGGCCGAAGACCCGCTCGACGACCTGCATCCCCGGCTTGACGTCCACGGCCTTCAGCGCCACGTCGGTCAGCCGGTTGATCTCGATGCCGGGCGCGACCTCGACGTACAGCGAGGAATCCTTGGCCAGCGGCAGGAACCCCTGCGCGACCGTGCCCAGGAACGCGGCGTACTGCGGCTGGATGCTGTCCAGGTAGCAGTAGGCACGCAGCTCGATCCCGTTACTCATCGGTGCTCCTTCGGGTGGTCGCTAGTACTGGTCGTCGCCCTGGCCGCCGGTGACGATCTGCACGCCGGCGGAAGCGCCGATCCGCGTCGCCCCGGCGGCGATCATGTCGCGGACGTCCTCGCGCGTGCGGACGCCACCGGATGCCTTGATCCCCATCTCCGGTCCGACCGTCTCGCGCATGAGTAGCACGTCGTGGACGGTGGCACCGCCAGGGCCGTAGCCGGTCGAGGTCTTGACGAAGGTGGCCTTGGCTTCGCGCGCGATGTGCGAGGCGACCACCTTCTCCTCGTCGGTGAGGTAGGCGGTCTCGATGATGACCTTGAGCCCAGCACCCGCTTCGCGGCAGGCTTCGGCGACCTTGGTGATATCCGCGCGGACCAGGTCGGCGTCGCCGCTCTTGAGCGCACCGATGTTGACGACCATGTCCAGTTCGCGGGCCCCGTCACGGATCGCTCGGCGGGCCTCCATCGCCTTGATCTCCGGTGGGGTCGCGCCGAACGGGAACCCGATCACCGAGGCGACCTTCACCGGGCTACCGCGCAGGTGCCCGGCGGCGCGCTTGACCCAGTAGGAGTTGACGCAGACCGACGCGAAGCCGTAGTCGCGTGCCTCGTTGCACAGCACATCGATGTCGTCTGCGGTCGCGTCGGGACGCAACAGCGTGTGGTCGATGTAGCCGGCCAGATCGCTCGGGACATCGGCACCGTTGCCGGTGAAGCCGACGCGCTCGGTCCCGCTTCCGACGAAGCGGCGCACCTTGTCCGAGCAGCTGGAGGCACACCCGCCCTCACAGTCGGCGCAGCTGTCCCCGTCCGCTGCAGCCTCGTGGCCGAGCGACCGCAGGACCTCCTGGGTGATGGCGTCGATGAGTTGGTCGGTGTTCACGCGGGTCTCGTTCCGTAGCGCTCCTCGAGCTGGCCGATCTTCGCGACGCGACGACCGTGGCGCGACTCACCTCGCGGGGTGGCGAGCCAAGCGTCGACCACCTGGCGGGCCAGGTTCTCGCCCAGCAGACCGGCGCCGAGGGACAGGACGTTGGCGTAGTTGTGTTCCCGGCTGTTGCGGGCGGAGGTGACGTCCCAGCAGGTCGCAGCGCGCACCCCGGGGACCTTGTTCGCGGCGATCGCCGAGCCGATCCCGGCACCGTCGATCACGATGCCGACCTGGCACCGGCCGGTCGAGACCTCGTGCGCGACGGCGTGGGCGATGTCGGGGTAGTCGACCGCGTCGGTGCTACGGGTACCGCAGTCGGTGACCGTGTAGCCACGATCGCGCAGGTCGGCGGCGAGACGCTCCTTGAGGTGGAACCCGCCGTGGTCGCCGCCGATCGCCAGCGTCGTGAGTTCGCCTTCGTCCGCCAGCCCCGCGCTCGTGCCGGCACCGGCGCCAGCGGGCGCATCCGCGTCGAGGTACCGCGTCACCACCTCGGCGACGGCGGCACGGACCTCCTCGGGCGTGGGCAACGACTCAGCCACGTGCGCCCCCCGTGGCACCGGACCGCTGCAGCTCCACGCGGTACTCGTAGCGGCCGGGGACGAAGAGCAGGTGGGTCCACTCGAGCGGCTGACCGGTGGCCGTCCAGGTGCAACGACGGATGCTCAGCAGGGCGGTCCCGACCTCGCAGCCGAGGAGCCGAGCTTCCTCTCCCCCGGCCAGCGCCGGCAGGATCGTCTCCGAACCGGTCCGCGGGGCCAGGTCGGGTGAGGACTCGGCCAGCAACCGGTAGAGCGAGCCACCCGCCAACGTGCCCTGGGCGATCGCCTGATCCGCCGCACCGAGCACCGGCAGGGGCAACCAGGTCCTGGACACCCCGACCGGCCGATCGTCCGCGACCAGGAGACGCTCGAGGTACCGGCAGGACGTGCCCTCGTCGATCCCGAGCTCGTGACACATCGCGTCGGGCGCCGTCACGATCGTCGAGTCGAGCGGGCGGTGGGTCGGGTCGTACCCCTGGCCGTGCAGCAGTTCCGTGAACGACTTGAGCTCCGGGCCATGCTGGATGGCCGGGCTGGCGACGAACGTGCCCTTGCCCTGGACGCGCTGGACCAGCCCGTCGGCCTGGAGGTCGCCGATGGCCTGCCGGATCGTCGAGCGTGAGACCTCGTAGCGTTCCTCGAGTTCGACCTCGGTCGGCAGCCGGTCGCCGGGCTCGAGGTCGCCGGCCTCGATCTGCGCACGTAGCCGCTCCCGCAACTGGACGTACAGCGGGACCGCCGACCGGTGGTCACGCGGTCCACCCTGCGCACGTGCGAGCAGATTCGTCATGATGACATGATCATGCCCGCCGGTCAGGGGGCTGTCAACCACGGGCGTCGACGTAGCGCGGGTAGGTGGTCCGGGCGCGGTCGGCCGCCGTCAGGTCGACCTCCGCGGCGGCGACGGGGAGCTCCGGGGTCGTGCGGGCCAGGACCCGCCCCTCCGGGTCGACCAGGACGCTGCCACCACCGAACGTCGCGATGCCCCGGCCACCGGCCCGGTTGACCGACAGCACGTACGCGCCCGCGATCGTGGCCAGCACCCGCGCACCCGCCTCCCAGCGCTCGACCGAGGTGACCGGGGTCGCCCGCGGGACGGCGATGAGACGGGCTCCGGCCGCGCCGAGCGCACGGCCATGCTCGGGGAACCACAGCTCGGTGCAGACCATCACCCCGAGCGGTCCGACCGGGGTGTCGACGACCGGGAAGTCGACCGGCCCACGGTCGTACCAGGTGGCCTCGTGGAAGCCGGGCTCGTCCGGCAGGAAGGTCTTGCGACGGCGGGCGACGATCCCGCGTCCGCGGACCCGGACCACGGCCTCGTTGGCACGGACGCCCGCCTCGTCGACGATCGGACGGGTGGTCACCACCACCTCGGCGTCCAGGTCGTCGAGGTGGTCCGACCACCGATCGTGCTCGCTGGCCGCGGCGGCCCACGCCTGCGGATCCGCCGTGGCGGACGAAGCCAGCCACGGGGCGAACGGCATCTCCGGCAGCACGAGCACATGCGGCTCCACCCGGGCGACCCGCTCACGCAGGGCGGCCCACTGCGGCTCGAGGTCGTCGGTGTCGGCGTCGAGTTCGTGGCAGAGCAGGCGGGTGGACATGGTTCGCTCCCGTCGGTCGCCGTCCACCGGTCCGAACGGGGATCTCCGTCGATGGACCACGCGGCGACCGGCACGCTACTGCCCGGCTCGGTGTCACGGTCCGCTCCCGACGTACGCTGCTCGGCAGGACCGGACCCGTCGACGACCAGGAGCGGTCGGTGGCCGACCGAGGCACGCACGGCCGACCGCGGCAGCGATTGCCGTGGCGGGGTCTGTTCGTGCTCGGCATCGGGATCGTGCTCGCCGTCCTGGCGATGACCGAGTCGGATGCCCAGGAGCCCGAGCCGGTGCACGTGCTGACGATCGACGGCGACATCGACCGCAGCCAGGGCCCCTACGTGCAGCGCGGAGTCCGCGACGCCGAGGACGCCGATGCGGCCGCGCTGATCGTCGTGCTCGACACCGCGGGTGGGCGGCTCGACGCCGCGCTGCGGATGCATGACGCGCTGCTGGATGCGTCGGTGCCGACGATCGCGCTGATCGACCGGTCCGCGCTGGGTTCGGGTGCGCTCGTCGCGGTCGCCAGCGAGACGATCGTGTTCGGTGCCGAAGCGAGGCTCGGTGCCGCCGATCCCGGCCGACCGAGCAGCGGCGGCGCCCAGACCGACCACGACAAGGTGGTCGACGCCGTGCGGACCACCATCACCGACACCGCCGACGCACGGGGCCGCGAGCCGACGGTCGCCGCGGCCATGGTGGACCCGTCCGTCGCGGTCGACGGGGTGGTCGACCCGACCGAACTCCTCACGCTCGACGCCGACACCGCGGAGTCGGTCGGCTACCTCGACGGTCGGGCGGACGGGCTGGACGACGCGTTGGAGGAGATCGGCCTCGCTGATACCAGGGCGATCGAGCGCGACCGCCAGCTGGGCGAGCGCGCCGTCCGGTGGCTGACCAACCCACTGATCGCCGCTGCGCTGCTGACCGCCGGCATCCTGCTGCTGATCGGTGAGATCTTCCTCGGCGCCTTCGGGGTCGTCAGCGTCGCCGGGGTCGCCGCCCTCGGCGCGTTCTTCTACGGTCACGCGCTGGCCGGGATGGCCGGCTGGGAGGACGTCACCTTGATGCTCATCGGGTTCGGGCTGATCGCGCTGGAGATCTTCGTCGTACCGGGGTTCGGCATCCCGGGCGTGCTCGGCATGGCCGGGGTGCTCGGCGGCGCCTGGTCGACGATGGTGGGGCCGGACCTGGACATGGTCACCACCGGCGCGATGGTCTCGACCGCGGCCACGATCGTGATCGCGTTCGTCGCCATCACCGTCGGGATCATCGCGCTGCTGGCGCTCGGTTCGCGCAAGCGCAAGGAGGACCGTGACCGCGCGCAGGCCCGGGGCGAGGGCGCACCCGGCGAGCCCGACCACGAACCGGCCGGCTGGCTGAAGTGGTTCGGCGACGGCGACCGGCTCGCCCACGACGACCCACCGAACACCCCCGGGGGCGGGAACGCCGATCCGAGCGAGGACGCACCGCTGTCGGCTGCCGCGGCCGCCGCCTCACGCCAGGGCGCGGTCGGCGTCGCCGCCAGCGACCTGCGTCCCGCTGGTATCGCGGAGTTCGATGGGTTCCGCGTGGACGTGGTGACCCTCGGGGACTACCTCGAGAAGGGCGAGGCCGTCGAGGTGGTCCGTGCCGAGCGGTACCGACGGGTCGTGCGGCGCGCACGCAGCTCATCCACGCCGGCCGACGCTGACGAACCCGGACGCAGCGACGGCTGAGGCCGTCCACGGCCGGTGGCCGCAGGTGACACAAGGTCGCCTCGGCACCACTACCGTGTCGAGCTGTCACCGGGGGGATGACCTCCTCGGCGCTGGATCTCGGAGGTTGGTATGGACGGCACGCTCGTCATCGTGATCGCGGCTGCGGTCTTCATCGGGGCGGCGCTCCTGCTGTACTTCGTCCCGATCGGCCTGTGGATCACCGCGCTGTTCTCCGGCGTGCGGGTCGGGCTGGGCACCCTCATCGGGATGCGGCTGCGCAAGGTCAACCCGGGCGAGATCATCCGCCCGCTGATCAGCGCCACCAAGGCCGACATCGAGCTGGACATCGGGCAGATGGAAGCCCACGTGCTCGCCGGTGGCGCGGTGCAGGGCGTCGTCGATGCGCTGATCTCGGCCGACCGCGCCAACATCGAGCTGCCGTGGAAGCGTGCGACCGCGATCGACCTGGCGGGCCGCGACGTCCTCGAAGCGGTGCAGGTCAGCGTCAACCCGAAGGTGATCGAGACCCCGCGCATCGCCGCGGTCGCCAAGGACGGCATCCAGGTGATCGCCGTCGCCCGCGTGACCGTGCGCGCCAACATCGAGCGCCTGGTCGGTGGTGCCGGCGAGGAGACCATCATCGCCCGCGTCGGTGAGGGCTCGGTGTCCTCGATCGGCTCCGCGGACAGCCACAAGGACGTGCTGGAGAACCCCGACGACATCTCCCGCCGCGTCCTCGAGCGCGGTCTGGACGCCGGGACGGCGTTCGAGATCCTCTCGATCGACATCGCGGAC
>SKJX01000111.1 GCA_007121785.1 Nitriliruptoraceae bacterium
GAACCGCGCGTCGCCTTGGGTGGTGAACGTCAGCTGCGGGTCGGAGGCGATGAACCCGGTCACAGACTGGCGGGTGCGGATAGCCATCAGGTGCTCCTTCGGTCACGGACAACCCGGACGGAGTTGCTACGAGGAAGGTGCGACTGCGCTGCCCCAACGGGCCTCGATGGCCGACGCACGGCCAGGTATGCGCAGATCCGCGGCATTCCCGGTGACGATGCAGACAATCAGCAGGGCGATCGCGGCGGCTCGCGCGACCGCACCAACGCTGCCTAGGCCCTTGACGCGCTGGTGGGCGCGTACGTCCGGGATCGCACGGTCGTGAACGCCTGACTGTGTTCAGCTGCCGGTCCGGGGCGGTATCGGGCTGACCGTCGCTGGGAGTCTGGCGCCACCGGCCGGTCGTGGGGACGCAGTGTCGGTCACGCCGTGTCGTCGTTGCCGGGTGTCGCGCTGGTAGGTGCGGCGCGGAGGAGGGTTTCGAGCTCGCCTCGGTGGGTGGTGAGGGTGGTGGCGTCGGGCCGGTCGGTCCAGGCGCGTAGGTCGGTGATGATGGGTGGGGCGGTGCGCAGCAGGGTCAGGGCGGTCCCGAACGGCAACGTTCGGATGTCGGGGGCCATGATTGGGACCCGGCGTGTCGAGCGTTGGCTGGAGCGGCCACCGTAGGCGTCGATGCTGGTGGACTAATTGGTGTCGTCGCGGTCACCGATCAGGGCGGCCAGGTCTTGGAGGTCGCGGCTGTTGGACCCGCCACCGAGGATGATCTTGACCATCGAGGCGCCCCAGATCGCTCCGGCGGCGTCGTTGCCCCACTTGACCCGGGCTTGTGCCATCGATTGGAGGACCGGGAGGGTGGTGATGCCGGTGCCGCCGCCTTCGGCCATCAGCGTGGGCAGGGAGGGGAGTGGCGCGAGGTTGCCGATCTCGTCGAGCGCCAGCAGCAGGGGCGGGTCGAGCCTGGCGCCCGGCGAGGTGGCGGCCAGCGTGCGGACGACTTCGACGAGATCTTCGATGAATGCTGCCACTGGCCGTCCTGCTCGTGGTGGCCGCCGTGCTCCACCTCGTCGGCTTCCTCGGCTGGCGGCGCCGGGACGTCACGTGCTGAACGGCTCTCGCTGATGCACGGCCCGCCGAGCGTCAGCCGACGAGCATCAGCCGACGAGCATCAGCCGCCGAGTCCGAACGCGAGTCCGGCGATGACGACCAGCGCGCCCAGTTGTGAGATCACCAGCGTGCGGGTCTGGCTCGTGATGGTCTCACGCAGGCCACGTTCGAAGTCTGCGCGCAACTCGAACCTGGACGTCGCCGCTTCCGCGGACCACCGTTGCTCCATCGTGGTGACGCGTTCGTCCGAGCGTTGTTCGGTGGCTGCCAGACGTTCGTCCCACCGGCGGTCCATGGCGTCCAGAGCATCGAGGATGCCCTGGATGTCGGCGCGGGTCGCCAACTCGTGGCCAGAGGGTGCGACCAACTCGAACAAGGTGTCTGCGACCTCCTCGCCCCAGCTCTGTGCGGCGGCGCGGTGAAGTGCGATCCGGCGTGGTTGCTCGACGGCCATGGTGCCACCTCGCCCTTCGTCTGCCAACGGACCTCGATCGCCGAGGAACGCTACGCCCGGTCCATCACGGCGGCTGATCCGAAGGAGCAGGGCCTGTGGATGCCGCCCGGACGGACCCGGCCGTGCCGGTGACGACGTTTCGACGATCACATCGGTGGTGTCTGGAGCCCAGTGGATGAAGACGGGATGACGACGACCAACGCCATGGGCGACCCGCGGCCGATCGGCGGCTCGGCAGCGCTGCGCAGTCTCCGGCCGTGGCTCGACGGACGCGGCCCGCGGGGTGCGGTCGTGTGGGGGGAGCTCGGGGTCGGGAGGTCGCACCTCCTGCGGTCTCTGCTCCCGGAGTTCGATGCGTCCGGCTGGCGGTTCGACGTCGTGGTGGCGTCGGAGGCTGCACGGGCGGTTCCACTCGGCGCCTTGGCGCATCTTCTGCCTCCGGTCGACGCCTCGGGGCACGGGCAACGGCTCGGTCTGTTGCCGCTGGCGCATGAGGTCTTCCGGGCGCGTGGAGCATCCGGGCCCTACGTGGTGGTGGTCGATGACGCCCATCTCCTCGACGACGCGTCGGTCACGGTGCTCCAAGAGCTCCTCAGAGCCGAGGTGTGCCGGCTTCTGCTCACCGTCCGTAGCGACGTCGACCTTCCTGCTGGGGTCGACGCGCTGGCCCATCGCCAGGAGAACCACCACGTCACGGTGGAACCGCTGAACCGTCGAGCCACCGAGGCGTTGGCGACCTCGGTGCTCGGCGATCGACTGACCGCAGCCTCGGCTGCATCGGTCTGGGAGCGCACCCGAGGCATCCCCCTCTACGTCACCGAATACCTGCGCGCGGCACGGCAGACGGATGGCTGCGTACGTCTCGACGGGCAGTGGGAGCTTCCGCGCACGCCGGTCAGCTCACCCCGACTTGCACGGCTCCTGGTTGAGCGGCTCGACGGCCTGACCGACGACGAGCGGACCGTGGTCGAGCTCCTGGCTGTTGGTGAGCCGCTCCCTCTCGCACTGCTCGAGACGATCGTCGTCGAGGATCGGACCCTGGCACGCCTGGAGACGCGTGGCATCCTCCGCATCGAGACGTCCCGCCGCCGCACCGCCGCCGCCTTGAGCCGGCCGTTGGACGGAGACGTCCAGCGGGGCGAGCTCCCGCTCATCCGTCGCCGCGCACATGCGCGGCAGCTCGCCGCAGCGGCGAGCGCGTTCCCCGCACGGCGGCGAGGCGATGAGTTGCGCATCGCGGTGTGGCAGCTCGAGGCGGGTACCGAGATCTCGGCCGCGCTCGCGTTGGCCGCGGGGTACGAGGCGTTACGGGTCTCCGATGGGCTTCTCGCTGCCCGCCTCGCCGATGCGGCCGAAGCCGTCGTTCCGGGCTTCGAAGCCGCGTTGATCCATGGACAGGCCCTGGCTGCGCAGGGACGCTTCGACGATGCAGACGATCGGCTGGAACTCGCGTTCCGACGAGCCGACGACGATGCCGATCGGGCTCAGGTCGCCGCGATCCGCGCGCAACTCTGGTTCTTCCCCGGCGGCGACTGGCAACGCGGGGTCACCGTCCTCGAGGAGGCGCTCTCCCGTAACGAGGATCCCGACGCACGAGTGGAGATGGAAGCGCTGCGGGCGCTGTTCGGAAGCTTCGTCGGTGACCTGGACACGGCGATGGCAGCCACCTTGCGAGGCCAGAGTCGACAGGAAGCGACGCCGCGGGCCCTGGTGGCCACACTCGTGGTGGCGAGCCTGGCTGCGGTGGTACGCGGCCAGTTCCATGAGGTCGCCGGCCAACTCGAGGCCGCCCGCGAACTGGAGCCGTCCGTCCGCGATCGACTGCCGCTCGCTCGGATGCAGATGGTCGGTACCGAGGCGCTGGCATCGACCTACTCCGGCGGACCCGCCGCTGGTGGGCTCCCGCTGCTCCGCGACGCGCTGAGGGCCGCTACCGGCGGCAGCGACGCAGCGGGTGCCGGCTATCTCGGGGCAGTGCTCATCCATCTGAGCCTGTTCGCCGGCGATGTGGAACTCGCCGAGAGCGCCGGCCGCGACGCCCTGGTCTGGCTCGAGCAGGTCGATCCCGTCGCGATGATGGGGACGACCCTGGCGCACCTCGCCTATGCCGCGACCCTCGCCGGCCAGGTGCGAGCCGCCGAGACCAGGTTGCGGCATCTCGCGGACAAGGGTCCGGCCGATGACGTCCGAGCCATCCTCGCGGTCACACTGACCGAGATCCGCTGCGCCGCCATTCGGGGCCGGCTCGTCCACGCGCAGCGTCTGGCGGTCGAGCGGTCCACCCGACTCTTCGCCTCCCACCCGATGTGGTCGGCCCTCATCGCGCACGAGGCGATCCGTGTCGGCGTCGTCGACGGGACGCTCGTGACGTTGCTCGACGCACTCGCCGAGCAGACCGAGGGCGAGTTGGTGGCGTTGTTCGCCCGCCATGGGAGAGCCGTCGAGGCGCGGGACGCTCCCGGTCTCGAGGTGGTGGCGAGGCAGGCGGCGCGTCTCGGGCTGCGCTTGGTCGCTGCGGAGGCCTCCGTGCAGGCGGCGTACCGGTATCGCCGCGGGCGCGATCTCGTCGGTGCGGCGCGCTCCATGCAACGCGCGGAGCGTCATGCGGGCGGTTGCCCGGGTGCCGTCATGGTCGGGCTCTCCGATCAGGAGTGGCTGCTCACACCGCGAGAGACGCAGATCGCCCGCATGGCCGCCACCGGGGCCACCGATCGCCGGATCGCGGCCGAGCTGACCTTGTCGACGCGGACGGTCAGCAACCATCTCCGGAAGGTCTACCGCAAGCTCCAGATCGAGGGACGAGGGGGACTCGCGAGCGTGTTCGCCCCGGATCCGTCGGAGGCAGAAGCCATGGAGCGGGCGTCCGGGCAGCGTCCGCGGGCCCCGCTGAACCCTGGTCGCGCTCAGGTTGAGTAGTGACCTACTCACCTTTGCCCAGCAGGCGTCGGCGAGACTCTGCGCGCGGCGAGGCCGCAGCAGAGGGTGGTGCCAGTCCCACCTTCCGTGCCGTTGATGAAGGCCAAGGGGATCGATGATGCACGTGCTCGCTGCCGGCCGACGATGGATGGCGCTC